>JBILHF010000134.1:0-3570 GCA_044350605.1 Opitutales bacterium
CCGCGGGTGATGGACTTCATGCGGTCGTTGAAGTCGACGAGGATCTCGTTGAGCGGCAGGAGGCAGACGAGGACGACGCGGTCGCCGTCGATGGTCTCGGTGCGCTCGCAGATGCCGCGCTTCTCCTGGACGAGCGTCAGCATGTCGCCGATCGAGGTGCCGGGGATGTGGATGTTCGCGCGGATGGTCGGCTCTTCGATGTGCTCGATGGCGGACGGGTCGGGCATCGACACCGGGTTGTCGAGGATGTGCTCCACGCCGTCGGTGGTGTAGACCTTGTAGACGACGGACGGGTAGGTCGAAAGGATGTCGAGGTCGTATTCGCGGCGGAGGCGTTCCTGGACGATCTCCATGTGCAGCAGGCCGAGGAAGCCGCAGCGGAAGCCGAAGCCCAGCGCGGTCGAGCTCTCGGCGGTGTAGGTCAGCGAAGAATCGTTGATCGCGAGCTTGGCGAGCGAGGTCTTGAGCTTCTCGTAGTCGGCCGTGTCGAGCGGGTAGATGCCGCTGAACACCATCGGGCTGACTTCCTTGAAGCCCGGGACGGGCTCCTTGGCCGGGTCGCTGGCGAGGGTGATCGTGTCGCCGACCTTCACGTCCGCGACTTCGCGGATGTTGATGACGATATATCCCACCGAGCCGGGGCCGAGTTCGTCCTGCGGCTTCATCTTGGGCGAGAAGACGCCGACTTCCTTGATGACGGAGCGGACGCCGTTGAACATCAGCTCGATCGTCTGGCCGGCCTTGAAGGTGCCCGAGAAGACGCGGACGTAACTGATGACGCCCTTGTAGGAGTCGAAGAGGGAATCGAAGACCAGCGCGCGGTGCTGCGGGTAATCGGACCAGCGGGGCGGCGGGACGCGCTTGATGATCGCGGCGAAGATCTCGTCGATGCCGATGCCGGACTTGCCGGAGGCGAGGACGGCGTCCTGCGCGGGGATGGTGAGGATGTCCTCGACCTGGCGGCGGGCTTCTTCCGGGCGGGCGCTCGGGAGGTCGACCTTGTTGATGACCGGGACGATCTCGAGGCCCTGGTTCATCGCGAGGGTGGCGTTGGCGACGGTCTGGGCTTCCACGCCCTGGGAGGCGTCGATCAGGAGCACCGCGCCTTCGCAGGCGGCGAGGGAGCGCGAGACTTCGTAGGCGAAGTCGACGTGTCCCGGGGTGTCGATGAGGTTGAGGATATACTGCTTACCGTCCGGCGCGGTGAAGTTCATCGTCACCGGGTGGCACTTGATCGTGATGCCCTTCTCGCGCTCGAGGTCCATCGCGTCGAGGAGCTGCTCCTTCATCTGGCGCTTCTCGATCGTCTTCGTGTGCTCGAGCAGGCGGTCGGAAAGGGTCGTCTTGCCGTGGTCGACGTGCGCGATGATGCAGAAGTTGCGGATGTGGTCTAAGGACACGGTAAAGAGGGAAAGGGCTTAATAGGACTGCGGACGGGGCGCTTGTCCAGCGTTAGCCCCCGCCGGAAGGGGTTTTAGGCGGGAATATCGGCGAACTCGTGCAGCGAAGCCACGGAGGCCGCGGGTGCGGAACGCTTCATCATACCGGCCAAGACGCCGCCGGGGCCGCATTCGTAGAACTGGGCGATGCCAGTATCGGCCGCGGCCTTGCAATCGTCTTCCCAGAGGACCGAGGAGACCACCTGCTTGACCAGCGCGGCGCGGAGATCGGCCGGCTCGGCGAGCGTGCCGCCGGTGGTGTTGGAGTAGACGGTGACCTGGGGGCGCTTGAATTCGACGCCCTGCAGGAAGGCCTCGAAGGCCTGGCGGGCGGGCTCCATCAGGCGGCTGTGGTAGGCGCCGGCGACGACCAGGGGCTTCACGAGCTTGAAGGCACCGAACTCCTTGGCGCGGGCGACGGCCTGGGCGACCTTGTCGGCGTCGCCGGAGATCACGACCTGGCCGGGGCAGTTGAAGTTCGCGGCGTCGATGTCGAACGCGGCGCAGAGCTTGAAGATATCCTCGCGGGTGCCGCCGATGACCGCGGCCATGCCGCCCTTGGTCTGATCACAGGCGAGCTGCATCAGGCGACCGCGCTCGGCGACGACCTTGAGGCCGGTCTCGAAATCCCAGACGCCGGCAAAGGCGTAGGCAGTCAGCTCACCGAGGGAGAGGCCGAGGCAGGCCTTGAGGTCATTGAGCTTGCCGCGCTCCTTGAGGATCTGGGCGATGGCGTAACCCTGCACGTAGAGGGCGGGCTGGCAGACGCGGGTCTCGGTGAGGAGCTCGGCCGGGCCTTCGAAGCAGGCCTGACGGAGGTCGAACGGCAGCACCTTGGCGGCGCGGTCGTAGAGGTCCTTGGCGGAGGCCGAAGCTTCGTACAGGGACTTACCCATGCCGACGACTTGGGCGCCTTGACCGGAGAACAGGAGAGCAGTGGACATTGGAAGGAGGGAGGGAAAAAGGGCGGGAGCGTCAATGATGGAGAGGCGGGACGCCCAAGCGGTTGGCGGTTAGCGGTTAGCGGTTGGAAAACGCAAAAAGCAGAAGAACCAGAGAAACCAGGGCTCAGACCGCACTCCCCCGTACCCCACCCTAACCGCCAACCGCTAACCGCTAACCGCCATCAACACCTCCTGCTTCCTTGACCACCCCACCCCCGCCCCCTACCCCTTCCCCTTTCTTTCACCATGCCTATCGCCCTCCTCTCCGTCAGCGACAAGACCGGCCTCCTGCCCTTCGCTCAGGCCCTCGTCAAGGAACACGGTTACAAGCTCCTCTCGACCGGCGGCACCTCGAAGATGCTGCGCGACGCCGGCCTGCCGGTGACCGACGTCAGCGAGCACACGGGCTTCCCCGAGATCATGGAAGGCCGCGTGAAGACCCTGCACCCGAAGGTGCACGGCGGCCTCCTCTGCCGCCGCGATTCGCAGGAGCACCTCGACGAAGCCAAGAAGCACGGCATCGAGCTCATCGACCTCGTCGTCGTGAACCTCTACCCGTTCGAAGCCACCGTCGCGAAGCCGAACTGCTCCTTCGAGGACGCCATCGAGAACATCGACATCGGTGGCCCGTCCATGCTCCGCAGCGCGGCCAAGAACCATGCTTCCGTCTCCGTCGTCACCGACCCGTCCGACTACGAGCGCGTACTCGCCGCGATGAAGGCCCCCGAGACGCTCGGCGAACTCCGTCGCGAACTCGCCCTCAAGGTCTTCCAGCGCACCTCGGCCTACGACGCCGCGATCGCCAACTACCTCGAATCCCAGGCCCAGCCCGGCCTCGGCAACGTCCTCGGCCTGCCCTCCCGCTTCACCTCCACCCTGCCCATCGCCCAGCGCCTCCGCTACGGCGAGAACCCGCACCAGCAGGCCGCGCTCTACGGCTCCTTCCACGAGGCCTTCGACCAGCTGCAGGGTAAGGAACTCAGCTATAATAACATCCTCGATATCACCGCCGCGACCTACCTCATCGGCGAGTTCGAGCGCCCGACGATCTGCATCCTGAAGCACACCAATCCCTGCGGCGTGGCTTCGGCCGACACCCTCCTCGAAGCCTGGCACAAGGCCTTCGAGACCGACAAACAGGCCCCGTTCGGCGGCATCATCGTCGCCAACCGCACCATCGACAAGGG
>JBILHF010000118.1:0-4207 GCA_044350605.1 Opitutales bacterium
GTCATCGCCGCCGCCGACGCGCGCGGCATGGCGATGGTCTTCACCGGCATGCGGCACTTTAAGCACTGAGCGGCCGGAGGCCGCCGAGGTGTTAGCGGTTGGCGGTTAGCGGTTGGGATAAACAAAAGAGGCCTGGAGTCATCTGACCCCGGGCCTCTTTGTTTCTTTGCATTTACCTAACCGCCAACCGCTAACCGCCAACCGCCCTCACCTTATTGGCTTCAAAGTTTGATCCCGATCTTCTCCAGCAGGCGCGCGAGCTCGTCGTCGCTGCCGAAGGGGATCGAGATGCTGCCCTTGGTGCCCTTGCGGACGACCGAGACCGGCGTGGCGAAGTGGGAGGCGAGGCGCTTCTGGACGTCGGCCACGACGGTCTGGACGGCCTGCTTACGCTCGCCCTTCTTGGTCGCGGCGAGTTTCTTGACCTCGGCTTCGGTGGCGCGGACGGACAGTCCCTTCTCGATGACGAGACGGGCGACGAGCATACGGTGCGCGGCGTTCTCGATGCCGAGCAGAGCCTTGGCGTGACCGGCGGAAAGCTGGCCCTTACGCAGGAAGCCCTGGAGGTCATTGTCGAGGGCGAGGAGGCGGACGCTGTTCGCGATGGTCGCGCGCGGCTTGCCGAGGCGCTCGGCGACGGCGTCCTGCGTGAGGTTGAAGTCGCGCATGAGCGAGGCGAATCCGAGGGCTTCGTCGATCGGATTGAGGTCCGCACGCTGGAGGTTCTCGATGAGCGCGAGCACGGCGCTGGAAGCGTCGCTGGCGTCGATGATGCGGGCGGTGATGGTCTTCTGGCCGATGAGCTTGAACGCCCGGAAGCGACGCTCGCCGGCGATGAGCTCGTAGCCATCCTTCACCTTGCGGACGACGATCGGCTGCATGAGGCCTTCGGAGCGAATCGAGTCGGCGAGTTCCTTGACCTGGGCGTCATCGAAATCGCGGCGCGGCTGACGGGGATTCGGGACGATCGAGGTCAGCGGCAGTTCCTGCAGCAAGAGACCCGGAGCGACCGGAGCCGCGGCCGGCGCAGCGGCAGGCGCCGCGACGGGCGCCGCAGCCGGCTGCGCGGGCTTGACGCCACCGCCGATGAGGGAACCGAGACCGCGACCGAGGGATTTCTTAGGAGGGGTGGCCATGTGGACTTTGCTTGAGAGGGGTTCAGCGACCGGTGTTTTCTGGCTGCGGGACGAAGATATCGACATCCGCTTTCAGGGCGGCAGGCGAGGAAAGGTTATTCGCTTTCAGAATCCATTCGACCTTCGAACCGTGGCGGAGGGCGATCTTGGTGACGGTATCGCCTGATTTGACGCGATATTTGGACCCCGTGAGCGGTTGATCGGACGGGGCGCCTTCAGCGGGCTCCGCGGACTGGGCGGCCGGCTTGGCAGACTTCGTCGCGGGGGCGGACTTGCCGAGGGCGGCGTTGACCTGACGCGTCAGTTCCGCGAGCGCGGCATTCACGTCGTCGGTCTGCTGCTTCAAGCGACGGTCGACTTCGTTCAGGATCTCGGCGCGAGCCTTGGCGACGGCTTCATTCGTCGAGGCCGACTGACCTTGGCCGGCCTTCTGACGGGCAAGCGCGGCGCGCAGGTCGGCGTTCTCGAGTTTCAGCTTCTCGACCTCGGTGCGCAGATCGGCGAGATCCTGCTGCATGCCCGCGAGTTGGGCGTTCTGCGCCGAAAGAGGAAGAAGCCCGAAGAGGAGGAAAAAGATGCCGAGACGCATGAGCACAGGAAAACATGCCCAAGGAGGGAGAGCAAAGCGATATGAGAGCACAGAGGGATAGGGGCAGGGGTCGGGGTAGGGGTAGTTAGGACAAACCTACTGAAGCCCTTGGTCGCCTGTGTTTTCTACCCCTACCCCCACCCCTGCCCCAACCCCTTGGAATTAATCTGTATCCCCGGCCTTCCCCGCCCTACTTTGGCCGCCGATGTCCAAGGTCTTGGTAGCCCTTTCCGGCGGCGTAGATAGCGCCGTGGCGGCCCTTCTGCTCAAGCAGCAAGGGCATGAAGTGCATGCGGCCTACTTCCGGACCTGGATGAACGAGGAAGGCCTCCCCTTCCCCGGCGAATGCCCTTGGGAGGACGACGTCCGCAACGCCCAGGCCGTCGCCGAACACCTCGGCCTACCCTTCCGCATCATCGACCTCGTTCAGGACTACCGAGACACGGTCGTCCAATATCTCGTCGACGGCTACCGCCGCGGCCTGACCCCGAACCCGGACATCATCTGCAACCGCGAGATGAAGTTCGGCGTCTTCCTGCGCAAGGCGCTCCAGGACGGCTACGACGTCATCGCGACCGGCCACTACGCGCGCCGTCGTGAGAACGCCGACGGGACCTTCGATCTCCTCGAAGGCCTCGATCCGAACAAAGACCAGTCCTACTTCCTCGCGCTGCTCCGTCAGGAACAGCTGGCGAAGGCGATCTTCCCCGTAGGCGAACTGCTCAAATCCGAGGTGCGCAAGCTCGCCGCCGACGCACAGCTACCGAACGCCGAACGCAAGGACAGCCAAGGCATCTGCTTCCTTGGTCAGGTACCCGTGCAGGATTTCCTCGAGCGCCATATCCCGGATTCCCCCGGTTCGATCGTGAACGCTGCCGGCAAGGCCATCGGCCAGCATCGCGGCCTCCACCGCTATACCATCGGCCAGCGCAAGGGCATCGGCCTGCCCTCGAACACCGACCACGAATACTTCGTCGTCGTGAAGAAGGATTTCGCGACCAACACCCTGCACGTGGCCTTCGACAAGCCCGACGCCCCGTGGCTCTACACCAGTGAGGCCGTCGCGCGCGACTTCACGTGGATCAACCAGCCCGTCGGCGGCGAACAGGATATCCTGGCCCGCGTGCGTTACCGGGATAAAGCCACGCCCGCCCGCTTCATTCCTCAGACCGACGGCACGGTCAGGATCTGCTTCGCCGAGACCCAGCGCGGCCTCGCCCCCGGCCAGGTCCTCGCCGTCTACCACGACCGCGTCCTCATGGGCGGGGGTGTTTTTGTCTAGTCGAGGGGACACGTGGGCACGCTGGCACGTTGACAAGGGGAGATGGCAACGGAGCACCCATGACCCTTTGGCTATCTGAGCGAGTTTTTGCCCCTTGCCCACGTGCCCACGTGTCAACGTGCCCCCTAGTCAGTCCCTCACTTGACCTTCTCCGCAATGTGCGGAGGGTAAGCCCATGCCCGAAGGCTCCGCCGTCCAACGCATGTTCTCCGGGATCGCCTCCCGTTACGACTTCGCGAACCGCGTGCTCAGCCTCGGCCTGTGCGTCGGCTGGCGCGAACAGCTCGTCGCCGCCGCCAAGTCCGCCCAGCCCAGGACGGTGGCAGACCTCGCCACCGGCAGCGGTGACGTCGCCTTCGCCCTGCGCCGCGACCTTCCTGCCGACTGCGCCGTCGTCGGCTATGACTTCTGCGAGCCGATGCTCGAGATCGGCCGCGTCCGTGCGAAGCAGGAAGGCGTGACACTGGAGTTCAAGACCGGCGACTGCATGAAGCTGCCGATCGCCGACGCCTCGCAGGACGTGGTCACGATCGCCTACGGCGTGCGTAATTTCGAAGACCGCGCGAAAGGCCTCGGCGAGCTGCGCCGCATCCTGCGCGCCGACGGCACGCTGCTGATCCTCGAATTCTCCCAGCCGAGCGCCTGGTTCGCCCCGTTCCACTTCATCCACGTGCGCTGCGTGCTGCCGATCCTCGCCGGACTCCTGACCGGAGACTTCGGCGCTTATAAATATCTCGGCACCAGCATCGCGGGTTTCCCTGACGCCGCCGGGCTCGACGAAGAGCTGAAGGCCGCCGGATTCGCCAAGGTGAGCCATAAAAGGATGCTTTTCGGCACCGTGGCCCTCCATCAGGCGCAGGCCTGAAAAATTCCTTGCCTTAGGGGCCGGGGGTCGTTTGCTCAAACCCCTCACTACGGGCTCGTGGTGAAATGGATATCATTTCTGACTACGGATCAGACGTTTGGGGTTCGAATCCCTACGAGCCCACCACTTTGAGCGCTAACCGGATTAAAACCCCGGTTAGTCGTATTGGGCGGGATGGCTAAAGCCATCCCGCCCAAAAGCGGTTAGCGGTTGGCGGACAGGAAAGCCCCGCCCCAAGGGGAGACCGGAAACCGGAAAGGATGCTGCGGACCTATTTTTAGGTAGGGTTGAGCGCCCTCGCTCAACCGCGGCTGACCGAGGCGGTCAGCCCTACC
>JBILHF010000033.1:0-18096 GCA_044350605.1 Opitutales bacterium
GATGAATGACCGCTCGGTCTTGACATACATCTTCATATCTCGATAAGAAGATACTTCAGATGTCCCGCTCCCAGCTCATCGCCGCTCTCCGGCATCCCGCCCGACCCACGGTCTCGGTCGAGTTCTTTCCGCCCAAGGACGCGGAAGGCGGCGCGCGCATGCTTAAGGTGGCGGCGACCCTGAAGCCCCTCGGCATCGATTTCGCCTCCCTGACCTATGGAGCCGGCGGCACTTCCCGGGACACCACAATCACCTACGGCGCGGAGCTCGTGAAGATGGGTATCCCGCTGATCGGCCACCTCACTTGCGTCGGACATTCCCAGGCAGAGCTCTCCGCGATCATCGAGCAATATGACCGCGCTGGCTTTTCGGGTATCCTCGCCCTGCGTGGCGATCCGCCCAAGGGGCAGACGACCTTCACCGCCCATCCGGAGGGCTTCGCGCATGCGCAGGGGCTCGTCCGCCAGATTGCCGCTGAGCAGCCCGGTCGTTTCGCCGTCGGTGTCGCCGGTTTCCCGGAACGTCACCCGGACGCCGTCGACGACCTGAGTGATATCCGCTTCCTCGCCGGAAAGGTCGCCGCGGGCGCGGATTTCGTCACCACCCAGCTCTTTCTCGATAACGAGGATTACTTCCGTTTCGTCGACCGCGCGCGTGCGGCCGGAGTGTCCGTGCCGATCCTGCCGGGCATCATGCCCGTCCTTTCCTTGAAGCAGGCGCGGAACTTCTGCGGCTTCTGCAAGGCCCGGATCCCGGACGCCTTGGTGCGCGAGCTCGAGGCCTGCGGTCCGGACGAAGAGGCCCAGCGCAAGGTGGGCGTATCCTGGGCGGTCCGCCAGGCGAGAGGCCTGGTCGCCCGCGGCGCCCCCGGTTATCACGTGTATATCCTTAATAAGGCCGAATCAGCGGTAGAGCTGTTCGCCGCCTTGGGCGATTAAGCCGCCCTGCCTCCAATAGGTTTGTAAAGAGACTCTGCCGGGCGTCAGATGGGGGATGGCCCCACCCCCTGTTTCCTCGGCAACCGGCTGGCAACGTGGCTTCTGGTGCCTGATGGGGACGCAATTTCAGAATGCCTTCAGCGACAATGCGCTCAAGCAGCTGATCATCCTAGTCCTCATGACCAGTGCCGCCGCCTCCGCCGGGGGAGGCTCACAAGATCGGATGGTCTCCTTGGTGACGGCCGTCTTCTCGGCGCCGTTCATCCTCTTCGCGATGCTGGGGGGCTGGCTGGCGGACCGTAACAGCAAGCAACGCGTGATGGTCAATGTGAAGGTCGCGGAAATGGGCATCATGGCTTTCGCTGGGCTCGCTCTGGCGACTGGAAACGTAGTGCTTAATCTCGCGGCCGTCTTCCTGATGGGTTGCCACAGCGCCATCTTCGCACCCTCCAAATACGGCATCTTGCCCGAAATCCTGCCCCACGAGAAACTGTCTTGGGGTAACGGTATCCTCGCCCTGCTGACCTTCCTCGGGGTCATCCTCGGCACGGTGGCTGCCGGGCTCTTCTCGGATGCCTTGAAGGGGTACGAGACCAAGGGGCTCGAGTGGATTGCCGGTCCGATCTTGATGGTAATCGCTTTCCTCGGCTGGTTGCTCAGCCGGCAGATCACGCCGGTCCCTGCCGCCAACCCGACTTGTCCCGTCCGTATTAATCCCGTCACCAACCTCTGGCGACAGCTGATGATCATCAAACAGGATCGCGACCTCTGGCGCGCGTGCTGGGGTAACACTGGCTTCTATTTCATCTCAGCCTTGGTGATGATGAACGTGGTGGTCTTCGGGCGGGGCGTCTTGAATCTCAGCGACACCGATAACAGCCTGATGAACGTCTGGCTGGCGCTCGGCATCGGGCTCGGCAGCGTCGTCGCGGGTTATGCTTCCCGTGGTCACATCGAATATCGCCTCGTGCCGATCGGCGCGCTCGGTCTGGCCCTGAGCACTGTGCCAATGGGCACAGAGGGTGTCACGGCCGGCACGTTCGGCATCTGCATGGCCACCTTGGGCTTCTCCGCCGGCTTGTTCATCGTCCCGATCGTCTCCGTCATCCAGCATCGTCCCGCGCCTGAGGACAAAGGCTCGGTGCAGGGTGCGGTGAGCAGCCTGAGCTTCATCGGAATCCTATTCGCCGCCGGCGTCCAATGGGTCGCCCGGGAGGTCTTCCAGGTCAGTTCGGGTCAGGTTTTCTGGATCTGCGGCGCGACGGCGATTATCTGCGGAGCCTACGCGGCGATTTCCCGGGGCCGATTCATCAAGGCCGAGTAGCCCCGGGCACTTCTAAATCTTGGATTAAGGGCGAAGCGGGCAGACCACATGCCTACGATGTGCTGAAGGCCTGATCAGACCGTCGCGAGCACGCGCTGCTTGATCTCGGCGACGGGCATCGCGTTGAGCAGGACGGGCGAGAGACGGTTCTCGTTGATCAGCGGGAGGGCCGTGAGGTGTTCGCTGAGGACGAGGTTACGGTTCGCGGCGACTTCGTCGACTCGATCCACCGGCGTGAAGCGCGGGGTCGACTTGAGGACTTCCGGGTTCGTGCGGATGAGCTCGCCGATGGCCAGCACGACTTCGGCGAAACGGTCCAGCTCGGTCTTCGTGTAGGACTCGGTCGGCTCGATCATCAGGCCGAAGACCTCGGGGAAGGCGACGGTCGGGGCGTGGAAGCCGAAGTCGAGGAAGAGCTTACCGACGCGGGCGATGATGCCCGCGCGCGGGATGCCGGCGGCTTCGATGCGCTTGAAGTCCTCTTCGGTGAGCGTGAGGATGAACTCATGCATGCGCGGCACGCCGTCGGCCGCCGCGGGGAGCGACGGGAAGGACTTGCCCAGTTTGGAGAACAGGTAGCGGCTGGAGAGGACGGACATCGCGGCCATGCGGCGGACGCCTTCCTTGCCGAGGCGCTGCAGGTAGGTGTAGACGCGCACCTTGTGGGCGAAGTTGCCCCAGTGGCGGTGGAAGGAGCCGATGCTGTGCTTCGGCTTCACGGGCACGTAGGTGTCGCCGTGCTTCTCGATCTGGAATCCGGGGAGGAAGTCCACGAGGCGCTCGGAGACGGCCACGATGCCGTCGCCGGGGCCGCCGCCGCCGTGCGGGACGGTCCAGGTCTTGTGCAGGTTGTTATGGACCGCGTCGACGCCGAGGGCGCCGAGGTTCACCCAGCCGGCGATGGCGTTCATGTTGGCGCCGTCCATGTAGACGAGTCCGCCGACACGGTGGATCTCCGTCGCCATCTTCTGGAAGTCGGTCTCGAAGACGCCCGAGGTGTTCGGGTTGGTCACCATCATGCCCGCGATCCGCGGACCGAACTCGGCGATCTTCGCGGCGAAGTCGGTCTGGTCGACGCGGCCGTCGGGGGCGGACTTCAGGAGCACGATGCCCGAAGGCGAGCCATCGGGGTTGCGCTTGGTGGCGTAGCCGGCGGTGGTGGCCGTGGCGAAGTTCGTGCCGTGGGCGGTCGTCGGGATGAGGATGATGTCACGGTGCTGGCCGTGGTGGCGGTGGTAGGCCTGGAAGAGTTTGAGTCCGACGAGTTCACCCTGGGCGCCGGCGACGGGCTGGGTGGTCAGGCCGGCGAGGCCGGTGATCTTGCGCAGCCATTCCTGGATCTGCCAGAGGAGCTCGAGCGAGCCCTGCGCGTCCTCGGCCGGAGCCTGCGGGTGCAGGCCGGTGAAGCCCGGCAGGCCGGCGGCCCAGTCGTTGATGTGCGGGTTATACTTCATCGTGCACGAACCGAGCGGGAAGCAACCGGTGTCGGGCGAGACGTTGAGTTCACCGAGTTTCGAGTAGTAGGCCTTCAGTTCGGAGAGCGGGAAGGAGGGCAGGCCGACGGCGCCTTGGCGGAGCAGGGCGGCGGGGACTTCGGCGAGGGCCTTCGTGCCGGCGGACTTGCCGTAGAGGCCTTCGAAGAAGGCGACGAGTTTATCGGTGTCGGCGGCGGTCTGGAGGTCGCTGAAGGAGATCTTGAGCAGCGAGCAGTGGCAGGGCGTGCGGCCGGTGATGTCGACGCCCACGTGCAGGCCGGCGGCGCGGCCCTTGGCGATGACGGCGGCGGCGGGTTCGGGCAGCATCAGGCTGAACTCGTTCCAGAAAGCCTGGTCGGCGTAGCAGACCTTGAGGCCGGGGATGTTGTGCAGCTTGGCGGCGGCGCGGCGGGCCTGGTCGCGGCCGGCGACGCAGGAGGCGGCCATGCCGGCTTCACCGCGGGCGAGGATGGCCGCGCCGGCGATGGTGGCGATGAAGGCCTGGTTGGAGCAGATGTTGGACGTGGCCTTGTCCTTGCGGATGTGCTGCTCGCGGGTGGACATCACCATCACGATGCAATCACGACCGGCGTTGTCCTTGGCCTTGCCGACGAAGCGGCCCGGGGTCTCGCGGACTTCGTTCTTCTTGTCGGCGTGGTGGCGGACGGCGAAGATGCCGAGGCCGGGGCCGCCGAAGTTGGCGCCGATGGCGAGGTGCTGACCTTCGCCGACGAGGATGTCGGCGCCTTTCTGGCCATACTGCGCCGGAGCCTTGAGGCCACCGGTGGCGAGGAGCATCGGGTCGATCACCGCGATGGACTTCACGCCGGCGGCGGCGCACGCGTCGGTCAGCGCGTCGACGTCCTCGAGCAGGCCGAGGGCGTTGACCTGCGGGAAGATGACGGCGGCGAGCTGCTTGCCGAGGCGGGCGGCCGCGGCGGCGATGCCGTTGGCGGAGAGGCGGCCGGTGGCGTCTTCGGGGCCGAGGAATTCCAACTTCACCGAGGTGTCGGCGACGTGCGTACGGAGGACTTCGAGGTCCGCCGGCATCAGGTTGCCGGCGACGAGCACGGTGTTGGCTTCGGCATCCGCCATGCGCACGGCGCAGACGGCGGCTTCGAAGAGCGCGCTGGCACGTTCGTAGAGGGAGGAGTTGACGGCTTCGAAGCCGGTCAGCTGGGCGAGCGTGGACTGGTAGATCCAGTGCGTGATCAGCGTGCCCTGCGAGCGCTCGGGCTGGTAAGGCGTGTAGGAGGTCGTGAGGTTGCGGATCGAGCAGACGTGACCGACGATCTCATGCGTGCGGTAGACCTGCAGGCCGTCGCCGAGGAAGGCGGTCTTGACAGAGTTCTTTTTCGAGAGGTCTTCCATGCGGTCCGCGAGGGCTTGATAGCCGAGTTCCTCAGGGAGGTCCTGCGGGCCGGCGAACTGCACCGCGCGGTCGATGTGCGCATACATGTCCGGGAAGTCCTTCGAGCCGACGGCGGCGAACATGGCCTGAATATCGGCTTCGGTCGCCGGGATGTAATGGCGGGCGAGTTCGCGGGAGATCTTGGACGGATCGTAGGGCAGTTGGGCCATGGAAGTGACGATGGTTTTTGAAGGAGGAAACGGGTGTCGCAACCGCCCACCAAGGGAGGGTGGGGGTATTAGAGAATGACGGTTTCGGCATAAGGTTTGGCAACCTCTCTGAGGGCTTGTGAATAAGTCTTCGGCCCGTGGCGCGTTGCCATCGGCGGAGGGGCGCCCATGGTCTGTGTATGACCAAGCAGGAACGAGCCGACTACGTGGGCAAGGAGCTCGAGAAGCTTTACCCCGAGACGCCCGTGCCGCTGGATCACACGGACGCCTTCACGCTCCTGGTGGCGGTCGTACTTTCGGCCCAGTGCACGGACAAGAAGGTCAACGAGATCACCCCGGCGCTCTTCGCCGAGGCGGGGACGCCCGCCAAGATGGCGGCGATGACCGAAGCCCGCGTGCTGACGCTCATCCGCCAGCTCGGACTGGCTCCGCAGAAATCCAAGGCCCTCGTCGGCCTCGGCAAGATGCTCATGGCGAAGCATGGCGGCGTCGTGCCGCGCACCTTCGAGGAGCTCGAGGAGCTTCCCGGCGTCGGCCATAAGACGGCCTCGGTCGTCATGGCCCAGGCCTTCGGCGTCCCGGCCTTCCCCGTCGACACCCATATCCATCGTCTGGCGAAGCGCTGGAAACTCAGCCCGGGCAAGTCCGTCGAGCAGGTCGAAAAGGACCTCAAGCGGCTCTTCCCGGAGGGTAGCTGGAACAAACTTCACCTCCGGATCATCTTCTACGGCCGCGAACACTGCACCGCCCGCGGATGCGATGGGAAGACGTGCGGGATATGCGCCGCGCTGCGCGCAGCTTAGAGGGCAGAGTCGAGGGCAGATGGCTGAATCGATGACAGATGAAGGATGACAGTGGACTGCGCCGATGAATAACCCTAGGCGGAAAGTAACTTATGCCGTCTGTCTTTATCGATGCAGACCTCTGTCATCTGCCATCGACTCAGTCATCTGCTCTTAAGCCCTGATAAGGGCTTCGTGCTTCGCCCTGAACTCGTCGCTCCAGGCGGAGGGCTGATGCGACGTCCCATCCATGCGACAGATCGTGCGCGAGGCCTTGGCGTAAAGGGTGGCGAGGTCCGGGCTCCGGAACTCCACATCCACCGTCAGGCCGGCGGCGCGGACTTTACGGACGCTGAGGATCAGTTTCACGTCGCACTCTGGGCGGATGGCGACGAGGTAGTGCAGGTCGATGTCGCGGACCACCACGTAGACATCCGGCGCCACGGCGGGGTCGATGGTGTCCTTGCCCATCAAGGCGATGAACATGATCTTCTGCGCACGTTCCATCATGAGCACGTAGTGCGAGTGGTGGAGGATGCCGAGCCCGTCGGTCTGGTCGAACCAGGTCCGGATAGTCACGTGGAAAGTCTTATCAGGCTGGAGTCCGTCGGCGGGCATGGGTGAGAGGGATGCGGTGAAAACGGGGCGGGGCAAGCGAACGCATCACTTCCTGCGCAGGGTGGCCGCGAGGCGGTCCAGTTCGGCCCAGGTCTCGACGGCGGGCTTGAGGCCGAGGTCGCGGCGGGCGGCGGAGACGTCGAACCAATGGTCCTTGGCGAGTTCGACCGCGACGAAGCGGGTCATGGGCGGTTCGCCCTTAAGGCGGAAAAGCGTCCACGCCCCTTCGAGCAAGGCGCCGAGCCAATAGGCGGCGCGCTGGCTGATCCGACGCGTGACGGGTTTCTCGCCGGCGCCGACGAGCAGTCGGTTGATGAACTCCCAGAGCTTCACGGGTTCGCCTTGCGAGAGGAAGTAGGCCTTGCCGTTGGCGCGTCCGGCGAGGAGCGCGTCCAGCGCGCCGAGGTGCGCGTCGGCCGCGGTGTCGACGTGCGTGACGTCGACCTGGTTCTGGCCGTCGCCGACGATGCGGAGCTTGCCGGCGCGGGCGCGGGCGAGGATCCGGGGGAAAATATGCGGATCGCCCGGGCCCCAGATCAGGTGCGGGCGGAGCGCGCAGACCTTGAGTCGTTCCGAAGCGGCCTTGAGCGCGACTTCCTCGGCGATGGCCTTGGTCTCCGCGTAGGCGCAGAGCCAGTTGTCGCCATAGGGGAGGGATTCGTCGGCGCCACGGAAGGCCTCGCCGTTGAAGACGACGCTAGGGGTGCTCGTGTGCACCAAGGCGCGGACGCCGTGGGCTTGGCAGGCGTCGACGACGTGCGAAGTGCCGTCGATGTTGATGCGCAGGTAATCTTCCCAAGGGCCCCAGACGCCGGCCTTGGCCGCGACGTGGAAGACGTAGTCGCAGCCTTTGACCGCGGCGTCGACCGTCGCGCGGTCGCCGATGTCGCCGCGGATGAACTCGATCTGGCTGGCGAGTTCGCCGGTCATCGGCGTGCGGCCGAGCACGCGGACTTGGTAGCCGCGGGCGAGGCAGCGTCGCACGACCGCCTGGCCAAGGAAGCCGGCGCCGCCGGTGACGAGGACGAGAGGGGTGTTCATCGGGCGAGTCGGGCGCTCCATTCCTTGGCGAGCTGGAGGCGATGGATCTTGGCGTTGTGTCGGACGTCCACCGGCAGGGCGCGCTGGAAGACGATATGCTTCACGCACGCGGACGCCGGGTTGACCTTGGCGAGCTCGCGCAGTTCGGCCACTAAGCGTTCGCGGTCGGCGTCAGTCGCAGGGAAGGAGCCGGCACGCGGTTCGACGACCAGTGCGGGCGTCTGTCGCGGCGCGTCGCCAAGGCCGATGAGCGCGCAGCGGAAGACCTGCGGATGCTGGCGGAAGGCGGGCTCGAAGGATTCCGTCGGCAGGTCGCCTTCGACGGTGCGGACTTTCTCCACCCGACGACCGAAGAAGAACAGTCGTCCCTCGGCGTCAAGCGAACCGAGGTCGCCCATCCGATGCCAGATACGGTCGCCGTCGGCGATCTTCGCGAGGCGCGTGGCCTCGGGCAGGCCGTCGTATTCGCGGGTCACGCTCGGACCCGTCGCGATGATCTCGCCGATCTCGCCGGGCGCGCAGGTCAGGGCTTCGGTCAAGGTCGCAATCGCGCCGTCGGTCTCGCGGATCACGCGGATTTCGACGCCGCTGACCGGCCGGCCGACGCAGGTGCCTTGGCCGCGGAGGGCGAGCTGGCGGGCTTCGCCCAGGAGCTCGGCGGCCGCGACGGTCGTGACCGGCAGACATTCCGTCGCACCGTAGGGTGTGTGCGTCTCGCAGTGCGGGGCGATCGTCCGGAGCTTCGCAAGCAGTTCGCCTGAGACCGGGGCCCCGGCGATGAGGAGGAGACTGAGGTCGGGTAAGGTCAGGCCTCGGCTCTCGCAGTGGTCGGCGACCTTGCTCCAGATGGCGGGCGAGCCGAACGACCGGGTCACCTTCTCGGCGATCAGTGCGGACACCAGCGGGGCGGGGTCGGCCGCAAGCGGCTTGGAAGGGTCGAGGAGCGGCGTGACCGTGGTCGCGCCGAGGGCCGGGTTGAAGAGCGCGAACAGCGGTAGCATCGCCATGTCCGTCTCGCCGGGGCGGATGTCGTAGGTCGAGCGGACCAATACGATCTGCGCGTCGAACATCCCGTGGGTGTAGCAGACGCCCTTGGGGGCGCCCGTCGAGCCGGAGGTGAAGAGGATCGCCGCGAGCGTGTCGGGGTCGACCGTGGCTAGCGGACGAGGCGTGGCTGAGACAGAAGCGAGGGCTTGGCGCCAAGCGGAGCCGCCGACGGTCACGCGGGTGCGGAGGGTGCGGAAGGCCGCAAGCGGCAGGCGGCTGAGCAGGCTGGCCGCGCGGACGCCGACGAGGGCGGTCGGATGGGAGCGACGCACGCAGTCCAGGAAGGCCGACCAGCCCATGCCGGGGTCGATCGCGATCGGCACGGCGCCGAGTTTGAGCAGCGCGAACATCCCTACGATCAGGTCGTGACCAGGACGTACCGCCAGCAGCACGCGGTCCCCGGTGGTGAGGCCGGCCTGGGCGAGGTGCGCGGCGGCCGCGTCGCTCTCCTGGTCGAGTTGTCGGAAGGTGCGGGTCTCGTGACGGACTTCACCCGTCGGGCTGACGCTGACCGGCGACTTCGTGGCCAGGCCTTCCGGACGGTCGGTAGCCGCGATCCGGAGATGGCGGGCGACATTGCTTCCGGGGACGTTCATGGCCTGTAAATGAAGAAGCCCCGAAATCGGGGCTTCTGCAAGGGATAGTTGACGACTTAGTAGTCGGTCAGGGTGACTGCGCCCCAGAAGAGCGTGACGCGGTCGCCAGAGGTGATGCGACGTCCGTAGAATTCGCTCATGTTGACGCCGACGGTGGCCTTGTCGGAGTGGCCGTAGGAGCCGGATTCGACCTTCACGATGCCGAGGAAGTTGTGGGAAGGCTCCATCGACACGTTCTTGCCGTGGTAAGGGGTGTCGTACGTCGTGCAACCGACCATGGCGGCGGAAGCGATCAAGGTAGCAAGGGCGAGCTGCTTCATAATGGGGTGAGTTCGGATGATTGGCGGGGGGTAGGGGGCTGACAAGTCAGAACCATTCACGATGCCGCCCAGTTCTGCCAGAGGGCGACCAGCTCTGGTCCGCGGAAGAACCAGACCGCCCCGGCTACGGCCATGCTGGGCACGAAAGGCACCACACCGGCGTATTCTTCCCCTTTGAATTTGGCCTGGATAAGGCCGGGCAGGGCGGTCACGACCCCGACCACCGACCCCCCGAAAAGGCAGAAAACGGCCCCTTGCCAGCCGCAATAGGCGCCGACCCCGGCACAAAGGATAATGTCCGCCTCGCCCATGGCCTCACGTCCGGCGAGGACGGTCCCGATGGTCCGGATCCACCAGACCAGGGCGGTCCCGGCGGCGATGCCCAGCAGGGCGTCCATCAGGGCGCGGAAACGATTCACGGCCTCGATGCTGTGGGCGGTCTCGCCATGGAGCGAGGGCACGAGCAGCGCGGCGATCAGGCCGGTCCCGACCAGCGCGAAGTTGGGCGCGTCTGGGACCATCATGTCATCGAGATCGCAACCGGCGAGGACCACGAGCAGCGGCAGGTAGACGCAGGCCACGGCGGCTTTGGCCGGAGGGAGGAAAGACCACGCGGCGACGAAGAGCAGGGCGGTGATCAGTTCGACGAGAGGATAGCGGACGGAGATGCTTGCACCGCAGCACTTCGCGCGACCCCGCAACGTGAGCCAGCCGAAGAGCGGGATGTTATACCAGAAGGGGATCGGCTGACCGCACGCGCAATGCGAGCCCGGGGTGACGATCGATTCGTCCTTGGGCAGGCGATGGATGCAGACGTTGAGGAAGCTGCCGACGCAGGCTCCGAAGGCGCCGGCGGTCAGCGCGGCGAACCCGGGATGCAGCTGGGCGAAGTTCCGGAGGTCGGCGAGCGTCATGGTCAGAGGGTGGATTCACCGAGCGCGGCGCGCATCGGGGCGTCAGGTGGCAGCATGCCGTTCCACCGCCGGAAGGCGAGCGCGCCTTGCCAGCGGAGCATCGAACGTCCGTCACAGCCGGCGATGCCGCGCTCGCGGGCGTCCTTGAGCAGGCGGGAGGGTTCGGCGCCGTAGGTCGTGTCGAAGACGAACTGGCCGGCGGCGAGTTGCTCGGCCGGGAAGGGCGAGGCGTCCGTCGGCTTCAGCCCGAGCGTCGTGCAGTTGACGATCACCGCATCGGGTGAGGCTTTGATCTCGGCGAGTCCCGCGGCACGCACGCGCGGGTCGGCGAGCGTGGCGGCCAGGTCGGTGGCCTTGGCGACGTCGCGATTATGCAGGCAGAGCGAGGCGCAGCCGTCGTCGAGGCAAGCGGCGGCGACGGCGCGGGCGGCGCCACCGGAGCCGAGTAGGATCACCGGGCGGCCGTTGGTCGTGCCGCCGGTGCGTTCGCGCAGGGCTTCGAGGAAGCCTTGGCCGTCGGTGGTGTGGCCGGCCCAGCCGGTCGGCGCGCGCACGAGCGTGTTCACGGATTCGGCGCGACGGGCCTCGGGTGAGAGCGTCTCGACGAGCGTGAGCGCCTGGATCTTGTGCGGGACGGTCAGGTTCACGCCGGCGAAGCCCTTGGCGTGCAGGAGCGTGAGTGCCTCCGGCAGCTCACCGGCGGTGACATGCAGGCGATGGTAGCGCACGCCGGCGAGGCGCGGGTGCGTGGGCAGCAGGGTCGCGAGCGCGGCGTTGTGCATCGCGGGGCTGAGCGAGTGCGCGATCGGATCGCCGAGCACGCCAAGCTGGCCGGGCGCGAAGTCCGTCGTCCGTAACGAAGCCAGGGTGAGGGTGTCAGGCGCGCTCATCGGTCTGTTCCAAGGCGTGGACGAAAGTAAGGAAGAGGCGGCTACTCCGGTCGTCGCCCTGCGCTTCGAACTGCGAGACGAGGTTACGGCAGCAGCGGGCGAGCGTCTGGTGCGTGGTCACCGGACGGAGGAACGCCTCATCGGCGGGCAGCTGATTGTCGAGCAGCAGGAGCTGGACCTCCGCACGCGTGCGGAAGGCGCCGCCTTCGTAGCAATCGAGGTAGAGCGGTTCGCGGCCGCGGAAGATGCCGACCATGAAGCGGCCAGGCAGGCCGACCGGCTCGACGGGCAGGCCAAGGCGACGCGCGACGAGCAGGAAGATCAGGCAGAGCGAGATCGGGATGCCGCGGCGGGTACGGATCACCTGGGAGAGCAGGGAGGAGGCCGGGATCGCGAAGCTCTCCTGGGCCCCGCGGTAGCCTTCTTCGCCGAAGATCACGCGGCAGAGCAGCCGGCACTTCCCGCGGACGTCGAGCGGTTCGGCGATGAGCTCACGGGTGCGTTCGGCCAGTCGATCGAGTTCGGCGGAGTAGGCGTCGTCGGCCAACGACGGATCGGTGGCGCGTTCCAGCAGGAGGCAGGCCTCTTCGAGGTCGCAATGCGCGTCGCGGATGTGCGCGAGGAACGAGTGGGCGGCGGCTTCCGGGGTGCGGAGGTCGGTGAGCAGCAGGCGGGCGTGGGCGGCCAGGGTCTCGTCCTTGGTCAGGCCTTCGAGCCAGAGCACGCCCGGCAGGCCGGCGGCCTTGAGCTTCGCGAGCACGGCTTGGCGGACGACCGGCGAAGGGTCATCGAGGAGGCGCTCCAAGGTCGCCAGCTCCGCGTCGTGCGTCATGGCGGATTTCTAACGAAGAGGGGAGGGCTTCGGCAACAAGGGAGTCCTCCTTCGCCGGTCTTTTAGGGGTTGACGCAAGGAGCGACAACTCGTCGCCCACGGGACTCGATGTCGCTGGCGTGTCTCGCTTGCTCCGCGTTTGACCTCGGTTTCAGCCTTTAATCAGGGAACGACTTTGGAACGGTCGGTGCATGAAGGGTGGCATGTCCACTCCCTACGGCAACCTGACCGAAAAGACCTCCGAAGCCCTCCAGCAGGCGCTGAGCGAGGCGATGCAGCGTCGCAATCCGGCGCTCGAACCTGCGCACCTTCTCCACGGACTGCTCACGCAGGAAGGCGGCGTGACTTCCTCGCTCTTCCGTCGCGCGGGCAAGGATGAGGCCGCCCTCGCCACGGCCGTCGCCGGCCAGCTCGCCCGCCTGCCCAAGCTCGCGCAGGCCGCGGGCCAGCCCGGCCTTTCTTCCGAGACCCACGCGCTCCTGCTCAAGGCCAAGGACGAGGCCGAGACGATGAAGGATGATTTCGTGTCGGCCGAGCACGTGCTGCTCGCGCTCGCCGAGTCGCCCTCGCTTCGTCCGGCGTTCGCCGCGGTCGGCTTCGAGCGTAAGGCGATCCTCGCCGCGCTCCAGGCGGTGCGCGGTTCGCAGCGCGTGACTTCGGCCAACCCCGAGGCCACTTACGAAGCCCTCTCCAAATACGGGCAGGACCTCACCGCCCGCGCCCGCACGGGCAAGATGGATCCCGTCATCGGACGTGACGAGGAGATCCGCCGCGTCATCCGCATTCTTTCCCGCCGCACCAAGAACAACCCCGTGCTCATCGGCGAACCCGGCGTCGGCAAGACCGCCGTCGTCGAGGGCCTCGCCCAGCGTATCGTCAATGGTGACGTCCCCGAAAGCCTGCGCGACAAGACGCTCTTCTCCCTGGACATGGGCTCGCTCGTGGCCGGCGCGAAGTATCGCGGCGAGTTCGAGGAGCGACTCAAGGCCGTCCTCAACGAAGTGAAGTCCGCCGAAGGGGGCATCCTGCTCTTCATCGACGAGATGCACACGCTCGTCGGGGCCGGCAAGGCCGACGGCGCGATGGACGCCGCCAATCTCCTCAAGCCCATGCTGGCCCGCGGTGAGCTGCATTGCATCGGCGCCACGACGCTCAAGGAATTCCGCGAGCACGTGGAGAAGGATCCCGCGCTCGAACGCCGCTTCCAGCAGGTCCTGGTCGAGCCGCCCAGCGTGCCCGACACGGTCTCGATCCTGCGCGGCCTCAAGGAACGCTTCGAGGTCCACCACGGCGTGCGCATCGAGGACGCCGCGCTCGTCGAGGCGGCCACGCTGTCCGACCGTTACATCACCGCGCGCTTCCTGCCGGACAAGGCCATCGACCTCATCGACGAGGCCTGCGCCCAGATCCGTACCGAGATCGACAGCGTGCCGCAGGAACTCGACGCCCTTAACCGCCGCGTGCTCCAGCTCGAGGTCGAGGAATCCGCTTTGAAGAACGAGAAGGACGAAGCCTCCAAGGCCCGGCTCGCCGTGCTCCGCAAGGAACTCGGCGCCGCCCGCGAGGAGCAGACCGCCTTCCGCGCCCGCTGGGTGGCCGACAAGGAAGCGGTGACCAAGGTCCGGTCTTCCCGTGCGCAGCTCGAGGACGCCAAGGCCGACATGGCCAAGGCCGAGCGCGCCGGCAAACTGGAGGAAGTCGCCAAGCTCCGCTACGGCACCATCCCCGAGCTCGAGAAGGATGTCGCCAAGCTCGAGGGCTCCGCGAAGTCGGCCACCGGCCTCTTCCGTGAGACCGTCACGCCCGAAGAGGTCGCCGAGGTCGTCGCCCGCTGGACCGGCGTGCCCGTGAGCAAGCTCCTTGAAGGCGAGCGCCAGAAGATCCTCCGCCTGCCCGATAATCTCAAGGCCCGCGTCGTCGGTCAGGATGAGGCCGTGCGCGTCGTCGCCGAAGCCGTCCAGCGCTCGCGCGCCGGCGTGCAGGATCCTCGCCGCCCCGTCGGCTCCTTCCTCTTCCTCGGCCCCACCGGCGTCGGCAAGACCGAGCTCGCCAAGGCGCTCGCGACCGAACTCTTCGACAGCGAGAAGTCGATGATCCGCATCGATATGTCGGAGTATATGGAGAAGCACGCGGTCTCGCGTCTGGTCGGCGCGCCTCCCGGCTACGTCGGCCACGAGGAGGGCGGCCAGCTCACCGAGGCCCTCCGTCGTCACCCTTACGCCGTCGTCCTTTTGGACGAGGTCGAGAAGGCGCACCCCGAAGTCTTCAACATCCTGCTCCAAGTCCTGGACGACGGGCGCCTGACCGATTCGCAAGGGCGCACCGTCGATTGCCGTAACGCGATCTTCATCATGACCTCGAACATCGGCAGCCGGCATATCGCCGAGCAGGCCGGCTTCGGTCTCACGGACAGCGTCCGGGAATCCGTCATGGCGGACCTCCGCGCGCACTTCCGCCCCGAGTTCCTGAACCGCATCGACGACATCGCGCTCTTCCAGCCCCTCGGGCCCGAGCAGGTCGCCGCCATCGCGGCCATCATGCTCCGCGGGCTCAACGACCGCCTCGCCGCCAAGCGCATCCGCCTCGATTTCGATAAGACCGCCCTGGCCCTGATCGCCGAGAAGGGCTTCGACCCCGTCTACGGTGCGCGCCCTCTGCGTCGCTACCTCCAGCGTGAGGTCGAGACCTCGCTCGCCAAGGCCATGCTCGCCGGCGAAATCCCCGAAGGCAGCCTCGTCCGCGTCAAGCGGGCGAAGGACGCCCTCGGTTTCGAGGTCAAGGCCGGCGGGTTTTCGGATTGAAGGAAGCCTTCGGCCGAGGGAGTCTCGGGCCATGACCGCTACGCGCATCCGCTGCGGGGTGGCCGGCACGGGTTCGCTCGGCCAGCACCACGCCCGCATCTATTCGACCCTGCCCGGCGCCGAGCTCGCCGGCATCTTCGAGCCGAACGACGCCCGGGCGGCGGAGATCTGCGCCAAGCATGACTGCCGCCGTTTCCTCACCCTCGACGAGATGGCGGCCAACTGCGACGCCGTCAGCGTCGTCGTCCCGACGAACCATCACGCCGCCGTGGCGCTCCCGCTTCTGGCCAAGGGCGTGCACCTCCTCATCGAAAAGCCCATCTGCGTCACCCTAGAGGAGGCTGCCCAGATCCTTGAGGCCGCCGCCAAGGCCGACCGCATCGTCCAGGTCGGCCATATCGAGCACTATAACCCTGTGATGTCCTATCTCGAGCAGGCCGTCACCGACGCCCGTTACATCACCGCCGAGCGTCTGGCTCCTTTTACGCCGCGCGGCACCGAGGTC
Organism: Opitutales bacterium; assembly: GCA_044350605.1. GTDB lineage: Bacteria > Verrucomicrobiota > Verrucomicrobiia > Opitutales > UBA953 > UBA953. The sequence continues at coordinate 15,665 of JBILHF010000033.1, forward strand.
GGCGTCGTCCTGGACCTGATGATCCACGACATCGGCATCGTCCTCCAGCTGGCCAATTCCCCGGTCGAGCGCATCGACGCCGTCGGCGTGTCTGTCGTGACCAAGACCGAGGACATCGCCAACGCCCGCATCGCGTTCAAGAACGGCTGCGTGGCCAACCTCAGCGCCAGCCGCGTCTCGCTCAAGAAGAACCGCGAGATCCGCGTCTTCCAGACCGGCGGCTACCTCTCCATCGACTTCATGGGCCAGAAGGGCCACACCGTGCGCGTCGACCCGGCCGCCGAGGGCGGCTTCGCCAAGGAAGAGATCCCGATCGAGAAGGGCGAGCCCCTCGCCATCGAGCTGGCTTCGTTCACCGCCTGCGTCCGCGACCGCAAGAGCCCGAAGGTCAGCGGCGAGCTCGGCCGTACCGCCCTGGCGGTCGCCATCCAGATCACCGAACAGATCCGCGCCGGCATGGCGCGCAAATGAGCGCGTTCCCGGCCATCCCGGCGAGTTTCGATCGGCCCCGCGGGGGCGAGGTCGACGTCCTCGTCGTGGCCGGTGAACATTCCGGCGATCAGCATGCGGCGAAGGTCGTCGCGGACCTCCTCGCGGCCCGCCCGGGCCTACGCATCGCCGCCTTCGGCGGTCCGCGGCTCCGCGCCGCCGGCGCCCAGCTGCTCTTCGATATGACCACCTTCTCCGCGGTGGGCATCGTGGAGATCCTGTCCGCTTACCCATTCTACCGCCGGCTTTTTGACCGGATGGTGGACTGGACGTTGCAGTGGAAGCCCAAGGTCGTCGTGCTCGTCGACTATCCCGGACTCAATCTCCGCCTCGCGAACGAACTGCGCAAAGCCGGCCTCTCCCGCGCCGGCTTCGGCGAGACCGCGGTAATCCAATACGTCAGTCCGCAGCTCTGGGCGTGGAAACCCAAGCGTCGTTTCACCATGGCGCGCGACCTGGACTCCGTCGGTACGATCTTCCCGTTCGAGCCCGCGTGCTACGCCGATACCAAACTCGACGCGCGCTTCGTCGGCCATCCGTTCGCCGAGAAGGAGCACATCCCCGGGCTGAGGCATGATCCGGATGGCCCCGTATTACTCCTGCCGGGTAGCCGGCCCAAGCCCGTACGCAAGATCTTCCCGGCCCTGGTCGAAGCCTTCGCGCTTTTCCGTCTTAGTCATCCGAAGCGTCGCGCGCTGGTTCTGCACACCGGCGGCGAAGTCCATGCGGAGCTTTATCGCCTGCTCGCTGAGTATGGCGAGGAAGCCAAGGGCATCGATCTGCGCCCGGTCTCCGAAGGGCCGGCGGCCGGTTGCGCCGCGTTGGTCAGCTCGGGCACCATGTCGTTGACCGTCGCGCTCGCCGGCATTCCGGGGGCCGTCGTCTATCGCGCCAACCCGCTGACCTGGATCATGGGCCGCTACCTCATCGCGGGTCGCATCGATCATCTCGGCATCGCGAACATCCTCCTCAAGCGTCAGGCTTGGCCGGAATACCTGCAAGGCGCCTGCGAACCCGCCGCGCTCGCCGCCCGCCTGCGCGCCTGTGTCGAAGGGCCAGAGCCGCAGGCGCAGGCCGCCGCGGACGCGGGTGAACTGCTCGGACTGCTTTCCGCCAAGTCCGGCTCCACTCCGGCGGAGTGGGTCGCTTCCCATCTTCCCAGGGAAGCCCGCCCATGAAGATCGCTGTCCTGGGCTGCGGATATGTCGGCGCCGAATTCGCCCGTCAGGCCAAGGCGGCCGGGCACGACGTCCTCGGCGTCGTCCGCTCCGAAGCCTCTCGCGATAAACTACGCGGAGAGGGCATCGCTTCGGAAGCCTTCGACCTTTATGCCGGTGATTGGGCTTTGTTGCCGAAGCAGTTTGACGCCGTCGTCTACGCCGCGAGCACCGGAGGCGGCGGGCCGGAAGCCTATGCGTTGGCCTATGACGTCGGCGTGAGGCGCTCGCTCGCCTGGGCCCGCGGCGTCGGTGCGCAGGCGTTCGTCTTCACGAGTTCCACCGGAGTGTATCGTCAGGACGACGGACGCATCGTCGACGAAGAGAGCGTGGTCGGCGGCGCGCCGACGGCCGATGCGATCCTCGGCGGCGAGCGCGCGGTCTTGCATTCTGGTTTCGCCAAGGCCCGCGTGCTGCGCTTCGGCGGGCTCTATGGTCCGGGTCGGCATCACATGGTCGACCAGCTGCGTCGCGGCGACAACGTCATCGGCGGCCGCGTCGACCATTACATCAACTATCTGCACCGCGATGACGCTGCGTCGTCGATCCTCGCCGCGCTCGTCGCGGGTCCGGACGGCGCTCGGGTCTACAATGTCGGCGACGGTCATCCCGTGACGAAGGAAGCGCTCGCCCGCTGGATCGCGGAACGCCTTGGTCAGTCCGCCCCCGTATTCGATCCGTCGGCTCCGGCGGGTCCGCGGGTGGCCAAAGGAGGCCGGACCCAGC
>JBILHF010000146.1:0-3164 GCA_044350605.1 Opitutales bacterium
GACGGTCATCCCGTGACGAAGGAAGCGCTCGCCCGCTGGATCGCGGAACGCCTTGGTCAGTCCGCCCCCGTATTCGATCCGTCGGCTCCGGCGGGTCCGCGGGTGGCCAAAGGAGGCCGGACCCAGCCCAGCCGCATCGTAGCGACGGGCCGGATTCGGACCGAACTCAGCTGGAAGCCTGCTTTTGCTGATGTTTTCGGAGGATTGGCGCCTTTTCTAGGCTAATTAACCTATAGGGGTGTTGCGGGGACTTACCCCGTTAGCCACGAAACCGTAACAATCGTATGAGAGGATGCCGTCGCATTCACATCTCCTCATGAACCACCGCACCAAGCAGTTCCTCGTTGCCGCCGCCTCCCTCGGTTGCGCACTCACCGCCTCCGCCGCCGAGCGGAACCCCGCCCTTGACCTCTTGGTCAAGAAGGGGCTCATCACCGCTGAAGAGCGCGCCCAAGCTCTCGAGCAGGCCGCGATCTCCAAGCTCGCCGAAGGTCCTAAGAAGGCCACTTGGTATGACACGCTGAAGATCGACGGTTACACCCAGGTCCGCCAGACCGAACAGATGAATGACGCCGCTAAGCTCATCGGTGGTCTCCCGGCCGACCGCTCCGTCGATAACGCCCAGTCGATCGTCATTCGTCGAGCCCGCTTCAAGATCACGGGCGATATTGGCCGTGTGTCCCTCTATACCCAGTTTGACCTGGCTGCCAGCGTCGACTCCGGCACCTCCCGCAACTTCGGCATGCAGACCCGCGACATCTACGCTGATATCGCCCTCGATGAAGACAGGGAGCATCGCGTCCGTGTCGGCGTCTCCAAGGTGCCGTACGGCTGGGTGAATCTCCAGTCCTCCCAGAACCGACTCGCCATCGAGCGTCCGGAAGCCCTCAACTCCGCGGTCGAAGGCGAACGCGACCAGGGCGTCTACTACATGTGGGCCGACAAGGCCAGCCGTGCCCTCTTCAAGAAGCACAACGCCGAGGGCTTCAAGGGCTCGGGTGACTACGCTGTTTTCGCCGCGGGTTTCTTCGGTGGCACCGGCCTGAACAAGGCTGACAATAACGGCGAAGTCCACTCGCTGATCCGCTTCACTTACCCGTGGGTCGCCGCCAGCGGCCAGATGTATGAAGCCGGCCTCGGTGGTTACGCAGGTCGCTTCAAGGTCACCCCGACCCTGATCACCGGCGTCGGTACCCCTGTAGAAGCCACTGAGCGCCAGAAAACCGACGGCTTCAAGGATCGCCGCGCCTCCGCCCACTTCATCATGTTCCCGCAGCCTTGGGGTATCGAAGCCGAATGGACCACCGGTGAGGGACCTCAGCTGAACGACGCCCGCACGTTCATCGACGAAGGTAGTCTCCAGGGCGGCTACATCCAGACCAGCTACCGCTACCAGTATGGCGAAGCCTCCGAGTTCATTCCCTTCGTGCGCTGGAACTACTTTGACGGCGCCCGCAAGTTCGGCACCAACGCCCACAAGATGGTCGTCAACGATCTGGATCTTGGTTTCGAGTGGCAGTGGCGCCCCGAGGTTGAGCTCTCGATGATGTACTCGCTCACGGGTGAGCGCACCAACGCCGCCGGTACCGCCATCATCAAGGACGCCCGCCGTCTGGCCATCCAGCTCCAGTTCAACTACTAAGCCGATCAAGAGGTCGGGATATGCTTCGAGGGCCGGCTGGGCAGCCGGCCCTCTTCCGTTGGCGGATACGCCGACCAGCCCGGACCTTGCGGTCCGGGCTGTTTCGTATCCATGATAAAACATGGCGGACGTCTACACCCGCGCCGAGCGCAGCGCGCTCATGGCCAAGGTCCGCGGTCGCGGTAACCTCACGACCGAAGAGGCCTTGGCGAAGGTCTTCCGGGCCGAGGGTTGGTCGGGCTGGCGGCGTCAACGGGCCATCGGCGGCCGCGCGGCCGCCGGCGCACGATTCCAGGTGAGGCCGGACTTCGTCTTCGCGGCTCGCCGGCTGGCGGTGTTCGCCGACGGCTGTTTCTGGCACGGTTGTCCGCAGCACGGGACGCGTCCGCGGGGCAACGCCGCCTTCTGGCGGGCGAAGTTCCGGCGGAACCAGGCCCGGGACCGCCGCGATACGCGGCGTCTGAGGCGAACGGGGTGGAAGGTCCTGCGGCTATGGGAGCATGAGCTGAAGCCGAAGGCACGTCCGACGCTGCTCGCCAAACTACGTAACGTCTTCGCCCAGCCACGAAAAAGCCCGACCGGGCGGTCGGGCTGATCGGACGACTTAACCGGCGCTCAGAGCACGCGGTAGTTGGGCGAAGTATTCGGCGTGCCGCGGGGCTGATCGCGGAGGCGGCGGTTCTCTTCTTCCAGTTCGGCGATGCGGGCGAGGGCGGCGGCCAGCTTGGCGTTCGCTTCGCGGAGAGCGGCGGAGGCGGCCTCGAGGTCGGCTTCGGCCTTCTTGCGCTGGGCGATGGCTTCCTTGAGTTCGGAACCGTTACGGAGATTGGCGAGCTCGGCGTTGAGTTCGTTGACGCGGGCGTCGGCGGCGGCCTTGGCCTTTTCGAGCTCGGTGGCCTTCATGGCGGCCTTGGCGGCGGCGTCCTTGGCCTTGATCAGGTCGGCCTTCAGCTCGGCGGTGGCCTTGACGGCATCATCCTTCGCCTTGGCGAGGGCGGCCTCAGCCTGCTTGCTGGCGGCGTCGGCGTCAGCCTTGGTCTGAGCGAGGGCGGCAGCGGCCTTCTCCTGGGCGGATTTGTGGTCGGCGGCGGCCTTAGCAGCGGCGGCCTTGGTCTGGGTCAGTTCGGCTTGCGCCTTTACGGTCAGGGCCTTGGCCTCTTCTTCGCCGTTCCAGGTGACGATGGCGATGGCGCCGAAGGCAGCGGCCAGCAGGAGGATGATGATTTCGCGAGTCTTCATGGTGTCGGTTGACGCCCATCTTGCCCGCCTCGTCCCGGGGGTCAAGAACTAGCCCCGCTCAGGACAGGCGGTTCTTGTAGTCGGCGTAGCCGAAGCGACGGACCACCTGGACCTGTCCGAGGGCGGGGTCGAAGCTGGCGATCGCCGGCAGGGGCACCCCGTTGAAGGTGGTGTTCTTCACGAAGGTGTAGTGCGACATGTCCATGAACACCAGGCGCTGGCCGATCTTGAGCGGCGCGGCGAAGGAGTAGTCGCCGATGACGTCGCCGGCGAGGCAGGTCAC
>JBILHF010000088.1:0-5541 GCA_044350605.1 Opitutales bacterium
CCGACGCTCGTCGCGGCGCCGAAGGTGATCGCGCCGCCGGTGACGGCGGTGTTACCCAGCGCCTTCTTCTGGCCGATCGCGCCGGAGAAGGTCACCGCGCCCGCGCCCGCATCGACCGTCAGCGGACTGGCCGCGAGCAACGTCTCACGGACGTAGCGATTAGGCGACGTCGACGTCGTGGAGAGGTCGTTCCAATTCCCGTTCGCTCCGGCGAATTGCAGGTAGGGTTCGCCGGCCGCATCCGTGTTCGCGCCGCCCGAGTTATTCGGCTCTCCGCCGTTCCAGTTCGTATACGCGCCGCCGATGGCGGTTCCGCCGGCTCCCGTGAAATTTTGAGTGAAGAACTGGAGGCCTCGGCTGGAGTCCATCAGCCCCTCGGGTCCAGCCACCCATCGCCAGACCTGATTCGTGCCGATTCCGGTCGTACGGCGACCGGCCAGCCAGGCGGTGTCATAGTTGGCCGACCGGATGACCACCATGTTCTCCAAGCGGGAAGTGATGGTCGCCAGATAAGTCGAACCTACCGCGCCCTGAGTGCCGGTGGCGGCGTCAGCCAGAGCGGCGGTCCAAAGGATGCTGCCGATGACCGAATTATACGTGTTGCCGGCATCGATCGCGCCGGCGAAGGTCGCGGCGCCGCCGCCGGTGAGGATGCTCAGGCCGGACGCGTTGCCGACGAGGAGCTCGCCCTGGATCTCGAACGCACCGCCGCCGGTGTTGAAGGTCGCGGCGCTGGCGCCGGTGACGTAGACATCGCCGCCGACGAGCGTGCTGGCGCCGTTGACGGTGGCGGTCGCGCCGCTACCGAAACGCAGGATGCCGCCGTTGGTGCTGATGCTCCCACCGACCTGGATGAAGCCTACGCCATCGCGGACGACGGTGACGCCGTTGCTCTCGTAATCGGCCTCGAACCGCAGATCCACCTTGCCCGTAGCCGGAGTGAACGAACCGCCGATGAAGATGTCACGGTGCGCCCGGAGATCGACGGTGATGTCGCCGCCGCTCGCCTTGGTGAGGCCCTGATTGAGATCGATGACGAAGGCCGAAGCCGCGGCGCCGCGCGTCTCGAGCCAGAGGCTGCGGGAATCCAGCGACAGCGGAGCATTCCAGCTCTGATTGCCGCCGGAAAGAATGGTGCGAGTCCCGGTGCCGGCCCCGAGCAGGGCGCCGGCGCCGTTGACCGAGAGAGCCCCGACCGGAGTGACACCTCCGATATTACCGCCGAAGGTGACGATGCCGGAACCGGTGTTGATGGTCAGGGACTGCGCCCCGTTGATCGTGGAAGCGAAGATGATATTACCCGGCGTCGAAGAAGCGACGAGCTTGCCGGTGAACAGAACGAAGCCATCCCTACCCGCCGCGGGAGTCGTCCCGCCCGCGTTCGCAGGATTCGCGGCGAAAGTGGTCTGAGTGACGCCGCTGACCGTGACGCCCAAGGCGCCGCTCGTGCCGGCGAAACCGCCGCGACCCGAGGTCTCACCGCCGTTGCCGTTGACGCCGACGCCGCCACGTCCGCCGAGGATACCGCCGCCGCCGCCGCCGGAGCCGCCGCCGTCCCCGAGAGGCGTGCCACCGAAACCACCGACTTCACCGGCGTTACCGGAACCGACCTGAGAGGTGGCACCCTGCCCCGTCGTCTCATTATCGTTGGCGACGTTATTGCCACCCGCGCCACCGCCGCCGCCACCGCCGACGATCGTGCCGCCGAGGATGGCCACGACCGAAGCGGCGCCACCGCCACCGCCAGCGCCCGAGGAACCAACGCCGCCGGCGTGGCCGCCAGCCCCACCTTGGTAACCGGCGCGGCCGGTACCACCGGCGCCGCCACCGTTATTCTGGGCGGAGTTAGCGCCGGCACTGCCGCCGGCACCGGCTTGGATGATCGCATCGGTGACGCCGGACAACGCAACGGTGGCGGTGTAATCGCCGGAAGCGCCACCTGCCATGCCGACCAATCCGTCGGAGCCTCCTTGGGCTCCGGTGCCTCCGATGACCCGGAACGTGGCGGACGGGCCGGCGAAGCGGGCATTGAGCGCTCCGAAGGAGGCCTGCCACTCGTAATTTGTCACGATCCACCCCGTCGACTCGAGCACGACTCCAGAGGTCAGGTTGACCGGTCCGTTGTAGTTCTGATCGCCACCGGTGATGATGTTGGCACCGAGATTGATGGCGCCGCCGGCGTTGAGAGTCAGCCCACCGCCCAAGGCGACGATCGAACTGATGTTGATGTTGTTGTCGGCCGTTAACGTGAGGCTGTTCGGGCTCGGCGAAGTGGTCAGCGAACTGATGTTGATGTCCCCCGCGCCGGCTGAATAGGACGGCGAGACGCCGACGGCCGAACCGCTGCCGGCGGTGCTGATCGAGACATTGCTCGTCATCAGGCCGATGCGCACCTGGTCAGGCGTGAGGTTACCGCCGCTGTTGGCGATGGTGATGTTGACGGGGTCGAGCAACCAGTCGCCGGTACGTCCCTTGGGCGAAAGGGTGTCGACGGAGATGCCGCTGACCTGGAGCCCGTAGCCGGAGGTCTCGACCCGGCCGCCGTCCCCGCCGAGCTCGCCGCCGCGCGCACGGATGATGCCGACGGCCTGCGTCAGCGAAAGGATGTCGCGGACGTCCGACCAGAGCACGACTTCGCCGCCGCGGCCGAAGCGGATCGCCGAGGCGTCGACGAGCGAGTTCGCGGCCTGGGTGACGCGACGCGCCTGCGGGAGCGGCCCGGCGCCCTGCCAGCCGCCGCCGACGTGGATGCGACCGCCGCCCAATTCGCCCGTGGCGAGCAAGGACGAGGCGTCCAGCAAAGCGATGGTCGGCGCGGTGATGTCGACGGAGCCGCCCTTACCGGTGGCGGAGGAGGCGTCGACGAGTCCGCCCTGCTCCACCGACTCGGAGGCGCCGAGCATGACGCGGCCGCCGTCGGTGGTGATGCCGTTCGCGGCGATCTCGCCGGTGTTGCGGATGACGCCCGCGGCCATCTCGTTGTGCGCCTGGGCGGAGACGATGACCTGGCCGCCCGGCGCGCGCACGATGCGACCGTTGTCGACCAACGCCTGCACTCTCGCGGGTTCGACGAGGAGTCCGGTCACGCCCGCGGCGGGATCGAAGTTGAAGCTGACGGCCTCGCCCGCGGCGAGAAGCACGCTGCCCGTCTCGGCCATGATGAGTCCGGCGTTGCGGACTTCCAGCGCGAGGAGCGCGACGTAGCCGCCGAGCGCGCTGCGGATCGCGCCTTCGTTGACGATGGTACCCGTCGCGCCGAGGCGACGGAAATCAAGCCGGCCCGCGAGGAAGTCGGCGTCGCCGATCGACAGCGTCGAGGCCACGAACGCGCCGACGTCGACGCTCGAGGTCGGGCTGAAGTAGACGCCGTTCGGATTGACGAGGAAGACCTGGCCGTTGGCGGTCAGGCGGCCGAAGATCCGGCTGGGGTCCGTGCCGACGACGCGGTTGAGTATCGCCGCAGAAGCCGACGGCTGGTCGAAGCGCACCGTCGCGTCGCGTCCGACGTCGAAGGCGGCCCAGTTGACGATCGCTCGGTCCGAACCCTGCGTGACGGTGAGCGTCGGCGCGGCGGCCGGACCGGAAGTGGCGAGCGAGACCTGGCCGGCGGCGACCTGCCCGCCGGAAGGCAACGCGCCGGTCGCGGGAGCCGTCTGCGCCATCGCCTGCGGCAGCAGGAACGCCGCCGTCATGAGCACGGCGCGGGTCAGCGGGAAATGGCGACGAGGTTTCCGCAAGGTCAGAAGTTCAGGGCGACCGAGAACCAGAAGCGGTCCGCGCGGAGCGAGCCATCCTGGTCGGTACCGTCGACGCGGGGGTTGGGATTATCGCCGATCCGGCGCGACCAGGTGGCGCGCCAGACCGAATCAAGCGGACCTTGCCAGCTGAGTCCGAGTCCGGCGCCTTCGTAGGAAAGGTCGTTGTTCACCGCCGCGCCGGCGATGGCGTTGTCGGCATTGACGCGCATGCGCGCATGGTCGACGAAGGCGATGGCCTGCCAGCGGGGTGCGCACTGCCAGCGGGCTTCGGCCGAAGCGATGTAACCGGCGTCGCCCGAGCCTTCGTTGATGGGATAAGCGCGCACGGCGCCGACGCCGCCGGCGAAGAGCTTCTCGGCGGAGTCGAGGTTCTTGGAGGCGAGCTGTCCGTTGAGCGAGACGGCGAGGACGAGGTCCTGCGCGACGTTCTGTGTGCGCGAGACGGCGAGACGCAGCTTCTGGAAACGGCCTTCGGCGCGTGTGCTCGCGGCGACCGCGGCCTGGTTCGGCGAACCGGCGAGGTCGAGTTCGCCGACGGACCACACCGCCTGCGCGCTGGTGACGCCGCCGCCGAAAAGATCGTCGTAAAGGTTGCCGTTGAAGCCGGCGGAAAGGGCGCGGATGCCGTAATCGCTCGCGATCGTGCCGGCAGCTTCGTTGCGGAAGGACTTGTCTTCGAAGCCGGCGGTGAAGTTGACGTTGAACACGCGGCTGCGCGCGAGCGGGCGGACGTAGTCGGCCGACCACGTGGTGGCCTGGCCGGAAAGACGCGCGGCGAGGAACTCGTCGGCGACGAGGTCGTAATCCATGCGGCTCACGCCGACCGAGACGCGCGAGCCTTCGTAGCCGACGGGGATGCCGAGGCCGAAGCGGCCGTAGAGCGCGCCGTCGGACTTGAGCGCGTCGGCGTTGAACTGCTCGCCCTTGCCCTGCGGGCTGGCCAGCGCGAGCGAGGCGAGGCCGCGCGCTTCGCCGGTCGAACGCGCGCCGGCGTTGTCGGCGGTGACGGAGCCGGACCAGGTCGGAGTGCGACGCGAAAGGAGCACGAGGTCGCTGCGTCCCTCCTCGGTGCCGGCGGCGAGACCGCCGGTGACGGCGGCGCCAGGGATGTCGCCCGCGAGCAGGATGCCGCGGTCGAGCTGACGCATGTCGGTGGGTGCGCCCGGCTGCATGGCGTGCAGGATGATCTGGCGGAGAAGCTCGGGGTCGATGCGACCGTCGGAGGCCGCGTCGAGCGTCACGCCGCCGAAGCGCGATTCGAGCACGCGCAGCGTGACCACGCCGTCCTTCACTTCCTGCTTCGGGACGGCGACGGTCGCGACGTATCCCTGGCGACGATAGTAGAGCGAGATCTCCGCCGCGGCGTTGCGCAGGTCTTCGAAGCCAAGCGGCTTGCCGACATACGCGGCGAGCTGCGGCGCGAGCGTCTCGGACGGGATCAGGAGATTGCCGGTGAAACGGAAAGTCGTGACGACGATCTTCGGTCCTTTCGGCTCGGTGAGTTCGACCTTGGGCGGCGGCGCGGGCGGACCGACGTCGGGCAGACGGGGCGGCGGGAAACTACGCTGAATCTGATTAAACAAACTACCGGCATCCGGGGCGGTCTGGGCGGAAACCTGTGCGTAACAAACAGACAGCAAGGCGCACGCGGCCCAGAATGAGCCGGCCGAAGCCTTTGATGCGTGACGCCGAAAGTTATTCACAATTGGTGGAGTGACCCAGATTGAGAGAAAACCCCTAGCAAATGATTGCAAGTCCAAGCATGACAACGGGTAGGGATGAG
>JBILHF010000078.1:0-6355 GCA_044350605.1 Opitutales bacterium
GAACCGGCCAGATGGCGCCGGAAGACTTCGTCTTCGACGGCGGCCGCGGCGAGATCGTCGGCCAGGAACGGGCAGCGCTCATACTTGATGCGGTGGACGATCCTGCGGGCGGGACCGCGGGCGCGGAAGGCGCAGACCGCCCGGCCGAACGCCGGACGGAGGTCGAGGCAGTGCGGGCAGGCCCGGTCGCCTTCTAGAATGCCTTCGAAGGGATGTCCGCAGGTCAGGCAGCGCGGGTCGCCGATCCGCGGGAGCAGGGCGACGCCGGCGGGGGAGAGGTGCCGGAGAGACTCCTCGTCCATCGGCGCCTGCGTGACCGCGCAGTCCCGGGGGAAGACCAGGTCGAAGAACCCCCGGTCGAGGTCAGTCAGCCAACCCATCGTGTTCGGCCTTTAGCCAGCGGCGCTTCCGGGCGAGCCCCCAGGCGAAGCCGCCGGCGCCGGTCGCGCTGACGACCCGGTGGCAGGGGATGAGAATCGCGAGGGGATTGGCGCCGAGGGCGGTGCCGACGGCTTGGGCCGAACGGCAGCCGACGACCTTGGCGAGTTCGCCGTAGGTGGCGGTCTCCCCGGGACGGATCCGTTGGCAGGCCTGCCAGACCTTGAGCTGGAAGCGGCTGCCGTGGGCGCGGATGGAGCGGACCTTCGGGAGGCGGCCGGGGACGATGGCGCAGCCCCAGGACTTGAGACGACGGCGGAACTCCGCCGACTGGGTCGGCATCCGGAGGATTAGTTCGCCCGCCGCGGTCACCGCGGCCGCGAAGCCGTCGAGGGAGCCGACGCGCACCTGGCAGCCGGTGAGGGTGGCGGGCATGACGCGGACGGAAGGCATGTCGGCAGATTGCGTTTGCCCGTCCTCGGCTTCAATCCAAGGTTCACCTCAGACTATGGCTTTCGATTTCGACAGCTGTCCGGAACGCGCCGGGACCGACAGCACCAAGTGGCACAAGTATGCCGACAAGGACATCATTCCTTGCTGGATCGCGGACATGGACTTCAAGGCGCCGCCCGCGGTGATCGAAGTCATCCGCGAACGCGCCGCCCACGGCGTCTTCGGTTACCCCGCGCAGCGCGATTCCGTCTTCGCGGCCGTCGTCAATCATGTGCGTCGCCGCCACGGCTGGGAGATCAAGCCCGAGTGGATCACATTCATGTGCTCGCTCGTGCCGGGCATCCACGCCGCCATCCGCTGCGCGAGCAAGCCGGGTGAATCGGTCGTCACCACCGCGCCCGTCTACCCGCCGTTCATGAGCGCGCCGGTCCTGTCCGAGCGTAATCCCCTCAAGCTCGAGATGGTCTTCACCGACGGCCGCTGGACGTTCGACTGGGCCAAGCTCGAGGCCGCCTGCGCGCAGCCGCACGCCAAGGTGCTCCTGCTCTGCAATCCTTACAACCCGCTCGCGCGCGTCTTCGACCGCGGCGAGCTCGACCGCCTCGCCGCCCTCGTGCGCAAGCATGAGCTCACCGTCTGCTCCGATGAGATCCACTGCGACCTCGTGCTGGACCCGGCCGCGCAGCACATCGTCTTCGCCACGCTCGGCGAGGATATCGCCGCCCGCACGGTCACCTTGATGGCCGCGAGCAAGACCTTCAACATCGCCGGCCTCACTTGCGGCTTCGCGATCATCCCCGACGCAGGCCTGCGCACGCGCTTCCGTCGCGTCCTCCAGGGCCTGTCGCTCGACCAGAACATGTTCGGTCTCGCCGCCACCCAGGCCGCGTTCGACCACGGCGAGCCGTGGCGCCTCGAGTGCGTGGAGTATCTCCGCGGCAACCTCGACCTCATCGAACAGGAACTCAAGTCCATGCCCGGCGTCATCCTGCGCCAGCGTCCGCAGGCCAGTTTTCTCGTCTGGTTCGACGTCACCGCCCTCGGCTTCGAGGACGCCCACGCGGAATTCGAGAAGGGCGGCGTCGGCCTGAGCAATGGCGCCGACTTCGGCGGCCCCGGTCATGTGCGCCTTAATTTCGGGTGTCCCCGCGAACGTCTGCGCGAGATTTTGCGACGGATGAAGAAGGTCGTGGAACGAGCGCCGGGACGGCGGGCCTGAGGCAGCGGCCCGGAGAGTATAGAGTATCGAGTTTGGAGCATCGGGGGAGTGATGGCCTTGGGTAGGGGCAGCACCGCGTGCTGCCCTAGTTGCCTCGAGGTAGGGACGTGATCACTATCGCGTCCGACCTTAATCCCGACGGATGCGATGTCATCGCATCCCTACCCAAGGCAAAGAGACAGCACGCAAGGGGAAACCGGAGACCGGATGATTGGCTGGGGTAGGAATTTTCAGGTCACGGGTCTCAGCTGTCGGCAACCAGGTTCAGGTGATCAGGTTCGGGTACAGGTTCAGGACCTGAATTTTGCCCGTACCCGCACCTGTACCTGATAACCCGCACCTGAGACCTGAGGGCCGAGACCTGGGACCCGGGAATGGATTGTTTGAGTTAAATCTATCCCGCCACCTGTAACCCGGGGCTGCCACCTGACACCCGAGAATGAAATCCACTAGGTCAGCACGCAGTGCTGACCCTACCTTGAGACAGCGGATGCGATGTCATCGCATCCCTACCCAAGGCAGAGAGTCAGCGCTCAAAGGGAGACCGGAGACCGGGAGGTTTACTTTGGGCTTGATGTTATAACAAAAGTTGTCACATTAAGCGCATGGCCAAAAAGCTCAAAGTTCGCCGCATCGGCAACTCTCTCGGAGTGATCCTCCCGAAGGAAGTCCTGGAACAGCTGCGGGTCGAGGAGGGTGACGGTCTTGATTTCTCCGCTTCCAAGGATGGCGTCCGCCTCTTCGCGACTAACCCCGATTTCGCGAAGGAGCTGGCGGTCTTCAAGTCTTTGAGCCGCCGTTACCGGAACGCCCTCGGCGAACTAGCCAAATGAAAGAGCCTCATTGGTTGGGTCTGGAGTCCGTCTTGGCGCTCCACGAACTCGTCGTCGCCGATTACGGAGGCGACGCGAGCATTCGCGACGCCGGTCGTCTGCAGTCGGCTTTGGCGCGACCGAAGCATCTGTTCTCTTACGGCGAACCCACCTTGGCGCGTCTCGCCGCCGCTTATGCGGTCGGGATTGTCCAGGGTCACCCGTTCACCGACGGCAACAAGCGGACGGGCTTCATGGCTGCGGCCGCCTTTCTGGAATTAAACGGCCTGAAATTTGAAGCGTCGGAAGTCGAAGTCGTGATCAAGACGCTCGGCCTCGCGGCCAGCGAAGTGTCCGAAGCTGAATATGGACAGTGGTTGGCGAAATCGGTCGAAGCGCCGAAGGAGAAGAAGGGGAAGAAAAAGGCGAAGAAGAAGTAAAGGAGGGCTGGAGGACCTGAGGGCCGGAGAGAGATAGCACTAGTTGATCGGTTGACCAGTGGGCCAGTTGGCCAGACCTGAAGAGAGTATCGAGTATGGAGTATCGAGTATAGGGGTAGTGATTGTCTTGAGGTAGGGTTGAGCGCCCTCGCTCAACCGCGGCTGACCAAGGCTGGTCAGCCCTACCTCAATTCAGGTCGCCGGAAACTTAAGTCCGCCACCCGCCACCTGGGGCTGTCACCCGTCACCTGAAAACGGGCAACTCCCTCTGGTCCACTGAGCCTCCGGGCCTCGGAGCCTCCATTTTAATGCAATTTCGGCTTAAGCCCACGCTCCTTTCTTTTTGACGAACCGACCCAGAGTCCCATCGTCAGACGACTCAGGACAGTCCGATGGTGTAATGGTAGCACAGGAGATTCTGATTCTCCTTGTCTAGGTTCAAATCCTAGTCGGACTATTTCCTGAAAGCAAAAAGCCCTCTCACGAGGGCTTTTTCATGCCTATCCGGGAAGCCTCAGCGGGCGTTCCAGAAGATCATGAGGTTCTTGGTGTGGCGGCCGGCGACGATGAGGTCGGTCTTGCCGTCGCCATCGAGGTCGGCGGCCTTGAAGTCTTCGACGGCGATCGCCTCGGTCGAGACGACGTCCGTGCGCCAGGTCTGGCCGGCGTCGTCGAGCGGGGTGAGCAGGCGGATGCCACGGTCGGTCGGCTTGGCACCGCGCCAGCCGATCATGACCTGGTCGGAGCCGGTGCCGAGGAAGTCGGCGCAAGCGACGGCATGGCCGTCCTTGTAGCCGTCGAGGATCTGTCGGCGTTGCCAGACGCCGGCGGCGTCGCGGGTGTAGACGGCGGACTTAGTGCCGTGGAAGGGCTCGACAGTCGCGATCATGGCCCCGGAGGGGAGTTTGCCGGCGCGGAGTTCGCCGACGGGTTCCTTGGTCAGCTGCGTCTGGCTCCACTTACCGTCGGCGTAGGTGTTGAACCAGATGCCTTCTTTGGAGCCGGTGAGGATCTGCTGGCGCGAGGAGCGATCCCAGCGGACCGCCTCGAGGTTATGGGTGATGTGGCTGACGTCGTTGGCGACCTCGGTCGTCCACACGTCCTTCGGGTTGGCGGGCTTGCGGTAAGCAAGCAGCTTGGCGCCGACGCCGACGCCGCCTTTGTTGCCGACGCCATGGAGGGGTTGGACGACGAGGTCCCAGCGCGCCGTCGCGACTTCAACCCAGGCCATGCGGTGGACGGTCGGTTCGTGGTGCAGCTTCACTGCTTCCCACTTCTGGGTGCGGTCGGCGGGCGGGATGAGGTAGAAGACCGCGCCGCTCTTAACGGTGTCGGAGGGATTCCAGCCCGCGCCGACGGCGATCTCGGCTTTGCCGTCGCCGTCGAGGTCCTGGGCGGCGACGCAGACGTTATCCTCCTTCGTGAGGTTCTCGGCGATGACGTGCTTCTTCCACGTGGGATTCTGATACCACTGGATCGTGGTCTTGTCGGCCAGGACGATGTCCTTCTTGCCGTCGCCATCCACGTCGGCGATCGCAAGGCCGTAGCCGATCTCGATCTGACCGATCTCCTGCGGGCGGAATTTGGCTTCCGGCGCAGCGGACGCGACGGCGGCAAGGAGGAGGGCGAGGAGCGGGGTCGGCTTCATGGTCGTTTGGTAACTTATCCGATCCAGCCTGTCGACCCCAGTTCCGCGACATGTCAGTCAGGGACAGCACCAGGTGCAGTCCTCGCCTTGAACCATCTCTGGCCAACCGGCCAACTGGTCAACGGATCAACTTCTTACGAAGTAAGCCGCTCGAGGCACTCCGCGTAGAGCGCCTGCGTCTTCTGCACGACGTCGGCCGGCAGGGTCGGGCCCGGCGCAGTCTTGTTCCACGGCTGGGTCTCGAGCCAGTCGCGGACGAACTGCTTGTCGTAAGAAGGCTGGGCGCGGCCGGGCTGCCAGGTGGCGGCGGGCCAGTAGCGGGAAGAGTCGGGCGTCAGGACTTCGTCGATGAGCACGAGCGAACCGTCGGGGGCGCTGCCGAATTCGAACTTCGTATCGGCGAGGATCACGCCGGCCTTGGCCGCGCGTTCGGCACCCATGCGGTAGAGCGCGAGGGACGTCTCCTGGATGGTACGGAAGACCTTCTCGCCGAGGATCTCGCCGCAGCGGGCGCGGGTGATGGCCTCGTCATGGCCTTCGGCGGCCTTGGTCGAAGGGGTGAAGATCGGCTGGGGGAGCTTGGAGCCGTCGAGCAGGCCGGCGGGGAGCGGGTGGTCGAGGATCGCGCCGGTCTTCTGGTATTCCTTGAAGCCGCCGCCGGCGAGGTAGCCGCGGACGACCGCTTCGACGGGCAGGGGCTTGAGCTTGCGCACCAGCATCGAGCGCGGAATCAGGTGCTCGTGGCCCTGCAGGGCCTTGGCCAGCGCGTTGGCGTGGTCGGGCACGAGGTGGGTCGGGAAGACGAGGCGCGCCTGGTCGAACCACCAGAGGCTGATCTGGGTGAGGAGGATGCCTTTGCCCGGGACGCCGTTGGGCATCACGACGTCGAAAGCCGAGAGACGGTCGGTCGCCACGATCAGGTAATGCGAGCCTAGGTCGAAGACCTCGCGGACCTTGCCCTTCGCCTTGAGCGGGTAGGGCAGGCCGGTGACGGTCATCAGCGCTTCGGCGGGCAGGGGCGGCGTCTTCATCCTGCCACGGAGATAGGGCAGGGCGGGGCGGCAGGGCAAGGTGGTTCGTCGTTGAGGCCGCGGCGTCCGCGGTCAGCCTCCGTCGGACCGATGGAACTCCGCGACGCCCATTGCCATTACCAGTTCGCCGAAGTGCCCTATGCCGCGGTCGAACAGGCCCGGGAGGACGGCGTCGGCCAGGCGATGATCAACGGCAGCGCGCCTGCGGACTGGCCGGACGTGGCCGCCCTCGCGCGTCGCGACCCGCGTAACCGCGTCTCGTTCGGCCTGCATCCGTGGGATGTCCCGACGGCTCCAGCCGGCTGGGAGGCGGAACTCCGTGCGGTCTTGCTCGCGCATCCGACCGCCGGCGTCGGCGAGATGGGCCTCGACCG
>JBILHF010000068.1:0-7514 GCA_044350605.1 Opitutales bacterium
GTAACCGCGTCTCGTTCGGCCTGCATCCGTGGGATGTCCCGACGGCTCCAGCCGGCTGGGAGGCGGAACTCCGTGCGGTCTTGCTCGCGCATCCGACCGCCGGCGTCGGCGAGATGGGCCTCGACCGCTGGGTGAAGGACTTCGATCCCGTCGCCCAGGAGGCGGCCTTCCGGACCCAGCTCGCGCTGGCCGTCGAACTCGAGCGCGCGCTCACCATCCACGCCGTCAAGGCGATCGGCCCGTTGATGGACATCCTGCGCTCCACCGAACTGCCGCGACGCGGCTTCCTGCTGCACAGCTGGAACGGCCCGGTCGAACTCGTGCTCGAGCTCGCGAAGCTCGGCGCTTATTTTTCTTTCAGCGCGCACCACCTCATCCCGCGCAAGGCCGACCTGCGTGTCCAGTTCGCCGCCGCCATCCCGCGCGAGCGCATTCTCGTCGAAACCGACGCCCCCGCGTTATGTCCGGCGTCGGAGTTCCGTCTGCGCGAGCTCGCGCCCGCCGCCGACGGCACGGAGCAGAACCATCCGTCGAACCTCGTGCGGAACAACGCCGAGCTCGCGCGCACCCTGGGCGTGAGCCCTGAGGAGTCCGCCGCGCTGACCTCCGCAAACTTCGCGCGCCTATTCGGGGCGTAAGAGCGAGAGCCGCAGCGCCTCGCCCGCGGCCGCGAGGCCGAACGCACCGGCGACGTGGGCGGCGGTGCCGTAGCCCCATTCGCAGTTCGGACGCAGGTCCTCGCCCTCGGGGATCTCGCCGCCGGGCAGGCCTTCGCAGTCCGTCGGCTGCGTGAACGGTTCGTCGGACCACACGCACGACACGCCGAAAGGCGTCTTGCCGCGGGGGAAGTCGAAGTTCTGACGCAGGCGTTTGCGGACGAGCATCATCAGCGGGTCATCGCGCGAGTCGCGCAGGTCGGTGATCTTGAGCCGCGTGCCGTCGAGCCGTCCCGCGCAGCCGCCCACCGTGACCACGGGCAGCTTACGGTTCACCGCCTCGGCGATGAGCCCGCACTTCGGCGACAACGCGTCCATCGCGTCGATCACCACGCCGTCGAAGTCCGCGAGCACCTCGTGCGGGTTGAACCGGGAGAGGAAGCGCTGGTGCAGCGTCGTGCGGACGGCCGGATGGATCGCGCGGGCGCGTTCGGCGACCGCTTCCGTCTTCGGCCGGCCCTCGTTGCCGGCCACCGCGTGCAATTGCCGGTTCGTGTTCGAGACGCAGACCGCGTCGCCGTCGACGAGGGAGAGGTGGCCCACGCCGGAGCGCGCGAGGGCTTCGACGGTCCAGGAGCCCACGCCGCCGAGACCGACCACGAGGAAGGACGAACGAGCCAGGCGCTCCATGCCGGCGCGCCCGTAGAGGCGGCCGATGCCGGCGAAGCGTTGGAGATGGTCCGCGTCCATGCGCCCAATCAAGCGGGGAAGCGGCCGCACTCCAAGGAGGAAGCGTCGGCCGGGTCCGGGCTTGCTGGCCGGCGGGCGCCGGGCATCGTCTTCGCCGATGTCCGAGCGTATCGCCCCCGAGCCCATCCGTCCGCCTGCGGAGAGCCGTCTGCGGGCCGCCCTCCGGTTCGGCGTGATCGGCCTCGGCCTCGGTCTCATCGGTTCGGCGATCTTCATCATCCCTCAGCAACGTCCCGCCAACGGCGTGACCAAGGTCTTCTCCGAGGCGCGGGCCGTCTTGCTGACTGCGCGGGTCGAGCGCGGCGTCTGGCCGCCCGATGGCGAACTCCCGGCCATGTTGGGCGAAGGCCGCGCCCCGCGCCTGCGCGCGCTCCTCGCGGAGTGTCCGCTCGCGGGAACGTGGCGCTTCGTCGGCGTCAAGACCGGCGGCCCGGCGATCATCTTCACGCCCGCCGAGACCGGCCAGCCCTACGAGCGCTGCCTGCGGTTGGTGGACACGTGGCTCGACGACGGCGACCCGGCGACCGGCGATCTCGTCATCGGTCCCGAGCGCGCGCGGCTCCGCCTCAGCGTCGAGTGATCGCTTCGGCCCGCTGGCGCAGGTCGGCGTCGAACAGCGCGTCGATCAGCGCGTCGAGGTCGCCCTCGAGCACCTGCTCGATGCCGTGGACCGTGAGGTCGATGCGATGGTCCGTGATGCGGTTCTGCGGGAAGTTATACGTGCGGATGCGTTCCGAGCGGTCGCCGGAGCCCACCTGCGTCTTGCGGTCCTGGGCGCGCGCTTCGCGTTCCTTGGCGCGGGTCAGGTCGAGCAGGCGCGAGCGGAGCACGCGGAGGGCCTTCACGCGGTTGCGCAGCTGCGAGCGTTCGTCGGCGCAGTAGACCATCAGCCCCGTCGGCTTGTGGATGATCTGCACCGCGGACTCGGTCTTGTTGACGTGCTGGCCGCCGGCGCCGCTCGCGCGGGCCACGGACATGTCGAGGTCTTCGGGCTTCAGCACCACTTCCGCCTCTTCGGCTTCGGGCAGGACCGCGACCGTGGCGGCCGACGTGTGCACACGGCCCGAGGCCTCGGTGGCGGGCACGCGCTGGACGCGGTGCACGCCGGCCTCGTGGCGCAGGTGGGCCATCGCGCCTTCGCCTTCGACGAGCAGGACCGCGTCGCGGACCCCGCCTAGGTCGGACGGCGAGAGGGACATCAGCTCGTGCTTCCAGCCGCGCTTCTCGGCGAAGCGCGTGTAGGCGCGGAGGAGCTCGGCGGCGAAGAGCGAGGCCTCCTCGCCCCCCGTGCCGGCCCGGATTTCTACAAGAGCATTACGAGAATCGTCCGGATCGGGCGGGATGATGGACCGGATGAGCTGTTCGCGGGCCGTCTCGACGGCCGGGGCGAGGCGGGCGACCTCTTCGGCCGCCATCGCGCGGAGTTCCGGATCGGACTCGGCGCCCATCGTCCGGGCGTCCGCCAGCTCCTTTTCCAGGCCCGCCAGCACGTCGTCGGCCTTGACGGCCTTCGAGGTGAAGCGGAGTTCGGCGCCGAGGGCGGCCGCCCGGCGGTTATCGGCGAACGTCGCCGGGTCGGCGAGCAGCCCCTCGAGCTCGGCCAGGCGGCGGCGGAAGCCGGTCAGGTCGGGGCGGAGGGGGTCGGCGGACATCAGAGAAGAGGGTTAATCGGGCTTGGACAGAAGACGTCCGTTCGTTATTCAATGGAGTGCGGCAGGCCCCCCTCCGCAAGCCCGACCTTCATCCCTTTTCCGACCGATATGCAGCCCAAGGAACCCGCGCTCCGCGGCACCCACGTCGTCACCTGCGTGTGGGACTTCGACAAGACCCTCTGTCCCGGGTACATGCAGACCCCGCTTTTCAAGGCCTTCGGCGTCGACGAGGAGCAGTTCTGGAAGGAGACCAACCAGCTGCCGGCCCTGTATGCGCGCAAGGGCATCCGCACCCCCAAGGATTCCGTCTACCTCAACCACCTGCTCAGCTACGTGAAGTCCGGCCTCATGAAGGGCCTGACCAACCGCCGCCTCCGCGAACTCGGGGCCGAGATCGAGCTCTGCCCGGGCCTGCCGCAGTTCTTCCCCGCGCTCAAGGAGCACGTCCGCGAGCTCGGCCGGAAGCACAACGTCGAGGTCGTCCTCGAACATTACGTCATCAGCACCGGCCTCGCCGAGATGATCCGTGGCACGTCGCTCGCCGAGCACTGCGACGGCATCTACGGCTGCGAGTTCCTCGAGCACCCGCTGCCCCCGCACTTCACCAAGCAGGACGAGCTCTCGCTGGACCTGCCGACCGAGATCACCCAGGTCGCCGCGATGGTCGACAACACCATCAAGACGCGCTTCCTCTTCGAGATCAACAAGGGCTCGAACAAGAACGCCGAGATCGACGTCAACGCCGTCGTCCGCCCCGAAGACCGCCGCGTGCCCTTCGAGAACATGATCTACGTCGCCGACGGCCCCAGCGACGTCCCGGTCTTCTCCCTCCTGCGCAAGAACGGCGGCAAGGCCTTCGCCGTCTACGTGCCGGAAAGCGAGGCCGAGTTCGCGCAGAACGACGCCCTCCTGCAGGCCGGCCGCGTGCATGGCTACGGCCCGTGCGATTATTCCGCCGCCTCCTTCACCCCGAAGTGGATCCGCCACGCCCTCGCCGGCATGGTCGAGCGCCTCGCCCAGGAACGCGCCCGCGCCCTCGCCGCGCGCGTCACCCGTCCGCCCCGCCACATCCACGCCGATCCCCTGCCGCCCGGCGCCGCGGACGCCGCTTCGCAAGGAACCCTCTTCGGCGAATAATCATGCCCGCTCCCGCCCGTAAACGTTCCGCCACGCTCGCCCGCCCGGCCAGCGAGAGCAAACCCATCTTCGCCGCCGTGCTCGCGCTCGTCGGGCTGTTCATGCTCGTCGCGATGATCACGCACTCGAGCAACGACAAGAGCTGGCTGGGAACGCAGGACACGACCGTCCCCGTGACGGATAACATCTGCGGCGAGCTCGGCGCCAGCATCGCCGTCGCCCTCTTCAATCTCTTCGGCTACGCCGGCTTCCTGATCCCGTTCTTCGTCCTGGCGGCGGCCTGGTTCGCCCTCAACCAGCGCGCGCACACGCTCTGGCCGTTCAAGGTCACCCTGATGGTCCTGTGCGTCATCCTGTTCGCGCCGATCCTGACGCTCTGGCTCGGCACCTCGCCGGACGCCACGGCCGCGTTCGATCCGAAGGGCCCCGGCGGCGTGCTCGGCAACATGCTCTTCACCTCGGTGTTCCATCCGTATCTCGACTACGGGACCTGGATCCTCGTCTTCCCTTACGGCTTCTGCCTGCTCGGCGCCCTCGCCGACGATCCCAAGGCCACGCTTTCCTCCTGGATCGCCGAGATGCGCGACGGCTTCGGCGCCTGGAACGCCGAACGTAAGGCCGCCGCCCTCAAGGCCGCCGAAGAACAGCGTCGCCGCGACGTCGCCGCCGCCGAGCTCCGCCGCAAGCAGCAGGAAGTCGTGGGCGCCGTGATGTCCGTCCCGCAGCCGAAGGAGACCGCCAAGCCGGTCTCGAAGTCCGTCCCGGTCGTGGTCGATACGCCGCACGAAGGCCCGGAGGACGACGAAGCCGCCGGCCCGGATCTCGTCCAGCCCGACAACGTCAGTATTTCCTCCGACGCGCCCAAGGTCGAGAAAGCCAAGCCGACGCCCGTCGCCGCCGAAGACGAGGACGAGGACGAAGAAGCAGTCCCCGAAGCCAAGCCGCCGCGCAAGGCGCCCGAACCGCTCGGCCCCAACGCCGGGAAGGTGCTCGTCGTGCAGCCCGACAAGATTGAGAAGGCCCGCGCCAGCCAGGTCATCAAGAAGCGCGGCGACTACGTCTTCCCGGAGATCAAGATGCTCAACGAGCCGGCCGCCGGCTCCAAGGCCGCGCCCGAGGATTTCCGCAAGCGCGCCGCCGACCTCATCGAGACCCTCAAGCAGTTCAAGGTCGACTGCGTGCCGGTCGATCCCGCCAACGGCGTCGACGTCGGCATCCAGCAGGGTCCGTCGATCACCCGCTATGAGATCAAGCCCGCCCCCGGCGTGCGCGTGGAGAAGATCTCCAACCTCTCGAACAACATCGCGATGAACCTCGAAGCCGAGGCCGTGCGCATCCTGGCCCCCGTGCCGGGCAAGGGCACCGTCGGCATCGAGATCCCGAACAAGAGCCGCAAGGACGTCCTCCTCCGCGAGATCATCGAATCCAAGGCCTGGGCCGAGGCCGCGATGGAGCTCCCGGTCGTGCTCGGCGTGGACAGCGTGACCAACAAGCCCGTCATCCAGGACCTCGCCAAGATGCCGCACGCGCTCATCGCCGGCGCCACCGGCCAGGGCAAGTCGGTCTGCATCAACGCGATCATCGTCTCGCTCCTCTACCGCTGCACGCCGCAGGACCTCCGCTTCATCATGGTCGACCCCAAGGTCGTCGAGCTGCAGATCTACAACAACCTCCCGCACCTGCTCATCCCGGTCGAGACCGACCCGAAGCGCGTGCCCGCCGCCCTCAAGTGGCTCATCGCGGAGATGTCCCAGCGCTACAAGATCTTCGCCAAGTGCGGCGTGAAGAACATCACCGGCTTCAACGCCAAGATCGCCAAGGAGGCCGGCGCGCCCAAGCAGGAGGAGCTCGCGCTCAGCCCTGACGAACTGGCGGCCGCCGCGGCCGCGGCCGAGGAGGTCGTCGACGACGGCATCCGCATCCCGAACGAGAAGCTGCCCTACATCGTCTGCATCATCGACGAGATGGCCGACCTCATGATGGTCGCCGCCCAGGACATCGAGACCTCCGTCGCGCGCATCGCCCAGCTGGCCCGCGCCGCCGGCATCCACCTCGTGCTCGCCACGCAGCGTCCGTCGACGGACGTCATCACCGGCCTCATCAAGGCCAACCTGCCCACGCGCATCGGCTTCAAGGTGTCGTCGCAGATCGACTCGCGCACCATCCTCGACCGCGGCGGCGCCGAGACGCTCGTCGGCCGCGGCGACATGCTCTTCGTGCCTCCGGGCAGCGCCACGCTCAACCGCGTGCAGGGCGCGTTCGTCGGCGAGCAGGAAGTCGCCGCCATCGTCGAGTTTCTCGCCGAGAAGAACGGCAAGCCCGAGTTCGCCCAGGACGTCATCAAGGCCATCAAGGAGGGCGCCGAAGGCGGCGAGGAAGGCGGCGAGGGCGAGGAAGGCGAAGATCCGCTGGTCGCGCAGAGCTGGGCGATCATCAAGGAGACCCGTCGCGCCTCGGTGTCGATGCTCCAGCGCCGCCTCAAGCTCGGCTACAATCGCGCCGCCCGCATCATGGACATCCTCCACGACAAGGGTTACGTCGGTCCCGAGAACGGCTCAAGCCCCCGCGAGATTTTGGTGGACTGAGCGGGAAGCGAGGTTCGAGGGCGGGAGGACCCGATCAGAGCATGGAGTATCGAGTATGGAGTATGGGGGGAGTGCTCGCCTAGTCATCCGATCAAAGGGAAACCGGAGACCGGGTGATTGGCTGGGGAATCTTTTCAGGTCACGGGTCTCGGCAGCCAGGTCCCAGGTTCAGGTGATCAGGTACAGGTTCAGGACCTGAATTTCGCCCCGTACCCGTACCTGTACCTGATCACCCGCACCCGAGACCCGAGGGCCGAGACCTGGGACCCGGGAATGTCTCCCACATCTCGAGGTAGGGCTGACCACCCTTGGTCAGCCGCGGTTGAGCGAGGGCGCTCAACCCTACCTAAATCCGGCGCTCAAAGGGAAATCGGAGACCGGGTGATTGGCTGGGGTCATTCATCAAGCCCGCAGCATCTATTCCCGTTTCCGGTCTCCCTTTGGCTGTTCCTCTGTATCGAGGTAGGGACGTGATTACTATCGCGTCCGCCCTCAACCCCGACGGATGCGATGTCATCGCATCCCTACCCAAGGCAGGTGGCTTTCCCGCGCGCCCTCGACTCCCCCGGCCTCCGTAGCTGCTTATTTCTTTTCCTTCTTCTTCTTACGCTCGGGGGTGACCGGCTTCTTCTTTTTCTCCGGCTCGGGAATCGCGGGTTCCGGCGTGGGCTGGGTCGGGTCGACGGTGGGCGCGGGCGCGGCCGGATCGAAGAACGGCTTGGGCGCGGGCGCGG
>JBILHF010000043.1:0-14822 GCA_044350605.1 Opitutales bacterium
CGCTCGGGGGTGACCGGCTTCTTCTTTTTCTCCGGCTCGGGAATCGCGGGTTCCGGCGTGGGCTGGGTCGGGTCGACGGTGGGCGCGGGCGCGGCCGGATCGAAGAACGGCTTGGGCGCGGGCGCGGCCGGCGCCGGGGTGGCCGGAGCGGCTTCCTTGGCAGGTTCGGCGGCGACGGCCAGAGCGGCGAAGCAGAGCAGGGCGAGCGAGCGCATGGGGTTACTGATTAAACATCGCGGCCGCGGGTAAGTTGCAAGCCTCCGACGATGGGCATGAAAAAGCCCCGTCGGCCGGGGCTTCCTCAGGAGGTCACGGGGCCGTTCAGGCGCCGGCGGCCTTCTTGGGCTTCTCGTCCGTCGGCTTCTTCTCGGACTTCGGTTCGGGTTTCTTCGGCTCAGGCTTCACTTCGGAGTCCGCTTCCTTCTTCGGCTTGGAGAGTTCTTTGGCGATCACGACGCCGGTGCCGACGGCGGCTTCGGCGAGCTTCGCGTTCGAGGGGCCGGCGGCGGCCTTGCCGCTGCCGATCGCGGCGAGCTTATCGGCTTCCGCTTGCGCGGCCTTCGCGGCATCCAGCGCCATCTGGGTCGTGGCGTCCACCGTCTGCACGACGAGCGAGACCGGGTCGGCCGGGGCTTCCGCCGGCGCTTCGGCCTTGGCTTCCTTCTTCGGCTTCTTCTCCACGGTGGCCGTCTTGTTGCCACCGGGCGGGGTCGGCCCGCTGGGCTTCTTGTTATTCGTCGAGGTGGTGGCGGCCAGCGCGACCGTGGCGGCGGCGAGCAGGGCGAGGAGGGGCGTCTTCATCTTGTGGATATTACACCGCCGGGCGGGACGAGTTTCAACCTTGGTCCGGCGGGAAGCCGCAGAAACCTTGCCCGCCGGGCGACAAAACGGCCAAAGACAGCCCAATTCCACTTTTTTGACCCCCCACGGTGGCATCATAATGGCCTGAAGGCGAATTGTCTCCGCCCCGACACATTTTTATGACCTAAGACATCTTGCAATCTTCCAGAACGAAGCAGTTTCGGAGGTCTTATGAACCAAGAACAGCTTCTCCTCAACAACCGCAAGTGGGCCCACAGCATGAAGTTGACCGACCCGACTTTCTTCGAAGAACTCGCGAAGCTCCAGACGCCGAAATTCCTCTGGATCGGCTGCGCCGACAGCCGCGTGCCCTCTTCCCAGATCACCGGCATGGCTCCCGGCTCGATCTTCACGCATCGCAATATCGCGAACCTCGTGGTCCATACCGACATCAACTGCCTTTCCGTCATCCAATACGCCATCGAAGCCCTGAAGGTGGAGCATGTCATCGTCTGCGGCCATTATGGTTGCGGCGGCGTCAAGGCCGCGCTGGAAGGCGCGAAGATCGGGCTCATCGACAACTGGCTCCGGCATATCCGCGATGTCCACCACCAGCATGTCGGCATCATGACGGACCTTCCGCAGGAGCAGCGTTTTGATGCCCTGTGCGAGCTCAACGTCATCGAGCAGGCCAATAATGTCTGCCAGACCAGCTTCGTCCAAGATGCCTGGGCTCGGGGGCAAAAGCTCGGCGTGCACGCCTGGGTTTACGGACTCAAAGACGGACTGATCAATGACCTTGGGTTCCATGTCAGCCGCCCGGAAGAGTTCACCGCCGCTTATGGCTCGGCACTGAAGAAGGTCCGCACACGGGGGAATTCCCCTAAGCAGTAACTGATTTTGCGCCGGCGGTCTTGTTCGGCTTGCCTCAGGGCATGACCGAACACGACCGCCCGCGCGAACGCCTTGTCCGCCTCGGGCCGCGCGCCCTCCTCGACGCCGAGCTCCTCGAACTACTGATCGGCACCGGCACCAAGGGCGCGCCGGCGCCGGTCGTCGCGTCGGCCTTGCTCGCCGAGTCCGGTACGCTCGCCGCGCTCGCGACTTGGGACACGCATGACTTCGGACGGGTCCACGGACTCGGTCCCGCCAAGGCCGCCGAGCTGGCGGCGGCGATGGAGCTCGCCCGGCGGATCCGCGAGCGGGCGCAGGATCCTGGCGAGAAGCTCGACGCGCCGGCCAAGGTCTGGGCGCGACTCGAGCCTTTCGCGGCCGGGCTCGCCGTGGAGAAATGCTGGGTGCTCTGCCTCAACCGTCG
This sequence comes from Opitutales bacterium, assembly GCA_044350605.1. GTDB lineage: Bacteria > Verrucomicrobiota > Verrucomicrobiia > Opitutales > UBA953 > UBA953. Next base: position 2,120 of record JBILHF010000043.1, read on the forward strand.
CAACCGCCTCCTCGCCCTGCACGAGGTCAGCTCCGGCACCGCGACCAGCGCGTTGCTGCATCCGCGCGAGGTTTTCCGGCACGCGCTTAAGCACGCCGCCTCGGCGGCCATCGTCGCCCACAACCATCCGAGCGGCGATCCCACGCCCAGTCCGGCGGACCGGGCGGTGACGCGGCAACTGGCCGACGCGGGCAGGGTGGTGGGCGTCGAACTGCTGGACCACGTGGTCGTGGGCCGCCCGGAGGCCGATCCGGCGGGCAAAGGGTGGTTCAGTTTCGGCGAGGCGGGCTTGATTTAGGGGAACTACCGGTTGTCCTAGTCGGTCACAACCCCATGCCCATTTCCCGGACCATCAAGGTCGGGCTCGCCGTCGTCGGCGTGGCCGTCCTCGCCTTCGCCGGTCGTCAAGGCCAGCGCTACTACAAGAAGCACCTGGCTGCGCCCCGGCCTGGTGAAGCCGTCTACCGTCAGGATTGCATGAGTTGCCACGGTCCGGTGGGCGAAGGTGTCGCCGGTAAGTCGGACGAACCCCTCGTCGGCGAGAAGTCGGTCGCTTCCCTCGCCAAGTATATCGCCCGGGAGATGCCCGAGAACGATCCCGGCACGCTGTCGCTGGCCGATGCCACGGCGTCCGCCGAATACATCCACCAGGCCTTCTACTCCGCCGAGGCCCGCGCCCGTAATCATCCGCCCCGCATCGAGCTGGCGCACCTGACGGTCCGCCAATACCGCGAGAGCATCGCCGACCTGCTCGGCTCGCTCCGCGGCGCCTTCGGGACGACCGAGTCGGGCGGACTCGCCGGCGTCTATCGTGAGCGCCCGGAGCGCGACCCGAAGATGCCGGACCGTAACCGTCCGGAGGCCACCTTCAAGCAGCAGGTCGATCCGGTCATCGACTTCGACTTCGGCGCCAAGCCGCCGGCGAAGGGCACGTTTGCCGAGCAGTTCAGCATCAACTGGAGCGGCTCGGTCCTCGCGCCCGACACCGGCGAATACGAATTCCGCATCACGACGCTCAATGGCGTCCGCCTTTACGTCAACCCGCCCGAAGGCGGCAGCGAGAAGAACGCGCTCATCGACCTCTGGGTGAGTTCGGGCATGTCCCGTTCGGCCTCCGCCCCCATCTTCCTGCTCGGGGGTCGTAGCTACGCGCTCAAGATCGAGTTCTTCAAATACAAGGACAAGACCGCCGGCCTGAGGCTCGAGTGGCGTCCGCCCGGCGGCGACTGGACCTTGATTCCGCGCACGCATCTCTCGCCGAAGCCTTCCGCCTACGTGAACGTCATCTCCGTCCCGCTGCCGCCCGACGACGGCAGCATCGGCTACGAGCGTGGCTCCTCCGTCTCACGCGAATGGACCGAGGCCGTCGCCAAGGGCGCGCAGCAGGTGTCGGCCCAGATCGGACCCCACCTCTTCGCCCTCGCCGGCACCAAGGCCGACGCGCCCGACCGCGCGGAGAAGCTCAAGGCCTTCTCGTTACGCTTCGCTCAGTCGGCTTATCGCCGCCCGCTGACCGCCGAGCAGCAGGCCGACCTCGAGCAGATCTACGCCGCCGGCGTGGCCCCGGAGGTCGCCACCAAGCGCGCCTTCATCTTCACGCTCTCCAATCCCGCGTTCCTGTATCCGGGCACCGGTCCGCAGGATGATCACGCCGTCGCCTCGCGCCTCGCCCTCGCGCTCTGGGATTCCGTCCCGGATGCGTCCCTCCTGAAGGCCGCCGCCTCCGGCCAGCTGAAGACCGAAGCGCAGGTGCGCCAGCAGGCCCAGCGCATGATGAAGGACCCGCGCGCCAAGGCCAAGCTGCGCGACTTCCTGCACGATTGGCTGCACGTCGAGGAAGGCGCCGAGATCGCCAAGGACCAGAAGGAATATCCCGGCTTCGACCAAGGCGTGGTCATGGACCTGCGCACCTCGCTCGACCTTTTCACCGAGGATATCGTCTGGTCGGAAAAGTCCGACTACCGCCAGCTCCTCCTCGGTGACACCATCCTGATGAACGAGCGTCTCGCGAAGTTCTACGGTCAGAAGGTCGAGGCTGGCGCAGGCTTCCAGCCCGTCAAGATGGACGCCGACCAGCGGGCGGGCGTGCTCACGCACCCCTACCTGCTCGCGACCTTCTCCTACACCAAGTCGACCTCTCCGATCCATCGCGGCGTCTTCGTGACCCGCAATATCTTGGGCCGCATGCTCAAGCCGCCGCCCATGGCCATCGCCTTCATGGACGATAAGTTCGACCCCTCCTTCACCATGCGGGAGAAGGTCACCGAGCTCACCTCCAAGCCCGCGTGCATGTCGTGCCACGTCACCATCAATCCCCTCGGCTTCAGCTTCGAGCGCTTCGACGCCGTCGGCCGCGTGCGCGCCACGGATAACAAGAAGCCCGTCGACCCGGTCTCCGATTACGTCGCCGCCGACGGTAGCGTGCTCACGCTCAAGGGCGCCCGCGATGTCGGCGTCCACGCCGCGGAGAGCCAGGCCGGCCAGGCCGGCTTCGTGCGTAATCTCTTCCACTCGCTCGTCAAGCAGCCACCGGCCGCCTATGCGCCCGAGCTCGTCGGCCGCCTGACGGACAAGTTCCGCGCCGACAATTTCCATGTCCGCAACCTCGCCGTCGAGGTCGCGGTCGTCGCCGCCTTACGTCCGACCGTCGCCACTCCTTCCACCCCTGCCGCCCGCTAAGCCCATGACCCTCCAGCATCGTCGCGATTTCCTCCGTCGCCTCGGCCTCTCGGCCGCCGCCCTCCCGCTCCTCGGCGGTCTCGCCACGCTCGGCGCGGCCGAGCCCGTCGCCGGCCGCCGCCAGCGCGTCATCTTCGTCTTCTCGCCCAACGGCGTCGTGCCGCCGGCCTTCTGGCCCGACGAGGAAGGCGCGAACTTCAGGCTCAAGCCGATCATGAAGCCCTTCGAGCCTTTCAAGGACAGGCTGCTCACGCTCAAGGGCGTGAACAACCGCGTCCGCGGCGACGGCGACGCGCACATGCGCGGCATGAGCTGCCTGCTTACCGGCATCGAACTCTTCCCCGGCAACATCATGGGCGGCGGCGGCGCGCCGGCCGGCTGGGCCAGCGGTCCGTCCGTCGACCAGGTCCTGCGCACGCACCTGCAGGCGAACCCGCAGACCAAGACCCGCTTCGGCTCCCTTGAGATCGGCGTCGCCGTCGGCAATCGTGCCGATCCGTGGACGCGCTGGAGCTACGCCGGCGCCAACCAGCCCGTCGCGCCGATCTCCAGCCCTTATGAACTCTTCGACAAGCTCTATGGATCGATGAAGGAAGGCGAGAACCTCGGCTCCGTCCTCGACGGACTCAAGGACGACATCGCCAAGGTCGCCAACGCCGTGGACAAGGGAGACCGCGCGTTGCTGGACCAGCACGCGACCGCCCTGCGCGAACTCGAACGCGGCCTCAAGGAAAGCCAGTCGCAGGCGGCCCTCAAGGTGCCGCATCCGCCGGAGCCGGGCGTGCCCCTCGACAACGACAGCATCCCGCAGATCACGCGCCTGCAGACCGAGCTGCTGATCAGCGCCTTCCAGAACGACATGGCGCGCGTCTCGACGTTCCAGTTCACCAATTCCGTCGGCAACGCCCGCATGAAGTGGATCGGTATCGACGAAGGCCACCACGCGCTTTCGCATGATCCGGACCTCAATACCGGCTCGGTCGATAAGCTCACCAAGATCAACACCTGGTTCGCCGAGCAGATCGCCTTTCTCGCCAAGCGTCTGCAGGAGACCCCGGAGCCGGACGGCAAGGGCAACATGCTGGACAACACCACGATCGTGTGGACCAACGAACTCGGGAAGGGCAACAGCCACACGCACGAGGACATCCCCTGGGTGCTCCTCGGCGGCGGCCTCGGTTTCAAGACCGGGCGAGCGCTCAAGTTCAAGAAGGAGCCGCATAACCGCCTGCTCATGTCGATCGCCCAAGGCTTCGGCCACCCCATGAAGACGTTCGGTAACCCGAGCCTCTGCGAAGGAGGGGCGCTGAAATTGAGTTAAGGGGAGGTGGAAGCGGTTGGCGGTTAGCGGTTGGCGGTTAGGCCGAGGCATGAACTCAAGGGGAGACCGGGAACCGGAATGAAGGCGGAGGGCATAACGCCCCGGCCAATCATCTGGTCTCCGACTTCCCTTTTTGGTGGGCGGTTGTTTTGAGGTAGGGCTGACGGCCTCGGTCAGCCGCGGTTGAGCGAGGGCGCTCAACCCTACCAGAGGCAGCTAGGTCGTGACGTGGTCTCGACCCTGCCTGCCATCCGCCATCTGCCATCCGTCCTCTGCCATCTTTCCGTAAAAGGTCCCCGCCTGTGCCGATTCCGATTGGAGCTCCACTTATTCCTGGATTTAGGTGGGCGGTACGTTGCCACGGCTCGGACGAGGCCGGTCGGGTCGCACCTCCCGTATATTATGTTCGTAGGGAAGGGAGGCTGCCGCGGGTGTCGAACACCGCAGGGGATAGTCAATATGAAGAAAAACTCCGCGAAAAGCAAGCAGGGGAGAGAAGAGGATAGATTCAAAGCTCCGGATCGGTAAAAGGAAGGCATGCGATACCCCTGCGCGCTTCTCCTCCTCTGTCTCGGCCTGGTCGGCTGCCAGCAGACCCAGCCTCGGCCCGAGATCGTCCCGGCCGAGTATGTCGGCCTGCTCGCCCCCAAGACGCCCGCGCCGTTGCTCCAGAAGGGCGACCGCCTCGCGATCTGCGGCGACTCCATCACCGAGCAGAAGAAATACAGCCTGCTGATGGAGGCGTATATCGTCGCCGCGCGCTCCGATCTGCACGTCACCGTCCGCCAGCATGGCTGGAGCGGTGAGCAAGCCGGCGGCTTCCTCAAGCGCATCGACAATGATGTCCTGCGTTTCAAGCCCACCATCGCCACCACCTGTTACGGCATGAATGACTTCCGCTACGTGCCGCAGGACGACGCCATCGCCGCGACCTATCGCGCGAACCAGACCGCCGTCGTGCGCAAGTTCAAGGAGGCCGGCGCGCGCGTCGTGCTCGGTTCCTCGGGCACGATCCATTCCGTCCCGCCGTGGGTGAAGTCCGCGAAGGGCACCTGGCAGGAGCTCAACCTCGCGCTGCTCAATTTCCGGAACATCAACATCGAGGTCGCGCAGGCCGAGCAGGTCGCGTTCGCCGACGTCTATTGGCCGATGCTCGTGAAGGGCCATGAGACCCGGGCCAAGTATGGCGAAGGCTTCAAGCTCGAGGGCAACGATGGCGTGCACCCCGGCTGGGCTGGTCACGTCATGATGGCCACCGCTTTCCTCGAAGGCCTCGGTCTGCGTGGCGACGTCGGCCAGGTCGACGTCGACCTCTCGAGCGGCAAGGCGAACGCCCGCTATGGCCAGCGTATCATGAAGTCCGAGGGCGGCGTGGTCTCGCTGCGCAGCTTCCGGATCCCTGCTTCGTTCGAGCCGGGCGACGTCACCAAGGACGGCTCCATCGCCGCCGGCGTGGCCTTGGCTGATTTCCAGAAGAAGCTGAACCGCCTGACCCTGCGTGTCGCCGGCGCCAAGACCGCCCAACTCAAGGTCACCTGGGGCGACGCCTCCAAGATTTTCACCGCCGCCGAGCTCGCCAAGGGCGTGAACCTCGCGGCCGAGTTCCCGCAGAATCCGACCTCGGCGACGTTCGCGAGGATCTGGAAGGCCGTGGAAGAGAAGCAGGCGTATGAGACCAAGCAGATCAAGACCCTCTTCCGGAGTCCCGAGGCCAAGAAGGACATGGAAGCCGTCGTGAAGAGCTCGCAGGTCGAGTTCGACCGCCTGGCCGCCGCGCTGCAGGCGACGATCAAGCCCGTCGATTCGACCCTCAAGGTCGAAGAGGTGCGCTGAGCGGACCCCACCAATGAAACGGGCCGCACTTTCGTGCGGCCCGGGCTATGGCTAGCCAACAACGATTGATTATTCGGCCGTGACGTTCTCGGCGACGCCGACGCCGAGGGTCATGCCGCCGACGACCTGGACCTTCTCCATGATGGTCTTCTGGATTTCCTCCAGGACCTTCGGATTCTTGATGAGGTAATCCTTGGCGGCTTCGCGGCCCTGGCCGATGAGCTGGCCGTTATAGGCGATCCAGGCGCCCTTCTTCTCGAGGATCTTGTGTTCGATGCCGAGGTCGAGGACGGAGCCGGAGCGGGAGATGCCTTCGGTGTACATGATGTCGAACTCGCACTCCGTGAAGGGAGGGGCGACCTTGTTCTTCACGACCTTCACCTTGGTGCGGTTGCCGATGACCTTGCCGGAAGGTTCCTTGATCTGGCCGATACGACGGATGTCGATACGGACGGAGGAGAAGAACTTCAAGGCGCGGCCGCCGGGGGTGGTCTCGGGGCTGCCGAACATCACGCCGATCTTTTCGCGGATCTGATTCGTGAAGATACAGATGCAATTCGTGCGGCTGATGGCGGCCGTGAGGCGGCGCATGGCCTGGCTCATCATGCGGGCCTGGACGCCCACGGTCGCGTCGCCCATCTGGCCGTCGAGCTCCTGCTTGGAGACGAGGGCGGCGACGGAGTCGATGACGACCACATCGACCGCGCCGGAGCGGATGAGGGTTTCGACGATATTGAGGGCGTCTTCGCCGGATTCAGGCTGGGAGACCAGGAGGTTGTCGAGGTCGACGCCGACCACCTTGGAGTAGCGAGGGTCGAGGGCGTGTTCGACGTCGACGAAGACGGCGTTGCCGCCCTGGCGCTGGATCTCGGCGATGATGGAGAGACAGAGGGTCGTCTTACCGGAGGATTCCGGGCCGAAGATCTCGACGATACGGCCGCGGGGGAGGCCGCCGACGCCCAAGGCAAGGTCGATGGCGACCGAGCCAGTGGAGACGGACGAGACCTGCATCTTGGTCGCGTCTCCCATGCGCATCAGGGTGCCGTCGCCATACTGCTTGTTGATGGCGGAGAGAGCCAGATCGAGGGTCTTCTTCTCGGCTGCCTGGTTGGCAGATTTTTCCTTAGCGGTGGGTTCGGATTTGGCGGACATAACGTTGGGTATGCGGAATGGAATTTGCCGGACACGGCGAACGTGGCAAGCAAAATGAACAAATGTTCACTACTTCTTTCCACCCCTTTCTGGCCGGGGGTTAGAAGCTAAATAAATCCCCCAGCCAGTCCCAGAAACCGGGCTCTTCCTTAGGTTTTACGCTGATCTTGGGGGCCGGCTTCAGCACCGGCTGGCGGGCGAGGTCGGCCGCCTGGGCCTGGAGTTTGGCCAGGCCGTCCCGCATCAGGGCGGCGGCCACGTCGTCCCGCGCACGTTGTGAGGCCTTGCCGTTTCCGGGCACGCGGCAACCGACCACGACTGCGATGACGCGGTGGGGGCCGGCCTTGGCGGTCGTCGCGATGGAGGCCTGGGCGCTCGAGGTATAGCCGGTCTTCAGTCCGTCGCAGCCGGGGAACGAGGCCAGCAGATGGTTGTGGTTAAGCATCTCCATCGGCTTGAGCGGACGACGGAGGACGTAGCGCTTGGCCGAGGTGAAGCGTAAGGCTTCGGGCATGCCGCAGAGCACGACGCCCAGCCGGGCCACGTCGCGGGCGGTCGTGCTGTCATGCGGACCACGGCCTTCGGTCAGCCCATTGGGTGAGACATAGCGGGTGCGCGTCATGCCGAGTTCGGCCGCCCGGCGGTTCATGCGGGCGACGAAGGCCGCCGTGCTGCCGGCCCGGTCGACGGCCAAGGCCACCGCGACGTCATTGGCGGATTGGAGCATCAGCGCGTAGAGCATGTCTTCCACCGTGAACGTCTCGCCGACGGCCAGCCAGACCTGCGAGCCCCCGGTGGCCGCCGCTTCCTTGGTGACGCCCACCCGGCTGCGCAGCGTCGTCCGTCCGTCACGGAGGTCCTCGAGGACGAGGAGTAAGGTCATCAGCTTCGTCACGCTGGCCGGGTCCGCCGGGAAGTCCGCCAGTTTCTGTGACAGCACGGCGCCGGTCGAGGCGTCGACGCAGATCTGCCCCGCCACGGTCATGCCTTGGGTCGAGTAGCGCGTCTGGGCGGCCGTCTCCGCGGTCAGCGCGGCGCAGAGGAGGAGGGCGGTCGCGGCGAAGCGCACGGGCGATTGGTTGACGGACGAGACGGCGGAGCAAGTCCGATTTGCAACGGCTCGGCGAAACGTCACCTTGTCGCCATGCGTCTCTACCTGCTCCGCCACGCCGAAGCCGTCTCCGGGACGCCGGACGCCTCGCGCGACCTCACGCCTCACGGCCAGCGCCAAGTGGCCCTGCTGGCCCAGGGTGTCGGTGCCGCGGCTTTGGCGGAAGTCGATGCGATCGAGCATAGCCCCCTCGTGCGGGCGGTCCGGACGGCGCAGCTGCTGCGGCTGGCGACCCGCTCCGTGCTGCCCATGAAGGTGCTCGCGGGCCTGGAGCCGGAGGACGATCCGCGGAAGACCGCCGCGCAGCTCGCCAAGTCGCGCCGCAGCCGCCTGCTCGTCGGTCATAATCCGCACCTCGCCGAACTGGCCGCGCTCCTGCTCGGCCTGCCCGACGGCGGCGAAGCGGTCCGTTTCCGTAAGGCCGGGCTGATGGCGTTGGAGCGGCGGAGCAAGCCGGACCGGGCGCGCCCGTTCGGCGCCTGGAGCCTGCTGTGGATGGTGCCGCCGGACCTCACGAAATGACACGCCCTGTCCTTGACTGAACTCGCCGTCGAACCGACTCTCACCGCGTGTCTGAACGTCGTCGACATCGTCTGATCTGGACCGCGGTGGCCTGCGCCCACGCGATGGCGCTCGGCGCCGTCTGGGTCGGCGGACTGCGCGGCGTCGGCGAGCCGGCCACGGAAGGCGGCCATATCCTCGTGACCCTGCTGCCGGAGCCGGTCGCCTTGCCTGGCGAGGCCAAGGAAGGCGCTGCCCTCGGCGCCGGTCTCACCTTGCCCGTGACGCCCGCCTTCGTCCCGGTGACACCCGCCGCTCTTCCGCCGGCGACCGCCCCGGTGGCGTCTTCGCCCGCCGTCGTGGCCCCCGTCGCCGCCGAACCCAAGGCCGTGTCCGTCGCCCCGTCGGCGCCCATCGCGGAAGTCTTCGTGCCGCCGTCCTTCCGCGCCCGGCAGGAGCCCGCCTATCCGGAGCGTGCGCGCCGCGCCGGCGTCGCCGGCGTCGTCGCCGTCCGCATCCTGCTCGCCGCGGACGGCTCCGTCCGTCAGGTCGAGCTCACCACCAGCTCCGGCAGCCGCCTGCTGGATGAGGCCGCGCTGGAGGCCGCCCGGGCGTCGACCTTCGAGCCGGCCACCCGTAATCGCGCGCCGGTCGCCTCCGAAGCCGTCGCGAACTACCGGTTCGAGCTGCGCTGATTCGCCGCTTCGCGGCGAATCAGCGTGCCCTCGTCCTATTCGATTTCGACGAAGCGCGAATCTGCTCCGGTGAGCAAGGCCCCCAGGCGGCCCCAGTCGCCGTCCCGGAGGCTGCGGTCCATGATCAGGGTCGTGTCGGCGAGCGTGCCGCCGGGAGCGCACCGCACGGACCACAGCGGGCGGCTGCTGGTCGGAAGCATCGCGAAACGGATGTCGCCGACGAGGATCGCGCCGTCAGCCTGGTCGTAGGTGTTCCAGCCGCCGGTGAAGCGGGAGAAGTCGGCGATCAGGTGGGAGCCTTCGGAGAAGGGCGGGGGATTGCCGGCGGACGAAGGCGTCCAGGCCGCGCGGGTCTCGCCGACCACGAGACGTGTCGGCGTGAACGGCAGGTTGCGGACCGCCGCGACATGCCAGCGCCCTTGGTGCAGCCAGACCGCGCGCCAGACGATGAGGTTGGAGACCGTCGGTTTCACCGCCAGGCGTTCCGGCGTGACGGACTGGGTGGCCAGCCAAGCCCGCAGGCTGCGTTCGGCGCGGGCCTGCTGCGTCAGGCCGAGCGCCGCGTAGGCGCCGAACCACAGCAGCGCGTAAGCCGCCAGCCGCGGCGAGTGCCGGCGCCACGCGAGGACGGCGAGCGTCAGCACGGGCAGGGTGACCGCGAGGTCGATGATGGGGAGGCAATCCCAGGCGTAACGCGCTTCCGTGAACGGCCAGAGCAGCATCGTGCCGTAGCTCGTGCAGCCGTCGCAGAGCAGGTGCGTGAGCGCCCCGGCGAGGCCGGGCAGGAACAGTTCGCGCCAGCCCACGTTATGGCGCCGATGGAAGAAGAGGGTCGTAAGCCACGCGGCCGCCAGCGCGAGCACCGGCATGAAAACGAAGCTGTGCGTGAAGTGGCGGTGCCAGCGGAAGGCGACGAGCGGGTCGTCGGCGGCGCGGATGAAGACGTCGAGGTCGGGCGCCTCGGAGGCGAGCAGGGCGGCCACCGCGGCGGCGGAGACCGAGCCTCCGCGGCGATGGACGGCGACCCCGGCGGCGATGCCGAGGGCGGCGTGCGTGAGGTTGTCCATGGTTTGAACTTAAGGGACTCTTTCCGGGAAGGAAGACGGACTTTCGTTTTTTCGGTCCATGGCGCCAATAGGCTGGAACTCTGGGGCTTTCCTTACGTCTAATCTTTCACCCCCATGAGACTGCTCTTCTCTGCTTTGGCGCTATGCGCCGCTGTCCTCGCTCAGGCTGCCGACCAGGATTACCCGTTGATCGACGCCCGAGAGGTCCGTGCCCGCGGCGGCCTGCCGAACTTCTTCCTCAAGGCCCAGACGACCGGCGCCGAAGTGAAGATCGGTTACCTCGGCGGTTCGATCACCGCGCAGAACGGCTGGCGGGTGCAGACCCTCGCCCATTTCAAGAAGGCCTACCCGCAGGCGACTTTCGCCGAGATCAATGCCGCCATCGGCGGCACCGGTTCGGACCTTGGCGTCTTTCGCGTCCAGCAGGATGTGCTGTCCAAAGGCCCCGACCTCCTTTTTGTCGAGTTCGCCGTCAACGACGGCGGTGCCGACCCGCAGCGCATCATCCGCTGCATGGAAGGCATCGTGCGCCAGACCTGGAAGGCCAACCCGAAGACCGACATCTGTTTCGTCTATACTCTGACCGAGGCGCTTTCTCCCGCCATGCTCGAGGGCAAGCTGCAGCGCTCCGCGAGCGCGATGGAGAAGGTCGCCGACCATTACGGCATTCCGACGATCACGCTCGGCATGGAGGTCGCGCGGCTGGCCAAGGCCGGCCAGCTCGTCTGGCGCGCGAAGCTCCCGAAGACCGAAGCCGAAAAGGCCGCGCTCGGCGACAAGTTCGTCTTCGCCGCCGATGGCGTGCATCCGCATGACTCCACCGGCCAGGTGCTATACACGCAGGCCATCGTCCGTTCGCTGCCGGCGCTCGCCATCGCGAACGCCACGCCGACCGCGCATGTGAGCAATCTCGCGCTCGACCCGGCGAATTGGGAACGCGCGACGCTCGTCCCGATCACCGCCGCGAAGCTCTCCGCCGGCCTCGTGCCGACCGACATGAAGACCGACGCCTTCGCCAAGAGCTGGGCGAACCGCCTGCCCGCGATGGTCAAGCTGACCCGTCCCGGCCAGAGCATCGAATTCCAGTTCAAGGGTACGCACTGCGCCATCTATGACCTCGTCGGCCCGTCCGGCGGCATGGTCGCCGTGACGCTCGACGGTAAGGCGCAGAAGCCGGCCCAGCGCATCGACGCCTACTGCACGTATGCCCGGCTGGCTAATTTCGTCGTCGGCACCGACCTCCCCGAGGGCGTGCACTCCGTCCGGCTCGAGCTGCTGGCCGACCCGATCGACAAGGCCGCCGTCCTGGCGAAGAACAAGAACCAGATCGATAAGCCCGAGCGCTTCGCGCCCCTCGAATTCTACCCCGGCGGCCTGCTCATCGTCGGCGAACTCGTCCCTTAAAAGACCTCGTCCCCACGCCCAGCCTTGACCGCCCCCTGACCCCCTCTGAAACTCCGCTCCTCCCCCATCACCCACACACCCATGCGTTTCGGCCTCAATACGTTCCTCTATGCCTCTCCGTTCACCAACGAGAGCGTGCACCTGTTCAAGAAGCTCAAGAATTGGGGCTTCCACACCGTCGAGATCCCGATCGAAGATCCTTCGCATACCGATCCGAAGTTCCTGAAGGCCGCCGCCGCCAGCGCCGGCATCGCCATCGGGTCCATCTGCGCCTGCATGGGCCCCGGCCGCGACCTGCGCGGTTCCGCCAAGGACCAGGCCGCCGGCCGCAAGTACATCATGGCGCTGATCGACCAGGCCGCCATCGCCGGCTGCCCGCGCATCATCGGCCCGCTCTATTCCGTCGTCGGCCTCATCGGCGCCCATGACGACAAGACCAAGGCCAAGCACTTCAAGCTCGTCGTCAAGAACCTCAAGGCCATCGGCAAGTATGCGCAGAAGAAGGGCGTCGAGCTCGACATCGAGCCCCTGAACCGCTTCGAGACCGACTTCCTCAACACCTGCGACCAGGGCCTCCGCCTCGTCAAGGCGATCAACCTCCCGAACGTGAAGCTCCACCTCGACACGTTCCACATGAACATCGAGGAGAAGAACCAGGCGGCCGCCATCCTCAAGGCCGGCAAGCATCTCGGTCACTTCCACGCCTGCGGCACCGACCGCGGCACCCCCGGTGGCGACTCCCTCGACTGGAAGCCCATCGTCGCCGCCCTGAAGAAGATCGGCTACAAGCAGGACGTCGTCATCGAGTCCTTCACCACCGACGTCAAGGTGATCGCCCGCGCCGCCGCCATCTGGCGCGCCATGGAGCCGAACCGCGATGACATCGCCGTCAAGGGCCTGAAGAACCTGAACCGTTTCTTCGGCAAGCAGAAGTAATCCG
>JBILHF010000021.1:0-27944 GCA_044350605.1 Opitutales bacterium
CTCACCGGCTGGAAAGGCCTCGATTTCTGGTCCGTCGAAGACGGCGTCATCACCGGCCGCACGACCAAGGAGAAGCCCACCAAGGGCAACACCTTCCTCGTGTGGGAAGGCGAAGTCGCCGACTTCGAGCTCACGTTCCAATACAAGATCGTCGGCGGCAACTCCGGCGTCCAGTACCGCTCGAAGCTCGTCGACGCGAAGGGCTTCGTGATCTCCGGTTACCAGGGCGACTTCGAAGCGGGCAAGACCTACTCCGGCATCCTCTATGAGGAGAGGGGCCGCGGCATCCTCGCCAAGCGTGGCGAGAAGGTCGTGATCAAGGAAGGCGCCGACGCCAAGAAGCCGAAGATCGAAGTCACCGGCTCGCTCGGCAAGACCGACGAGATCCAGGCCAAGATCAAGGCCGGCGACTGGAACGAATACCGCGTCGTGGCCAAAGGCGGCCACCTGCAGCACTTCATCAACGGCGTCCAGACCATCGACGTCACGGACGAGACCGCCGTCGGCGCCAAGAAGGGCCTGCTCGCCCTCCAGCTCCACGCCGGGCCTCCCATGGTCGTCCAGGTCAAGGACATCATCCTCAAGGAGATCAAGTAACCACCCATGAAGAAGTCCTTCCTCAGCCTCCTCCTGCTCTCGGCCGCGTTCGTCTCGGCCGCGGACAAGAAGAACGTCCTCCTCATCGCCGGCAAGCCGAGCCACGGTCCCGGCGAACACGAACATAACGCCGGCATCCAGCTCCTCGCCGCCGGCCTGAAGCAGTCCGCCGCCGACCTCGTCAACGTGGACGTCGCCCTCAACGGCGAATGGCCGTCTGACGAGCGCGTCGCCAAGGCGGACACGATCGTGATCTACTCCGACGGCGGAGGCGGACACCCGGCCCTCCCGCACCTCGATCAGCTCGCCAAGAAGATGGCGGCCGGCACCGGCTTCGTCTGTCTGCACTACGCCGTCGAGCCCGCCTATGAGCGCGCCGGCTGGCTGAGCGTCGACGGCAAACCCGTGAGCCCGCCTCCGGCCGGACGTTCCTCCAAGGGCAAGGGCGCCCTCGAGTTCAAGGACTGGCTCGGTGGTTACTTCGAGCAGCACTGGTCCGTGAACCCGCACTGGACCGCCGACTTCACCGTCATCCCCGATCACCCGGCCAGCCGCGGCGTGAAGCCGTTCGGCTCCAACGACGAGTGGTATTTCAACATGCGTTTCCGCGACGGCATGGAAGGCGTCACGCCGCTTCTGTCCGCGGTCGCGCCGGCCGACACCATGAAGCGCGGCGATGGCCCTCACTCCGGCAACCCCGACGTCAAGAAGCTCGTCCTCGAAGAGAAGAAGCCCGCAGTCGTCGCCTGGGCCGTCGAGCGCAAGGACGGCGGCCGTGGTTTCGGCTTCACCGGCGGACACTACCACGCCGGCTGGTCGAACGAAAGCCAGCGCACCCTCGTCCTGAACGCGATTGTCTGGACCGCGAAGGCGGAAGTCCCTGCCGCCGGCGTCGTGTCCAAGTTCTCGGAAGAAGAGCTCAAGGCGAACCTCGATAAGAAGACCCCGCGCAAGCCTGCGGCTCCGAAGAAGAAGTAAGCGGCCCGCCGGTCGCCCGCATCAGGCCGGAGGTTCGCCTCCGGCCTTTTTCGTGCCCGGAAAAGAGGTTGGTCATTTGACCCGGGAAGCCGGTCCGTAACCTTACGGTCATGTCCAAGCACATCGCGATCATCGGCGGCACCTCCGGCATCGGCCGCGCGGCCGTCGCGCAGCTCCAGGCCGACGGGCACGTCGTGCACGCCGCGTGCCGCTCGCCGGAGAAGCTGGCCGACCTCGACATCGTCGCGCAGCCGTTCGACGCTGCCGCGCCCGGTCCGCTCACCTGGCCCGAACGCCTCGACGGATTCGTCTACTTCCCCGGCTCAATCTCGCTCAAGCCCTTCCATCGCCTCACGCCGGAAGATTTCCAGCGCGACCTGCAGGTGAACCTCTTTGGCGCCATCGCCGCTCTGCAGTCTGCGCTCCCCGCGCTCAAGGCGTCCGGTAACGCGTCCGTCGTGCTCTTCTCCACCGTGGCAGTCGCGCAGGGCATGCCCATGCACGCGAGCATCGCCGCCGCCAAGGGCGCCGTCGAAGCGCTCGCCCGGAGTCTCGCCGCCGAATGGGCGCCGACCATCCGCGTGAACGTCATCGCGCCGTCGCTGACCGACACGCCGCTCGCCGGCGCGTTGCTCAACTCCGACCTCAAGAAGGAAGCCGCCGGGAAGCGTCACCCTCTGCAGCAGGTCGGCCGCTCCGAAGACATGGCCGCGCTCGTCGCGCATCTCCTCTCCGGCAGCTCCCGCTTCATGACCGGCCAGGTGTTGCACGTGGACGGCGGCTTGTCGGCGGTCCGCACGTTCTGACGCGGGCACAAAAAACCCGGGCTCCTCGCGGGCCCGGGTCTCGGAAGAGCCTGCGCTCCGCTTAGATCAGCATCAGCGCCGGTTCTTCGAGGAGCTGCTTGAGCGCCTGGAGGAACTGGGCGCCGTTGGCGCCGTCGACGACACGGTGGTCGCCGGAGAGGCCGATCACCATGCGGTGGCCGATGACCAGGCGGTCCTGGGCGTCGACGACGGGCTTCTTGATGGTCGCGCCGACGGAGAGGATCGCGGCGTTGGGCACGTTGATGATGCCGAAGAAGCCGGTGACACCATACATGCCGAGGTTGGTGACCGTGAAGGTCGAACCTGACATCTCGTTCGGCGTGAGCTTCTTCGAGCGAGCCTTGCCGATGAGGGCCTTCGCCTCGACGGCGATGTCCTTCAGCGTCTTGGCGTGCGCGTCGCGGATGACCGGGGTGACCAGGCCGTCTTCGAGGGCGACGCCGAAGGAGAGGTGCACCGCGCCGTGGGTGCGGATGCTCGTGCCGGCCCAGGAGGCGTTGACCGCGGGGACGCGGCGGAGGGCTTCGGCGGAGGCCTTCAGGATGAAGTCATTCACCGAGAGCTTGATCGCGTCGGCGCCGGTTTCGGCGAGGCGCTTGTTCAGCGATTCGCGCATCGCCATGAGCGGAGCGGCGTCGACTTCGACCTCGAGGTAGAAGTGCGGGACGGTGATCTTGGACTCCAGGAGTCGGCGGGCGATCGTCTGGCGCATGCCGCCCACCGGGACGTCGGCGTCAGGCTGGATGCCCTTGCCGTCGGCGGGCGGGGCGACCGCGACGTTGAGCGGACCGGAAGGAGCGGCGGCGGCCGGAGCCGAAGCGGCGGCGGCGACATCGCGACCGACGACGCGGCCACCGGGGCCGGAGCCGGCGAGGGCGGCGACGTTGAGCGCGGCCTTTTCAGCCATGCGCTTCGCATACGGGGAGGCCTTGGTGCGGGAGCCGTCGGACTGCGGAGCGACGGAGCCGGAAGAAGCGGGAGCGGCGGGGATGCAGCTCACGTCGGTCTTCTCGGGGATCGCCGGGACGGCAGTCGCGGGAGCCTTGGGGGCCGGAGCGGCGGAAGGTTCAGGGGCGGCCTCGCCCTTCTTGCCGATGGCGCAGATCGGCGCGCCGACGGGCAGCTGCGTTCCGGCCGGGGCGTAGATCTTGAGGACCGTGCCCGGCACCGTGCAGGAGAGTTCCATCGTGGCCTTGTCGGTCTCGACTTCGGCCAGGATGTCGCCGAAGGCCACCACTTGGCCTTCCTTGATGTTCCATTTCACCAAAGTCCCCACCGACATCGTGTCGGAGAGCTTCGGCATATCGATAATTTCAGCCATCGGATTTGAAGAGTAAGAGGGGCGGGGTTCAGGCGAGGACCTTGAGGGCTTCGCGGACGACGCGGTTCACGTCGGGGAGCTGCTGGTCTTCCATGCGCTTGCAGTAGATCTGCGGGGCGTCGATCGAGGACACGCGGTGGATCGGGGCGTCGAGCTCGTCGAACGCGCGCGACTGGATGAGGTAGGCCACCTGGGCGTCGACGCCGCAGAAAGGCTTGTTCTCTTCGACCAGCAGGGCGCGGTGCGTCTTGCGGACGGAGGCGAGGATGGTCTCCTCGTCGAGCGGGCGGATCGAGCGGAGGTCGACGACCTCGACGCTGACGCCATGTTCCTGTTCGAGGATCTCGGCGGCCTTGAGGCTCGTGATGACGGCGCGACCGTGGGCCACGATCGTGAGGTCGGTGCCTTGGCGCTTCACGTCGGCGACGCCGAGCGGGACGATGTAGTCTTCGTCCGGCACTTCGCCCTTATCATTATAAAGGATGGTGTTCTCCATCACGTAGACCGGGTCGTTGTCGCGGATGGCCGCCTTGAGCAGGCCCTTCGCGTCATACGGGGTGGCCGGGCAGACGACCTTGATGCCGGGGTGCGAGGCGAGGATGGCCTCGGGCGTGTGGGAGTGGGTGGCGCCGACGTTGGTGCCGCCGTTGGCCGGACCGCGGATGACGATCGGGCAGTTGATGAGGCCGCCGGACATGTAGCGGATGTTGCCGGCGTTGTTCACGATCTGGTCGAACGCGACATACGAGAAGGACCAGAACATCAGTTCCATCACCGGGCGGATGCCGAGCATCGAGGCGCCGATGCCGAGGCCGATGAAGCCGGCTTCGGAGATCGGGGTGTCGACGATGCGCTTCGGTCCGAACTCCTTGAGGAGGCCTTCGGTCACCTTATAGGCGCCGTTGAACTGGGCGACTTCTTCGCCCATGATGACGACCTTGTCGTCGCGCTTGAGTTCTTCGCGCATCGCGGCGCGGAGCGCTTCGCGGTAGGAAATGACGGCCATGACAGTAGGTGCGAAGAGGGATTATTCGAAGATGATGGTGCCGCGGCTGGTCGTGTCCGGACCGCGGTTGTCTTCTTCCCAGTAGATGTGCTTGGTGATGTCGGCGACGGTGGGATCCGGCGACTCGTCGGCGAAGACGGCGGCCTTGTCGGCTTCGGCCATCGCGGCGTCGTTGATCTGCTGGGAAAGCTCGGCGGTGAGGACCTTCTCGCGCAGGAGTTCCTGTTCGAAGGCGAGGACCGGGTCCTTCTTCTCGCGGTATTCCTTGATCTCTTCCTTGTCGCGGTAGGTCTTGTCCGGGTCGGCCATCGAGTGGCCGAAGTAACGGTAGGTGAAGATCTCGAGGACCGTCGGCTTGGATTCTTCGTGGGCGCGCTTGAGGGCGATCGCGGTCTTGGCGCGGACTTCGTAGACGTCGTGTCCGTTGATGACGTCCCAGGCCATGCCGTAGCCTTCGGCGCGCTTCGCGAGGCAGCCCGGGTGGGCGGTGGAGCGCTCCTGGGAGGTGCCCATGGAGTACCCGTTGTTCTCGATGACGAAGATCATCGGCAGGTCCCAGAGGGCCGCCAGGTTGTAGGCTTCATGGACCGCGCCTTGGTTGACGGCGCCGTCGCCCATGTAGGCGAAGCAGCTGCCCTTGAGGCCCATGTATTTGACGGCGTAGGCGAGGCCGGTGCCGAGCGGAGCCTGGCCGCCGACGATGCCGTGGCCGCCCCAGTAATTCTTATCGGGCGCGAAGTAGTGCATCGAACCGCCTTTGCCCTGGGAGCAGCCGGTGACGCGGCCGGTCAGTTCGGCCATGCACTCGTTCATGCCCATGCCGACCATCAGGCCGTGGCCGTGGTCGCGGTAGCCGGTGATGATGTGGTCGTGCTTGCCCAGCAGGGAGATCGTCCCGGCCGCGACGGCCTCCTGGCCGACGTAGAGGTGAAGGAAGCCGCCGATCTTGCCCTGCTGGTAGATGCGGATGCAGCGCTGCTCGAAATGGCGGATACGGGCCATTTTCGTGTAAAGGGCGATTTTATCGGCCTTTGACATGGAGGCGTTGACCGGATCCTTGGCATACTCAGAAGGGCCGGCGGGGCGCTTCAGGGATTCGGGGTGGGTAAGGACAGCGGGCTTGGCCACGGTAGTTCGTTTGGCTCGATTGGAGGGGTCTGCCGAGGAAGGTCAAGCGTCCCCTCCCTTCGGCTCAATTTGCCTTGACCCGACTTGCAGGGGGCCTCCCCTTTGCCCTATCCTGTGAGTCCTCTCTCAGGCTCCCCTTTATCTATGGAAGAAACCCACGAGGCTTCGGCCCGCGAATTCACCGTCCAGAACCGCATGGGGATCCACACCCGTCCGGCCGCCCAGATCGTCCGGCTGGCCAACCGCTACCCGGACTGCGAAATCACGGTCTCAAAAGACGATGAGTCGGTGAACGGCAAAAGCATCATGGGCCTCATGATGCTGGCCGCCGGTCAGGGTTCGAAGCTGCGTTTTTCGGTCCGCGGCAAGGATGCCGCCGCTCTCCTGGGCGAGATGGAGGCCCTTTTCGCCCGTAAGTTCGACGAATCCTGAGTCCCCATGAACGCGCTCCTCGCCTCCCTTCTGATGCTCGCTGTCGGCGAGCCCGTGCCCCCGCCCCCGGTGCCGGATGCCGAGGTGGTGCGCCATTTGAAGCCCGCGGAGCTGGCGGAATGGCACAACTCAATGCGAGTCAATGCTTTGGGAGAAAGCCGCATCAAGGCAGGTCAGAGCATCATGAGCACCAGCACGGCCGCCTCGGCGACGACCAACGGCCCGAAGACCGGAGGTCTCTCCGAGACGCCCGAGCAGATCAAGGCCCGTGCCCAGAAGATCATCGATGAGGGCACCGCGCAGGTCCGTCAGGTCGCCCCCTCCTTGGCCCGCTTGCGCCTGGCCGCCGCCCAGCGTGTCGCCGAGAAGACCAAGCCGGTCGAATACGCCGCGGAACTCGCCGGCGCCGCTCCGGCCGTCGCCCTCGATGCCGCCGTCGGTCGCCTGCACAAGCAAGCCGTCGATCTCGGTTACACTTCTGCTCACCTCATCGGCTCTCTGCGCGTGAGCTCCGCCGGACTGGAACGCCCCGCCGATCTCACCGCCGAACTGCGCGCCGCTTGGTCGCGCCGGACCGGCGCCGCTCTGGCCGCCGTGCCTGCCGAAGGTTATGCTTATGTCCCTGGCGTCGCGCCGGTCGCGCCCGCGCTCTCGAAAGGCCTCAAGCCGGCCACCGCGCCCAAGCAGCTCGCCGTGCTGTGGGCCGAGCAGTATGCGCTGACCACCGACGGCTCGCAGGCGCTGCTCTTCCTCCGTCTCGCCGACGCCCACTCCCTCCAGCTCGTCGCCTCCGAACTCGTCCTCGTCGAGCAGCGCGCCGGCGCCACGCCCGCCGCGTGCGGCTTCCTGCTGCGCGACGAACGCAGTTTCGTTCCGCGCCTCACGCAGGGTGTCGCGCCTTGGGTGTTCGGCTTCGAGCGCGACAGCCAGCCGATCGGCTCCGCTTTGCTCGCGCATATCTGCCTCTCCCAGACCAAGCTTTCCGTGGCGGCCGACGCTTATGTCGCGATCGTCGCGGGCGGCGGTCCGGCCGGCGGCGTCGTCGGCGCCAAGTGGCGCGCGAGCGTGACCGAAGCCCCTGCGGGTTCGATCGCTTTCCAGGTCGAAGGCGTGCCCGTCGGAGGCACCGCGGTGCCGGTCGGTCTCCTCACCGTCCGCGTCGGCCCGCCCGTCGCGAAGTGATCAGGCCTGCTTGCGCGCCGCCTTCATCTCGGCGGTCGTCGCGCGCTTGAGCTTCTTCACCTTCGCCGCCGTGAGCAGCTGGTGCGGCCGCGTCATCCGGTCGATGAAGAGGACGCCTTGGCAGTGGTCATGCTCGTGCTGCACGCAGCGCGCGAGCAGTCCGGCGCATTCGAGGACGTGAGGGGCGCCGTCGGCGTCGCGGTAGCGCACGATCGCGCGCTCCACGCGCTCGACGTCGCCGGTGACGCCGGGGAAGGAGAGGCAGCCCTCCGTGTAGGTGTCGGGCTCGCCCGGCGGCACGGTGACGGTCGCGTTGGCGAGCAGTATCGGCATGATGTCCTCGGGCCGGCGTTCCTGGCCGTCGAGCACGGGCGCGAAATCCTCGTCATGCACGTCCATCACGAAAAGCTGCAGCGAGAGGCCGACCTGCGGCGCAGCCAGGCCGATGCCCTTGGCGGCCTTCATCGCGCGGAGCATCGCGTCGCCGAGGGTGCGCAGCGGCGCGCCGAACTCGCGCACAGGTTCGCCCACCGCCCGGAGGACCGGGTCGCCATACGGGCGGATGGTGAATTCGGCCATGCTTGCTGGTTACCTTTTCGCGCGGGCGGGGAAAGCGAAAACGCTCACTTGTCGGCGCCGTAGTCGCCTTTTTCGCAACGGCGGACGAAGGTCTCGGCGCGTTTGCGCAGGCCGTTCCATTTCGCGCGCAGGGCCTGCGTCTCGTCGGGCGTCACGCGCCGGTCGGCGATCGCGTCGGCCACGTCGGCGATGAGCAGGCCGAACTCACGGACGAGCGTATTGGCGGCCTGGTCGAGGGCGCCGGCGGCGGGGTCCGTCTCGACCGGCGTGAACTGGCCGCCGGCCTTCTCCGCCAGCCAGTCGAGGATGCGCGTGTCGCCGGTGAGCACGATCAGCTGGGCGGTGCGGTGGAGCGGATTCGGCTGGCCGCTGCCTTGGTCCGCCGGTTCGCGCCATTTATAGAGCATGGAAGGAGAGACCCCGAGGGACTTCGCGACCTGTCCGTGGACCTGCGCTTGGTCGCCCGGGCGGTCTTCGCCGGCCTTGCGCAAAGCGTCCTCGAGCACGTGGTGGGCTTCTTTGACCCGACTTCGGCGGGGGGCGGCGGGTTTCTTGGGCATGCGGCAGGATAGGGCGACCGGCCGCCGTTCGGCAAGCGAGACACGGGGCTTATAACCACGCCGCGGCTTTATAGCCGGTGCTTTCGGAAAAGATTGGAAAGGCCGCCGGTCCGGGGCATCTTGGCGCCATGAACGAAGCCGAAGTCTCCCTGCTCCTGCCCGTCAGCCTGCTGGTGGCCGGCCTGGTCCTGATCGCCGCCGAGTTCTTCCTGCCGACGGTCTTCCTCGGCTTCGTCGGCGCGGCCATCTCGTTCGTCGGCATCTATCTTTCCGCCGCCGCGGGAGCCTTCACCTGCGCGCTCTTCTGCGCCGCCTTCGTGTTCGTCCTCGCCCTGGAGTTCTTCGCCTTCCGCCGGCTTCTCCCGCAGACCGGCATCGGCCGGGCGATGATCAACGTCAGCAGCAACGACGGCGCCGCCGTCCCCGCCGCCGCGGGTTACGCCGTGTATGTCGGCAAGACCGGCAAGGCCGTGACCGTGCTCGCCCCCTCCGGCACCGCCGAGGTCGACGGCGCCCTGCTCGAGGCCTTCTCGCTCGACGGTTTCGTCGAACGCGGCGCCTCGGTCGTCGTCGTCGAAGCCGGCGCCGGCCGCGTCACCGTGCGTCGCTCCCGCTGAACCCTTCCCCCTGCTTATCACCATGGATATCCCTAACGTCGTCATCTGGATCGCCGCCGGAGCCCTGCTCCTGCTCGTCCTCTTCCTGCTCACCTTCCTGGCCGTCTGGGTCCGCGCGCGCCTCGCCGGCGCCGAAGTCGGCATCTTCGACCTCGTGGGCATGCGCCTACGCGGCGTGCCTTACAGCGTGATCGTCGACGCCAAGATCGCCGCCACCAAGGCCGGCCTCTCGGTCGATGTCGAGAAGATCGACGCCCACTACCTCGCCGGCGGAAACATCGTCCAGACCGTGCAGGCGCTCATCGCCGCGCAGAAGGCCGGCCTGCATCTCGACTGGAACCGCGCCTGCGCGATCGACATCGCGACCCGCGGCACGAACAAGTCCGTGCTCGAGGCCGTGCTCACCTCCGTCAGCCCGAAGGTCATCGACTGCCCGAATCCTTCCAGCGGCCGCACCACCATCGACGCCGTGGCCAAGGACGGCATCCAGGTGAAGGTGAAGGCCCGCGTGACCGTGCGCACCAACCTCGACCGCTTCGTCGGCGGCGCGCAGGAAGAGACCATCATCGCCCGCGTCGGCGAAGGCATCGTGACGACCATCGGCTCCTCCGAGAGCTACAAGTTCGTCCTCGAGAACCCCGACCGCATCTCCAAGACCGTGCTCGAGCGCGGCCTCGACGCCAACACCGCCTACGAGATCATGTCGATCGACATCGCGGACGTGGACGTCGGCGAGAACATCGGCGCCACCCTCCAGGAAGCGCAGGCCAACGCGAACAAGAACATGGCGCAGGCCCAGGCCGAGATCCGTCGCGCCGCCGCCGTCGCCCTCGAGCAGGAGATGCGCGCCCGCGTCGAAGAGATGCGCGCCCGCGTCGTCGAAGCCGAGGCGCAGATCCCGCAGGCCCTCGCCGAAGCGCTCCGATCGGGCCGCATGGGCTACCTTGATTTCCAGCGTCTCGAGAACCTCCGCTCCGACACCGAGATGCGCAAGGGCATCGCCGGTGACGGCCCCGCGCCCGGCGCCAAGGCCTGAGCATGGAAGGCGCGCTCATCTTGAAGGTGCTCCTGGCCGCCGGCGGTTTCGCCGTCTGGGCCTATCAGCAGGTGCGCGCGAAGGTCGAGCAACCGGCGCCCACGGCCATGGCTGCGCCGCCGCCCATCCCCCGCCGTTCGCGCAAGTCGCGGCCGGCCGTCGCTCCGAAGAAAGCGGCGAAACCGGCCGAAGAGGTGGCCGAGGGGCCCGCGCGTCCGGCGGCCGCCGTCCATCTCGACGCGTCCGACCTCGTGGTCACGCGTCCGGCCCGCGCGCTGTCACGCTCGCAGTTCCGCGGCGCGGCCGCGCTGCGCCAGGCGATCGTCGCCCGGGAGGTGCTCGGTCCGCCCCTCTGCCTCCGCCCGCCGCGGTTCTGATCAGCGACGCGGCGCGAAGAGCCGCGCGAGCAGGTACGGGACCGCGCAGCATAGGACGATGCCGGCGCCCGATGGCACCGCCGGCAGGTAATACGAAAGATACAGGCCGGACACGCCGCCCGCGAGCGCGCAGGCGACGCCCCAGGCCATGACCTGCGGGACCGTGCGGCCGAGGAGCACGCCCGTCGCCGCCGGGATGACGAACAGCGCCGTGGTCAGGAGGGCGCCGACGAGCCGCACGCAGGACACCGCGCCGAGCGCGACGAGCGCGAGCAGGACCATGCGCATGAGGCCGGGGCGGGCGCCGAGCAGTGACGCGTATTCTTCGTCGAACGAAGCCAGCTCCAGCTCCTTGTGCAGGACGCGCAGGCCGAAGAGCACGCCGACCGCGGTCGCCGCGATCACCCAGAGGTCGGCGGCGCCGACCGCCACCACGCTGCCGAAGAGCAGGCCGGCGAAGTCGCGCCACGAGTTCGCCTGCTGCATGAGCGCGACGCCCGCGGCGAACATCACCGAAAGCATCACGCCGATGGCGCTGTCCTCGCTCGCGCCTTTGCGCGACGCGAGCCAGGCCGCGCCGCCGGCCGTGAGCAAGGCGGCCGCGAGCGCGCCGAGGTAGGGCGAGAAACCGAGCAGCATGGCTCCGACCACGCCGGGCAGGATGGAGTGGGTGAGGGCGGTGCTCACGAACGCCATGCGGCGCAGCACCACGTAGGCGCCGAGGCAGGCGCACGTGACGCCGCCGAGGGCGACGGCGAGGAGCGCCCGCACGAAGAAGGGTTCCGACAGCGGCTCGAGCAGGAGGTCAAGCATGGCGGTGGTCGTGGCCCGAGCAGGCGTGCTTCGTGAGCACGGCGCCGCCGCGCAGTTCGAGGATACGGTCGAAGCGCGCGAGGTCGGCCGGATCGTGCGTGGCCATCAAGACCGTGAAGGCGTGGCCTTGGTCGAAGAGGAAGCGTTCGATGATCTCGCGGCTCGCCGCGTCGAGCGCGGCATAGGGCTCGTCGAGCAGCAGCACTTCGGCGCCTTGCACGAAAGCGCGGGCGATGAGCGCGCGTTGCAGCTGGCCGCCGGAAAGCGCGTGCACCGGTCGGTCGGCCAATTCCGTCAGGCCCAGCTGCGCGAGTGCCTGGTCGACGGCGGCTTCGCCGTGGCGGCATTCCTCGAACCACCCGTGGTGCGCGTACGTCCCCATCTGCACCAGCCGGCGGAGGAGGAGCGGAAAGCCTTCCGTCAGCTGGGGGCGTTGCGAGAGATAGGCGATCCGGCTGCGACCCAATGCGGGCGGCGCGCCGGCGACGAGGACTTCGCCGGCTTGCGGCGGGACGAGTCCGGCGAGGACGCGGAGGAGCGTGGATTTGCCGGAGCCGTTGGGGCCGATCAACGCCGTGCGGCAACCGCAGGGGATGGAGAAATCCGCCGCCCGGAAAGCTGCCGGGCCATCGACCCGGGCGCCGGCCGCAAGGCCGCGGGCGACGACGGCTTCGCCGGAACAGTCGTTCTTCTCC
Source organism: Opitutales bacterium (assembly GCA_044350605.1). Lineage (GTDB taxonomy): Bacteria > Verrucomicrobiota > Verrucomicrobiia > Opitutales > UBA953 > UBA953. The sequence continues at coordinate 12,149 of JBILHF010000021.1, forward strand.
GGGCGGGCGTAGCGGAGCGTGGGCAGGAGCGCGAAGGCGGCGTCGCCGATCTGGCGACCCAATCGTGGCCAGAAGGGGCTCATCGGGTGGACAGGGCCTCGTGGAGGCGGCGGCCGTTATGGAGCATCATGCCGGTCCAACTGTCGCCCGGGCGTCCGGCCGGTTCAAGGTATTCGAAGGAAAGGCTCAGCGGGGGAGGGAGGCCGGCGTCTTCGGCCAGACGTTGGGCGAAGGCGTCGCTTTGTCCGGCGTCGGTGACGATGACCCGGATGCCTTCGCGGCGAATCAAGGCCAGCAACTCCGAGAAGTGCCGGGCCGAGGGGTCGGCGGACTCGGCGGAACTACTCGCGAGGATCGTGCGGGCGATCCGCAGTCCGTAACTTTGGGCGAAGTGGCTGAGGTTGGCGTGCTGGGTCACCAGGCTGCGACGTCCGGCCGGCAGGGTGGAGAAGAGCCGGCGCAATACTTCGTCGACCCGTTCCACCTCCTTAACATATTGTTGATAAGATGCTTCCGAATTTTCAGCCCCGATCAGTGCGCCGAGCCGCGTGGCGAGGACCCGCGTCATCTTCTTGACCTCCGAAGGGTCCGTCCAGGCGTGGGGGTCGGAGCCATGGGCGTGGCCATCGTGAGCGGGCTTGCGGTCATCGAAGAGCCAGAGGAGCTGGGCTGAGCGATCGTGTGACTTCGCCCAGGCCTCCAGCCAGGGCTCAAGCGTCGGGCTCATCCCGACGATCAGCTGGGCTCGGCGCAGGTCGCGGGCGTTCCGGGCGCTGAGTTGGTATCCATGGGTTTCGCTGTGGGACGGGACAAGATTAACCAGTTCAACTCTTTTATCTCCAAGGACTTGCACCCAGTCTGCGATAATCGTGAAACTTGAGATCACCAAAGGTTTGGCCGGCTCCGAGGCAGCATTCGCCGCGACGGTGAAGCTGAGGAAGCCCAAGATGGAGAGGAGGCGACGCATGCAAAGAATGATGGTTCAGGAATGGCGCTTAGACGCAAGATATTTGCAATAAACTATTGTTCCCGAAGGGCGTCTTTTTGCGTTTGCCACCCGCGACGGCCAAAGACACATTTCCCCTCCCCATGCCCCAAGTACGTGCTGTTTTTGCCAGCCTAATAGCGTTCTGCTTGTCCGTTTCCGGTCTCCTCGCCCAGGCGGGGAAGGCCGATGCGACCTCGGGTAAAAGCGCCGTCAACGTCCGCTCGATCCACTTCGACCCGGTCAAGCTCGGCGGTCAGCAGAATCCGTGGATTCGTACGCAGGTCGAGCTCCACGCTAATTTCAACCCCGCCGCCATCGCTGCCGCCGGGGAGGCCGAAGCCGGCCCGAAGAAGCCGATCAACAAGACCTGGGTCGACAAGGTGAAGGTCACCCTGACCCTGATTTTCAAGCCGATCGGTACCACGACCGCCGCCGAGTTCGCCTATTATCGCTCGTCCGCGACGGTGCTCACGATGGAAGTGAACTCCGATCGTTCCGTCTACTTCTACCTCCCCGGAGACATCATCAAGCGCGACCGTCTCAAGATGCAGCCCGACTTCTACTACGTCCAGGTCGACGTCGGCGGCACCGAGCAGCCCCTCTTCACCGAAGCCGGCCGCCCGGTCCCGGACATGGCCAACGCGATGCACAAGATGTTCATCGACAAGAAGGCCTTCGACGTCGCCCGTTCCGAGGCCGACCGCGCCGTCAACGCCAACAACGGCATGCTCCGCCCCCATTATCTCGTGCCCTCCGCCTTTTACGACAGCCTGCCGCAAGGTTCGCCTCAGCCGGAGTTCATCCGGGAAGACGCGTCTTCGCGCTAATCCTCCCCACCCCTTTCCCGTATGAGCCAGAAGAAGGCCACCATCGTCAATCTTGCCGCGTCTAACGTCTCGGTCTCGCAGTTCTCCGCCGCTTCCGGCACGCTCGTCCTCGAGCAGTTCTTCGTCGAAGAGATCGCCCCCGGCCTGACCGGTGACGACGACTGGTTGAACGCGGCGATCGCCGCGCTGGCCAACTTGGTGAACCAGCATGACCTCAAGGGTCGCGTCACCGTCATCGCTCCGGCCTTCCTGCTGCTGCAGAAGCCTCTCAAGGTGGCGCAGGTCGAGAAGGCCAAGCAGGCCCAGATCGTCGCCTTCGAAGCTCAGAACGCGATTCCTTACCCGCTCAACGAAGTCATCTGGGACAGCCAGCTGATGGCCTCCGATGGCGTCGAAGCCGAAGTCCTGCTTTTCGCCCTGCGCACCGAGGTCGCCACGCGCATCGCCAATCTCGTGACTTCGGCGGGGCTCCGTCCGATGTCCATCCAGGCCGCCCCGCTGCTCGACAGCCAGGCGTTCCGGCTCGGCGGCGGTTCTTCCGCGGAAGAAGTCCTCATCGTCAACGTCGGCGCCCGTTCGACCACGCTGAGTTTCGTCGGTCCGGGCGGCGTCAACATCCAGACCGCCACCAACATGGGTGGTAACCTGCTCACCCAGGGTGTCTCCGACAACACCGGCCAGCCTTTCGCGACCTCCGAAGCCATCAAGGTCGGCTACTTCTCCGGCGTGCTCCAGCTTGCCGAAACCGATCCGCAGGTCGCCGTCCTGCAGGCGAACGCGCAGACCTTCATCCGCCGCCTCGCGCAGGACATCAACCGCCGCCTCATCAACGTCCGCCGTGGCGCCAATGGTCGCCAGCCCGCCCGCATCCTCGTGACCGGCCGCGGTTCCCAGGTTCCCGGCCTTTCGGAGCAGCTCTGCGAGACCCTCCGTCTTCAGGTCGAACTCTTCGATCCGTCCGCCGTCATCACGCCGGGCGAAAGCATCACTTCGGAACAGCTCCAGCGCGCTAAGTATCAGATCACCGAGGTCATCGGCGAAGCCGCCCGCCTCGTCTTGCCGCAGCCCATCGGCGTCAACCTGATCCCGCGCGACATCGCCGCCCAGCAGGCCTTCGACGCGCGCAAGCCGCGGCTCCTCGCCGCCGCCGCGCTCGCCGCCGCCGCCCCGTTCTGCGTCTGGCTCGCCCTGGCCTCCTCCGAAGGCTGGAACAAGCAGCAGATCGCCGAAGTGGTGGCCCGTCAGGGCGAACTGTCCGCCCGCCGCTCGGCCATCGAAGAATCGCGCAAGCAGGCCATCGAGCTCGCCGCCAAGTGCAAGGAGCTCGAATTCGTCGTCCTCAACCGTTCGAACTGGCCGGCCTTCCTGGGCGACCTCCAGGCCCGCGTCGGCTCCTGTAAGAACACCTGGATCGAGGAGATGCACGTAAAGTATGACACCCAGCCGGCCGCGCCCGCGCCGGAAGGCCAGCCGCCGCTGCCGCCCGTGGTCGTCACCAAGGTCATCCTCACGGTCCGCTTCCTGTTCTCCGACGTCGCTTACGATGTGAAGCAGTATAAGTCCGCTTCGGAAAAGGCGCACATCGGCCGGCTCCTTGATGCGGTGCGTAAGTCCCCTTATGTGAGCTCCGTCCCGGAGAACGAGATCAGCGTGACGGAGCAGAACACCATCCGCAATCCGAAGGCCACCATCACTCTCGTCATCCAAAAGGAAAAGGCCCTCTAAGTCCATGCACCGTTTCAAGAAGAACCTCGGCTTCAACCTCGGACTCATCCTCCTCGGGGCGGCTTTCCTCGCCGGACTGGCCATGGCTTACCTCGCTTATAGCGGCGGTGATGAGACCTCCCGTGCGCTGCGGAGCAGCACCGCCGTCGAAGCCGGCCTCCTCAACGGCCACGCCTTCGCCCCGGGCGAAGCGCTCGTCTCTCTCAACGAAGACAATGTCAAGGCCGCCCAGAACGACGTCGCCGATCTCGCCGCCCACCGCGAGAAGCTGAACGCCCTGATCGCCGGCAACCCCGAGATGGCCATCCGTGGCAAGGCTTCGGCCAACTCGGCCGAACTCAGCGCCTTGCTCCGTGAGTCGGTCGACGGCTGGCGCAAGCTGGCGGCTGACCAAGGCGTGAAATTCTCGCCGAACGAGCCTACCGCCTTCGGTTTCCATCGTTACATCCATAACCAAGGGACTTCCCCGAAGCGCGACTTCCAGAAGGTCGACCAGCAGCGCCTCATCATCGATTTCCTGGTCCGTCAGCTCATCGAATCCCGCCCAGTCGGTTCGCCGCTGCTGATCGAGTCCGTCGACCGCGAGCCCGTCGAGACCTACATCGTCATCCCGGAAGGGCGCCCCGGAGCCGGCACGTTCGGTCCGGACAGCGAAGCTCCCCGCAATGAGACCGACGAGTTCGCCCCGGCGCGCACGTTCGCCCGCAACGGCCTCGTCGAGACGCTTTCGTTCCGTGTGCGTTTCGTCGGCTACACCCCGACCCTGCGTACTTTCGTGAACAAGATCCGTAATTCCGGCCGTCCGCTCGCCGTGACCACCATCGACGTGGGCACGACGACCAAGGAGGTCGAGAAACTGCTCTCCGCGCCCGTCGCGCTCGTCCCGGTCGCCGGCGCGGCCGCCGGACCGAGCCCCGTCGTCGTCGGCACGCCGGCCCTTTCCTTCTTCGATCAGGCTCCCGCCGCCTCGGCGGCCAACTCCGCCGGCGCCGCCTCCTCCGAAGACAAGCGTGTCCAGGTCGTGCAGCGCAAGCTTTCGACCTTCGTGGTCCAGGTCGACTACCTCTCCATCCCCGCCGAGAAGCCTGCCGCCGGTGTCGAAGGCGAACCCAAGAAATAAAGCATCCCGGACATGAACTCCCGCAAGGATATCCTTCTCGTCGCCCTCGGCGCGCTCCTGTTCGCCGGCGGTGTCGCCGTCTACCTCAATCCGGGCTGGATCGCTCCGCCGGTGCCGGACGAAGACGGCAAGACCGCCGTCCTCACCAAGCTTCGCCAGGCGCCGCCCGCCGGAGCCGCTTACCCGACGGCTCCCCGCGCGTCCCTTGAAGACAACGTCAAAGATTGGCTGAGCCCTGAAGAAGACGACGAGAACTGGGACTACGATCTCTTCACCACCATCGACGTCGTCTGGGATCCGACGATCAAGGAATACGTCCCGCGCAGCCGCAAGGCCGACGTGCTGCCTCCCTTCGGCGTGGAGCTCGTCTCGGTCGGTTACCCGACCTACACCTACATGCTCAGTTCTTCTTCGCTCCCGCCGGGCAAGAAGGAAGAGGACCGCCTGTTCTCGCTGAAGAACGTGAAGACCAATCGTTACCTCGACGATTGTAAGCTGAACAAACCCATCCCCGACGCCCCTAACCTGACCCTGAAGTCCTATCGCGTGGTCAAAGGCAAGGATGAGGACGGCTTCCCGTTCGTGCGTAACATCCTCACGGTCGACGACCGTCAATGGGGACGGGTCCTCGAGATCAATGACGAGAAACCGCTGGAGGACAAAACCCGCGTACATGTCGTCCTCCGCTCCCCCGAGGATCCGGCCTGGAGCCTGACCCTGCACGAGGCTGGGGATAAGTTTGTCCTCAACGGAGCCTCCTTCGTGGTCAAAGGCATTGACTTGAAGAACAAGAGCGTGAGTTTTGAGAAGACCATCGTCCTCAACCCCAAGAGGCCCAGTAAGAAGACTTTCGACCAGCAGACGCTCGTCGTCCCGGCGCCCCCACCCCCCGCGCCCAAGAACAAGCCCGCCGCCCCTGCGCCCAAGGCCACCACCCCTTCCATCAAGTAATTTTCAAAGCCCCCCACTCATGAAAAAAATCCACCGTTCGCAGCTCGCTTGGGCCGCTTTCGCCCTCGCCCTCGCCGCCGGCACCCTCGTCGCGCAGGATGGGGACGCCGCCTCGCGCAAGCCGCTGCTCCTCGCCGAAGCCTTGAAGGCCCGCGATGAAGGTAATCTCCAGGTCGCCAAGGAGAAGTTCGAGGCGATCCTCGCGATCGACCCGAAGGACATGGGAGCCAACGAAGGCCTGACCTCCGTCAACGCCGCCCTGGCCGAAGCCACCGCTTCCAAGCAGTCCGCCGACGCCAAGGCCGCCGCTCCGACCGACGGTGCTCCGGCTGCGCCTGCAGCCGTCGTCGCCCCCGCCGCCAGCGGCGCCCTCGACGAAGTCGCCACGGCCCACCAGAACCGCTTTGAAGAAGTCACCCGCGCCATCGAAGCCGCCAAGGCCAAGGTAGCTGCCGGCGACCTCAAGCGCGCCCAGGAGATCCTCGACGGCGCCAATGCCGCCATCGCCGCCATCCCCACCGCCGCCGCCCAGAAGCTGCGCGACACCATCGCCCTCGCCAAGCAGGAGATCGCCGTCCGCCGCGATGCCGGCAGCGCTTCCGTCGCCCAGGAAGAGGTGAAGCGCCTCGCCAAGGACAACGCCGCCGCCCTCTCCAAGCAGGACGATGCGATCGACGCCGCCGAGAAGCTGCTCCGCAAGGGCACCGCTGAATCGGTCGACAAGGCCATCTCCGACCTCGACGCCGCCGACCGCGCCCTCGGCTCCGAGAGCCTTTCCAACAAGGACCTCAAGGAACGCATCAAGGCGACCAAGGCTTCGGCTCTCGCCCGTCGAGCGCTCATCGCCATCGACGCCCGTGACATGACCCGCGCCACCTCCCTCGTCGCCGATTACGCGAAGCTGAAGGGTGAGGACGATCCCGCCGTGCTCCGTCTCCAGAAGGAACTCGCCGCCAAGCGCAACGACCCGACCTTCCGCAACATCGACGAGCTCTCCCCCGGCGTCCGCGTCAAGGATGACAAGGTCAACGAGCTCCTCGTCAAGGGCCGCGCCCGTTACCTCTATGGCGACTACCAGGGCGCCCTCGATGCCTACCGCGAAGTCCTGCAGTATCAGCCTAACAACTCGGAATCCAAGGCCTACCAGATCCGCATCCGCGAGATGCTCTCTAACAACTCCGGCCAGTGGAACCGTGGCGTGACCAAGGGCAAGCTCCTCGAGCTCCTCGACGAAAACTGGAAGCTCCCGGAAGTCTTCAACCGCGAAAACACCAAGATCGCCGATGTCGGCAACGACCCGGTCACCGAGAAGATGAAGACGATCCGCCTGCCCGAAGGATTCGTCGCCCGCGACGAACCTCTCGACCGCGCCCTCACCAAGCTCTCGAGCCTCTCGCAGACCTACGACAAGGACCAGAAGGGCGTGAACATCGTCCCCGTCACCGATGGAGGCGAAAGTCCCACCGTCAACCTGCAGCTCCGCGACGTCACGGTCTTCCAGGCCCTCGACTATCTCTGTAAGCGCGTCGGCTACAGCTTCTCCGTCAGCCCGTCGGGCATCGTCGAAGTCCGTAAGGACGCCGGCGACGGCCTGCTGGATACCCAGTTCTTCGAACTCACCCAGGCCGCGGTCGTCAAGATGACCGGTCAGGGTCTCAACACCACCGCCCCGGGCGGCGCGGCGGCCAATCCCTTCGGCGGTGCCGGCGGTGCGGCTGGTCCGGCCGAAGGCAACCCTCAGGAAATGGCGATCAAGAGCTTCCTCACCCGCTCGGGCGTTCCGTTCGAGCCGCCGGCGACCCTCTCGTTCGACGGCACCCGCCTCATCGTCACGCAGAGCCCGAAGAACCTGGACCGCGTGAAGAACATCATCCGTCGTTACTCCGACATCAAGCAGGTCCATATCGAAGCGAAGTTCATCGAAGTCGCCCAGAACACGCTCAACGAACTCGGCGTCAACTGGACGCTCGCTCCGACAGCGGGTGGCATCGGCAACGTCAACGCCGCCAGCAATCTCCGCTCGATCAACCGCGTGTTCGCCCAGAACAACACCCCTCCGAAGAACCTGACCATCAATAGTCAGATCACGCAGGGCGGCGTCACGACCAACAACACCCAGACCTTCCCGAACGTGGCGCCCGTCTTCCCGGGAGGCATGAACCTCGGCAACTTGGCCAACACCTACACCGGTAACGTCAGCGTGCTCGGCCAGGAGACCCTCGCGGTCGCCATCCGCGCCATCGAAGAAAGCGCCGGCAGCGACCTGATGTCCTCCCCGAGCCTGACCGTCCTCGACGGCAAGACGGCCGTCATCAAGGTGGCCCAGCTGCTTCGCTATCCGCAGGCCTACGGCGACATCCAGTCCAACGTCGGCCAGGGCGGCGGCGGCGGCGCCCTTGGCGCCACCAGCACCTCCGTCGCGATCACGGCTGGTACGCCCCAGGACTTCACCGTCCAGGAAGTCGGCGTGACCCTCGAAGTCACCCCGACCGTCGCGGCCGATGACTCCATCGCCCTCAACCTCAAGCCGAAGGTCACCGAGTTCGAAGGCTTCGTGGAATACGGCGGCACTTCCGTCGCCTTGACCGGTGGCGTGACCGTCACCGTCCCCTCCGGCTTCTTCCAGCCGATCTTCAGCACCCGCGAAGTCACGACCGACGTCACCGTCTTCGACGGCGCCACGGTCGTCATCGGTGGCCTGACCCGCGAAGAAGTCCGCAGTGTGGAAGACAAGGTCCCCGTCCTCGGCAACCTGCCCCTCATCGGCGCGGCCTTCCGTTCCAGCGGCAAGTCCGTCGCCAAGCGTAGCCTGATGGTGTTCGTCACCGCGAACCTCGTCTCTCCGGGCGGCGCCACCCTCCGCAGCACCCATCCGGGCATGCGTGCGGGCGCGACCTTCTCCAATCCGACGCTCATCTCGCCGGGCGGCGCGGTCTATCGCGAGCCGATCGAGGCCGCGAACCCGACCGAGCCCGCGCCGGTCGCCCCCGAGCCGGCGAAGTAAGCCGAACGTTCAAGTTCGGTCCGACAGGCCCGCCGCATGGCGGGCCTGCTTTTTTCTCGATGCTCCCGATGGGCGGAGCGACAATCACCCCATGCGCTGGCTGCTCATCGATGGGTTCAACCTGGTTTTCCGCAGTCACTTCGCGATGGAGCGTTCCAATCTCCGCCGGCAATCCGACCAGTTCCCCACGGGTGCGCTGCATGGCTGGATGAAGGCCCTCCTGGACCTCCGGGAAGGGGAGCAGCCGGACCGTTGCGCCGTCTTCTTCGACCTCGGCGGGTCAGACCGTCACCTGGAAGTCCTCCCGGAGTATAAAGCCCAGCGCGACGAGACCCCGGAGGATATCGTCCTGCAATTGCCGGAGATCAAGCGACTCACAGCGCTCCTCGGCTTCCAAGTCTTCGAGCGACGCGGCGTCGAGGCCGATGACCTGATCGCGACCGCCGTCCGCATCCTCTCCGCGTCGGGCGACGCCTGCGTGATCGTCAGCGCGGATAAGGATTTCGGCCAGTGCGTCGGCGGCCCGGTCGTGCAGCTCGCCCCGCCGCCCACCGCCAATCCCGCGCTCGGCTGGCGTCGCCTCGACCCCGCCGCCGTGACCGAGAAGTTCGGCGTCCCGCCGGAACGCATCGCGGACTACCTCGCGCTCGTGGGGGATGCCTCGGATAATATTCCCGGACTCAAAGGCGTCGGCCCCAAGACCGCGGTCAAGTGGCTGACCGAATACGGCGACCTCGAGGGTGTCCTCGCCGCCGCCGACACGCTGCAGCCCGAGCGCTTCCGCGAGCAGGTCAAGGTGGAGGCCGAACGGATCCGCAGCAATCTCCGCCTCGTCACCTTCCGCACCGATTTCGAATTCGAACCCGGCTCGCCCGTCGCGGAGGATATCACCGGCGTCGAAGCCTTCCTCGCCGAGATGGAGATGCATTCGACGCTGCGTCGGTATCAGACGAAGCATGGCCGCACGTCGACGGCGCCGGCCGAGGCGTCGAAGGCTGATCCGGCGCCGAAGCCCAAGGCCAAGCCCGTCGCGGACGCGCAGCAGGGCGAGCTATTCTAGCCAACAAAAAGGCCCGCCGGTGAGGGCGGGCCTGAGGGCGAAGGCTAAGCGTGAGGCTTAGTTCTTCTTCTCGGTCTTCTTCTCGAGCTTCGGAGCTTCGATGGCGACCGGAGCGGCGGCGGCCTGCTGTTGCTGGGCGGCGGCCACGATCTGGTTCACTTCTTCCTGGTTGAGCAGGATGACGAACTTGGACTCGAGGATCTCGACTTCGTAATTGTGGGTGATCGAGTAGCCGACGCTCTCGAGCATCTCCTTGTTGCCCTTCTCGAGGAGCTCGCGGGTCTGGTCGAGCTGGGTCTGGATGCGGGTCTTGTCTTCATCCTTCTCGGCGCGCTTGAGGAGTTCGGTGAGCTGGAGGAAGGCGTCGCGGCGGGCCTGGAGGACCTTGGCGAACTGGTCGAACTGCACGACGAGGTCGAAGCCGCGGATTTCCGCGGTCTGCAGGAGGCGACGGTCACCGCGGACGACGACCTGCTCTTCCTTGAAGTTCTTGTCAGCGCGGGCCTTGGTCAGCTCTTCTTCCGAGACGACGGCGAGGAGGCGGAGGCCGGTGTTGACGAAGGTCGACTGGCGGTTGGCGATGGCCGGGACATTGAAGCCCCAGACCTTGGCGAAGACGGCGTCCTTCTCGTTGAAGTCCTTGAGCTCGGCTTCGGCGACCTTGGTGAGGGCGTCGCGCTCGACGGTGGTGAGGGCGACCTGGATGCGCTGCTGGAGCTGCTGGAGGCGGCCGAAGTGCTGGCCGAGGGTCTGCAGTTCCTGCTGGAAGCGGGCGAGGGAGGCTTGGTTGGAGATCGTCAGGACGACGCGGGCGAGGTTCTGGCCGAGCGGCAGGATCTCGATGAGGGGGCCCTTCGGGGCTTCGGCCGGGGCGGCGGGGGCTTCGGTGGCGGACATGTTAGGGTGGGGTTAGGGTTGGGGTAAGCGGGTTACTTCTTTTCAGGAGCCGGGGCGTTCTTGGCTTCGATGGCCTTCTTCTCGTCCTCGGTGATCTGGACGGCCAGCTGCGCTTCGGAGGCTAGGGTGATGGCGTCCGAGGTGAAGTCAAAGCCACGGGCTTTCTTGAACTCTTCAAGATTCTTGGCGAGGAAGTCTTGGATCTCCTTGATCGCTTTTTCTACCTGCTTCTTCTCGTCTTCGTTGGTGAGCTTGGGCTGGATATCTACGAACTGCTGGAGCTGGGCTTTGGCGTCGCTGATACGCTTAAAAGTGATGCTGAATGCTTCTACTTCACCCTGACCAGAAACCGTGTCACGAATCAGGAATTTCTTATCTCCGAGGCCGAAGACGCTTTCCGGCTTATAATCTTTGGCAGCAGAGATCTTGGTGAACTCCTCATTTGAGATCGGGGTGGCGACAACGATCTTAGTCGGGGTCAGTTTGAAAGGGCGCTCGATGCTGAAGCCGCCGTAGAGCTTGCCCATCGATTCGTTGTCGCCCTTGAGCTTGGCCTGCTTGGCGGCGATCTCGTGGCCGCGGGCTTCCTTCTCCGGGGTGGTCAGGGCGTTCTCGAGGAAGATCTGGAGGCGCTTGAGCTCTTCGACCTGCTTGCCGAGGACCTGGATGTTGTTCTGGAAGGTCAGGCAGTCGGCGATGCTTCGTCCCACCCAGACGTCGGCGAAATAGGTCTTCGGTTCGGCTTTGGCGCCGCCGCTCAGCTTGACCTCAGGTGCGGGTGCCGCCGCCTTGGCGTCGGCCGGCTTTGCATCCTGGGCATGCAGGGAGACACAGAGAGCAGCCAGGAGGAGCGAGAACTTGTTCATGGGAGTGGGGAGGGAGGTTTGAACATAAGCAAAGGCTTGGCGTGGACTACCAAAAAATCGTCATAACCTCACTTTTTCGAGGGCAGGAGGGCGCGGTCAATGACCTTGGCCAGATTCACCTTTTCGGCCTCTTTTTGCAGGACTTCGTCCGCCAGGACCGCCCGGACCTTTGGGTGGTCGATAAATCCACTTAAGTCATTGTTATTCAACAACTCACGAACCTTTTTATCCTCCCAGGCCTGGTAGAGGGTGGGGTGGGCGGCTAGGGCCCGGATCTCGGGCTGGGCCATCAGGCGGCGGCGAGCCTCAGGGTCGGCCATAAGCCGGCGAGTCTGGCGGATAAGGGTCCGTTGCTCGTCGGGGATCGGGGACCATTCTTTGAGCTCTCGGGTCAAAGGGGTCGCGGCGAGTTCATCGCGCAGCTCGACCGTCCAGTGTCTGGCCGGGCTGCCCGGGCGGGCGACGAGGTCGTAGACGGAGGCGACTGAGGCCAGGATGCCGACCAGCAACACGAAGTAGAGGGCTCCGGTCCAGCAACCGACCAGCGCGCCGAGGACTGGGCTCTCGGCTTCGTCCTGGCCTTCCGGCAGACGGCCTAGCCGCCAGAGCAGGGCGTAAGTGAGGAGGCCGGCCACGCAGGCGAGACCCACCACGCCGGTGATCCCGCGGAGCATCCACGGGTAGGAAGTCCCTTGCAGCAAGGCGTGACCGAGATCGCCGCCGAACAACCAGCCGCAGAGCTGGCCGACAGTCAGGGCCGCCGGGCCGGCGAGCTGCCGGAGCGGGCCGCGGCGATAGCCGCGCCAGGCGCCACGGACCATGAGCGCGGCCAGGATCGCGGCCGCGATCCACAGCGTCGTCGAGAAAGCGGAAGTCTCGGTCGGCATCAGGGTTCGCCGAGCACTTTGCGGATCGCGGGTTCGCGGGCTTCGATGCTCTCCGCGAGTTTGAACTGCACGAGCGCGCGGCGCAGGTTGTGGCCGGGATAGCGGACCTTGAAGTAGACGTCGCCGGCGAGATGGTCGGCCAGGAAGCGCAGCCCGAGCTCGAGCGGGATCAGGTGGATGCAGTCGAACAGATGGCGGTGGTCGGCCGGGCTCAGGAAGTCGCGGGCGTGCGCCTGATAACCCCTGTAAAACATGGTGAAAAGATCCAGGTCGAAGATGACCGAGCCTAGCTCCGGCGCGTCTTCTCCGGCGGGATTACACACCGAGCGCGTGGCGTCGCCGATGTCATAATGCACCAAGCCGGGCTGCACGGTGTCGAGGTCGACGATGCACGTCCCGCGGCCGGTGGCCTCGTCGATCATGATGTTGCCGACCTTGGGGTCGCCGTGCGTCGTGCGCAGGGAGAGGTCGCCGCGGGCGCGCGCCTCTTCGAGCACCGCGCAGCGGGCGCGGCGCGCTTCGACGAAGCGGACGGCGCGCTTGGCTTCGACCGAGGCGTGCAGTCGCTCCTGGCCGCCCGGCGTGGCGAGCGCGGCGTCCATCTTCGCGAGGTAGCCTGGCGTGACGTGGAAGCCGGGCAGGGCGTAGCCGAGTTTCTCCGCGGGCAGGTCGCTGACCATGCGGTGGAAGTGACCGAGCACGATGCCCGCCTCGTGGGCGTGCTCCGGATTGCGCACTTTCTCGAAGGCCTGCGCGCTGGCGATCTGGGAGATCGCGCGCCAGAGGTCGCCGTCGGCGTCCGTCACCCAGTCTTCCCCCGCCTTGGTCTGGATGATCTTGGGAAGCTGCCAGATGCGGTCCGTGCCTTCCGCCTCGGCCTCGAGCTTGGCGTGGCAGTGGTCGGTGAGCACGCGCATGTTCTGCATGATCACCTCGGGCTGCGGGAAGACGGACTTGCGGATGCGCTGCACGATGAAGCGCTGTTCCGAGAAGGTCGTCCGGAAGATCGCGAGGTACGTGTCGTTGACGTTGCCGGAGCCGTAGGGCTCGACGGTCACGAGCCGTCCTTGGACGTCGAACTGGCGGGCGATCAGGGCGGCTCGCATGGGGCTCAGGCCACCTTTGCCTTAATTTTAGCGGCTGGCGAGGGCATTTCCCCTGTCGCCAAGGCTTGATTTCCGCCTCGGGCCGCCCATGTTCTTCCTTCCTCTGCGCCGCCACCTTAGCTCAGCTGGTAGAGCATCTCATTCGTAATGAGAATGTCGCCGGTTCAAATCCGGCAGGTGGCTCCAGCGCAGGGGGCTTTTTCATCCGACCGTTTGCCCGTCAGGACTTTTCCTCCACCCTCCACGTCATGAGCCGAGCCGAACATCCGCCCCGCAGCCGGGATCTCTCCCGCCGCTACGATCGGAATTTCCGCGCCGACGACGCCTACCGGGCGACGCTGCCGGACATGCAGAACAAGGACGCCTCCCTGATCCAGGGCGCCAACGTCCCGATCCAGCACGTCGGCATCTCCGGCTTCCATCTGCCGATGCTGGTCGCCACCCGCGACGGCAAGCCGCTCCCCCTCGAGTGCACGATCACCGGTTCGGTGTCCCTGGCGGCCGACCGCAAGGGCATCAACATGTCCCGCATCATGCGGACCTTCTACGAGTTCAAGGACCGCGTGCTTTCGCACGAGCTCCTCGAAGAAGTCCTCATCCGCTACAAGAAGGACCTCGACTGCAGCCGCGCCCGCATCCTCGTCGAATTCCGCTATCCCATCCTGCAGAAGTCCCTCCGCTCGGGACTCGAAGGCTGGCAGTATTACCGCGCCGTCCTCGAAGGCACCATCGACGACCTCGATCGTCTCCGTCGCTACGTCCATTTCGACTTCGTCTACTCCTCCGCCTGCCCGTGCTCGGCCGAGCTGACCGAGCATGCCCGCGAAGAGCGTAGCGCCTACGGCATCCCGCACTCGCAGCGCTCGAAGGCCCGCGTCGTCGCCGAGATCTCTCCGGGACGCGCCCTGTTCGTCGAGGACATGAAGGATCTCTGCCTCAAGGGCCTCCAGACGGAGACCCAGGTGATGGTCAAACGCGAGGACGAGCAGGCCTTCGCCGAGCTCAACGGCGCCTACTCCAAGTTCGTCGAAGACGCCGCGCGCGTCGTCTACGAGCAGTTCGACGCCGACGCCCGCGTCCGCGACTTCGTCATCGCCTGCTCCCATCTGGAGTCCCTGCACTCCCATGACGCCGTCTCGGTGATCAACAAGGGCATGCCGGGCGGTCTTTCGGCGGATTTCAGCAACTTCAGAGACCTGATCTGCTAGTCGGCTGACGGCTTGCCTGCTTGGGGTGGCCGTCTTACGGTCACTTTCATGAGGGGGTAGCTCAGTTGGATCAGAGCAGCAGCCTTCTAAGCTGCGGGTCGCGGGTTCGAGTCCCGCCCTCCTCACCACTTTCTTCGCTGACATGAGCGCCACGCCCTACCACCTCGCCGAGCGAGGGTTCAGCGTCGGGGTGTTGTCCGGCTCCGAAGTCGAGGCCGGCCTCGCGACGGGTCGTCTGGCCGCCGCGACGTTCTCTTGGCGCGAGGGCGAACCGGGCTGGATCGCGCTCGCGGCCCGTCCGGAATTCGCGGCGGCGATCGGCGCCTTCCAGACGCTCGTGCCGCCGCCGGCGCTCGCCTTCGAGGCGTCATCCAAACTGTGGCCGGGTTGGACGGCTTGGGCGCGGACCATGCGGGCTGTCTGGTCGGCGCCTCGCTCGGCGTTTCGTCCGTCGACCATTTCCGCAGGTCTTGGCCGGGCGGCCGTTTGGGCGCTCTTCTGCGCCACATTGACGGCGCCCTTCGTTTACCTCCAGCTGGTCCTCATGGGCGCGGCGCTGCCTTTCGGCCGCCGCAGCATCCTTTCGGGAATCCAAGTGGTCGCTCCGGCCGGATTAGATTTAAGCCGCTTCGCGGCGTTCTTCGCCGGCTTTCCGCTGGCTATGGTCGCGCTGATTTTAGGCGGCGCCTGTCTCCTCCACGCTCTTCTCGTCCTTCTCGGCGGCGGCAAAGCCGGCTTCCGCGTGACCGCGCGCGTCGTGGCTTACGTCACCGGGGCGATACTGATGCTGGCCATCGTGCCATGTGGTTGGGCGCTCGCGCCTTTCGCGATGCTGGCTTATCTGTCGGTCTCGCTGCGGGAGGCGCATCGGGACACCGCCTGGAAGCCCCTGTTGGCCTTGGCGGTGGCGGGCTTCGGCGCAGGCTGCGTGGCCTTGGCTTTCATGGCCCTGGCCGTCTGGCCCTTCTTCCGGCCGATGGGTTGAAGCGGGCCTAGGCTTGCGAGGAAGGTCACCTCGCCTATCAAAGTGACATGCAGATCCACGTCGCTCGTCACCAACAGCAGCTCGGGGTTTTCGCCGCCGAGGACATCGCTGCCGGCCTGTCCTCTGGTCGCTTCCACGCCTCCGACCTCGCCTGGCGCGAGGGCATGGCCGC
>JBILHF010000067.1:0-7587 GCA_044350605.1 Opitutales bacterium
GGCGGAGAGGGAGGGATTCGAACCCCCGGAGCCTTGCGGCTCGGCTGATTTCAAGTCAGCTGCAATCGACCACTCTGCCACCTCTCCGTAAGCGGGATTCAACGGCGGCTAGGGTCTTCCCTCAAGCGGATTCGGTGCCTTCCCCTTGGGCTTTCTCCTGATTTCCCAAGCGCCGGCGATTCGGCGTGGATGCGCGCATGAGCACCTGCGTCCGCGTCGAGGAGATCGACGGCCCCTACGGCCCCTTCGCCATCGGCGAACGCGCCATCCAACGCCTCTGGGCGTCGGGCGAAGTCCGCGGACCGATGGCCGCCGCCTCCGGCGCGACGATCGAGATCCTCCACCCGGGGGATTGGAACCGCGGCGCCGGTCCCGACTTCCTTGGCGCGGAAATCCTAGTCGATGGCCGACGTCTCCGCGGCGACATCGAGATCCACCTGCGCTGCGCCGACTGGCACGCCCATGGACACGACCGCGATCCGCACTTCGGCGGCGTGATCCTTCATGCGGTGCTGCTCCCGGGCACGAAGGACGTGACAACGCACTCGGGACACCGCCCGGAGACGGTGGTACTCCTGCCCTACCTGCCGCGTGACCTAGAGGACCTGGCCGAGGAAGACGCCCTCCTCGAACTACGCGGCCGCTCGCGGGAGGTCGCCCGCCGCGTGCTCGCCGCCGAACCGAACCTGGTGCTCGGCCTCCGTCGTCGCGCCCTCGAACGTTTCCGCAACAAGACCAAGCACGCCCGTGCCCGCGTGAAGGAGGTCGGCTGGGACGCCGCCTGCCACGAGCTCTTCGTCGAAGCCCTGGGCCTCGGCGGCAACCGCGCCCCGATGTCCGAACTAGCCCGCACCCACCCGCCGGAGGAGATGCTCGTCCTCGGACTCGACGCGCTCTACATGGAGAAATGCGGACGGTGGCGCCTGCGTGGCCTCCGTCCGGCCGGCCACCCACACCGCCGGCTCGCCCAATACCTCGAACTCCACCGACGGCGCCCCGACTGGCGTGAGCGCCTACGCGACTGGGCCCTCACCCTGCCCGCCTCACCCCTCAAGTCCGCCCGCCGTCGGTTGATCGACGAGGTCTTCGCGTGCCTCCTCTCCGACGGACGCGCCGATACGCTCTGCATCAACGCCCTGTTCCCCTTACTCCAGGACGCCCGTCACTCCCTCGACCGCAGCTGGCTCGATTGGCCGCCCGGGCATCACCCCGACGATATCCAGGACGCCCGCGGATTGGTCGGCCTGACCGGTGCCGCCCGTAATTGGGAAGTCCAAGGCATCCTCGACGTGCTGCGTCGATCGATGAATCAGACCGAGCCGACCGCCAAGGCTTAGGCCATCATCTTCCGCGCCTTCTCCAGCGAGACGGCCAGGCGGTCGACTTCCTCGAGGGTGTTGTAGAACGCGAAGGAAGCGCGGGCGGTACCACTGAGGCCGTAATGCTTCATGAGCGGCATGCAGCAATGGTGACCGGTGCGGATGGCGATGCCATCGGCGTCGAGCAGCGTGCCGACGTCGTGCGGATGGCCACCCTCTAGATTGAAAGAGATGACGGCGACCTTCTCGGGCGCTTCGCCCACGATGGTCAGTCCCTTGATGGCCTTGAGGCGTTCGGTGGCCGCGGCGAGTAACGTCTGCTCATGCGCATGCGCGGCCTCCTGGATGGGCATGACGTATTCCAAGGCGACGCCGAGGGCGATGGCGCCGGAGATGTCCGGCGTACCGGCTTCGAAACGTTCCGGGGTCTCGCGGAAAGTGGTCCCGGCGAAGTCGACCTTGCGGATCATGTCGCCGCCGAACTGGTAAGGCGGCATGGCGTCGAGGAGGTCCGGACGACCCCACAGGACGCCGATGCCGGTCGGTCCGAAGGTCTTGTGGCCGGAGAAGGCGTAGAAGTCGCAACCGAGCGCCGGGACATCGACCTTGAAGTGGGCGGCGGCCTGGCAGCCGTCGATGAGCACCACCGCGCCCGCGGCCTTCGCGAGGCGAGTCATCTCGGCGGCGGGATTGACGGTGCCGAGGGCGTTGGAGACGTGCGCGAAGGCGACGAGCTTGGTGCGTGTGGAAAGCAGACCCTTGAAGGCCACGAGGTCGACCTCGCCGCGCGGCGTGACGGGCGTGACGACGACCTTGGCGCCGGTGCGCTCGGCGATGACCTGCCATGGCACGATGTTGGCGTGGTGCTCGAGATGGGTGAGCAGGATCTCATCGCCGGCCTTGAGGTTGGCCCGGCCCCAGCACTCGGCGACGAGGTTGATTCCTTCGGTGGCGCCGCGCACGAAGACGCAGCCCCGGGTGTCCTTGAGGCCGAGGAATTTCGCGACGGAGCCGCGGGCGGCTTCGTAGGCGGTGGTCGCCTCCTCGCTCAGGAGGTGGACGCCCCGATGGACGTTGGCGTTCTGCTCGGAGTAATAGCGCTCGAGGGCCTTGATGACGACCGAGGGCTTCTGGGAGGTCGCCGCGTTATCGAGGTAGGTCAGCGGACGGCCGCGCACGGAACGTCCCAGGATCGGGAAGTCCTTGCGGCAGGCGGCTACGTCGAACGCGGGCATAAGGCCGAACGTAGGAGGACCGGGGCGGGGCGCAACCGGGAAGCGAACTTCAGGGCGCCGGCGGCAGGCGCACGGCCTTGCGGATATACGCGGGTACGTCGACATCCTGGCCGTCGATGAACGTCATCGGCGTGCCGCCGAAGAGTCCGCGGCGCATCGATTCCTCCGTCGCGAACTCGAAGATCGGCTGCGCGGGATCCTCGCCCTTGCCGCCCTTCTTCGTCTTGGCGGGGGGCTTGGGCGCGGGCAACGAGGCGCCGAGCACCGAGACCTCGATGCGATCGCCGAGCGTGGGTTCGACGCGCGCGCAGAGGATCGTGGAGGTCTCGCCGCCGAAGCGCGTGCGGACCGCGGCGACCGCTTCGAAGGCCTCGGTCGAGGTCATCGCGTTGCCGCCGGCGACGTGCACGAAAAGCGAGGCGACCTTGGCGACGGCGCCGGGCGCGTGGGCCAGCGGACATTCGATGGCGGCGCGCGCGGCCTTCATCGCGGCGCCTTCACCTTCGCCCAAGCCGAAAGCGAAGAGCGTCGGCGAGCCAGGCGTCGAGAGCAACGAGCGCAACGCGGCCGGATCGACGGCGATGAGCGCGCCGGGCGCGAACGCGCTGGCCAGCCCGCGCAGGGCGCCGCCCACCCAGGCGTCGGCGGCGGCGAAGGATTCCGACAAGGGGGCGTCGGGCGCCACCTGCTGGAGCAGGAGGTCGTTATGGACCATCACGAGGCCGTGGCACTTCTGTCCCAGCTTCACCGCGGCTTCGTTGGCCTGACGCATGCGCCGTTCGCCTTCATGTGAGAAAGGCATCGTCGCGAAGGCGAGCACCGTGGCGCCCGTCTCAGCCGCGAAGCCGGCGACCGTCGCGGCGGCGCCGCTGCCGGTACCCCCACCGAGACCGGTCACGAGCACGACCACGGGAACGCCGGTGAAGAGCCGACGCAGGGCCGGTTCCTCCGCTTCGGCGGAAGCCAAGCCGAGAGCGGCCTCGCCGCCCGTGCCCATCCCGCGCGTCTGCGCGCGACCGAGCTGCAGGCTCGCACCGGGACAGCCGGAGGCCAGGGCGCGCGCATCGGTGTCCAGCAGCGCGACGGAAACCTCGGCCGGGAGCTGGGCCGCGAGGCGGGTGACCATGGCGCAGCCCGCGCCGCCGAGGCCGACCAGGAGGATGGAAGCGGGCGTGGCCATCTTAGAAGCGGAAGAGCGCCTTGAGCTGCGCGAGGAAACCGCGCGGACGGACGACCGCCGGCGGGGCGTCGGCCAAGGCCGCGGTCATGAGGCCGACGACGCCCGCATACTCGGGCTTGCGCAGGGATTCGTTCTCGAAGTCAGGCACGCCGACACGGGCCGAGACGCCCGTCACAAGCTGGACCGCCTCGGCGGCGTCGGCGAGATTGGCCGAACCGCCGGTGAGGATCACGCCCGAGGGGATCATGTTCTGATCCAGGCGCACGGCGTGGCCCGGGAAGATCTGTTCGAGGCGACGGAGCACGTCCTTGCGGACGAATTCGATCGTCTCCTGGTAGCGCAGCGAAAGCACCTGGGTGATCGTGCCGCGGTTGAACTGCTGGTCGCCGACGCCCTTGTCGCCGTCCTTCCAGATGGTCTGGTTGACGTCGGTCTCGCGGTGGAGCGCCGAACCGAAGCGCTGCTTGAGGTCTTCGGCCGTCTCGCGGCTGATGCGCAGCGCCACGCTGAGGTCATTGGTCAGGTGCTCGCCGCCCACGGGGATCGAGCCGGCGCAGAGGATGTGCTCCTTGTAGTAAAGGATCCAGTCGGTCGTGCCGGCGCCCATGTCGATGACGAGCACCCCGCCCTGCTTGTCCGCGTCGCTCGCCGTCGCGCAGGCGGCGGCGTGGCTGGCGAGGATGAAGTCGCGCACCCGGATGCTCAGTCCGTTGACCATGCCCACGCGCATGCGCATGTTGCCTTCTTCCATCGTCACGCGCCAGAAGTTCACTTCGAGGCGCTTGCCCGTCATGCCGACGGCGTTGCCGACCGCGCGGTTGTCCAGCATCGTCGGCTGGCGCATGTAGAGCAGCGTGCTACGGCCCGCCGGCGGCTCGAGGCGCTTGGCCGAAGCGATGGCGTCCGCGACGTCCTTGGCGGTGACTTTGCCGTCGTGCGCAGGCACGGCGATGAAGCCCTTCACGCGTTCGCCTTCGGCGGCCGGACCGGACAACGAGAGATAGACCTGCTCGACCGCGCGACCGGAACCGCGTTCGATGTCGTTGACGACCTCATGCACGCATTGGGTGAGCTTCTCGAGGTCGGTGACGGTGCCTTTGACGACGCCGTCGGTGCGGCGTTCGCTGAAGCTGAGCATGCGGGCCTTGCCGTCGATGACCTGTCCGAGGAGGCTGGCGGTCTTGTGCGTGCCGATGTCGATGACGGCGATGAGGGATGGAAGGGGCTTAGGGGTCATCGGAGAGGGGTGGTGACGGGAGTGGTGACGGGGACGAGACGAGGTTCGGGAATCGGTGAAGCGGCGTTGGTCCGGTTCTGGATGGACATCTTGAGCACGTAGGCCGACGCGGTCGTGCCGGGCCGGCGCAGGAGTTCGTCGACGTTGATGCGCCCAAGCAGGATGAGCTCATTGCGCCAGTTAGCGGTGGAGAAGACGATCTCGACCAGGGCCGGCCGGTCCATCGGCTGCGTCCCGGGGCGGACGGTCACGCGGAGGTTCGAGCCGGGCGAATCTTCCTGCGCGCCGAAACAGTCGCGGAGCGAGATGGCCGACCACTGCTTATAGAGGTGCGGGTAGGTCGTGCGCACGGTCAGGAGGAAGGGCGCGGCGATCTCGATGCCTTCGATGAGCAGGCTGTCCTCGGCGCCGGTCGCACGGAAATGCTGGATCTCGGGCAGGTTGCGGACCGCCTGCTCAGGATAACCGACGCCGGCGAAAGTCCGCCCGTCGGCGGCCACGAGGCGCACCTGCATCGACGTGCCCTTGTCGGGCAGGCTCACGATCTTCGCGACCGCGAGCCGCTCGCGCAGGTTGATTTCCAGCGTGCCGTCGCCGCGTCGGCGCACGTCGGCCGCGACGACCTGGTTATCCGCCTCAAGGTCGGCCTTGATGGCACGGACATCGCGCGCGAATCCTTCGGGGCCCGCGGCGATGACCTTCTTCACGAAGGCTTCCGACAGGAAGCCGTCCGTCTGGAAGCGCACCTTGCCGGCGGGAGCGCTGGTCGCGGATTCGTCGACGGCCCACCAGATCAGCGCGACGAGCACGCCGAGGAAGAGCGCCGCGGCGACGGTCGGCAGCTTGGAGCGCACGACGCGCTTGCGGCCGAGCTCGCCGGCGGGCACGCGCTGGACGTCCTGCGGCACGAGGGCGCGCCAGTCACGGTCGGCCTGGCCGCGGAAAGCGTCGCGGCGGCGGCCGAACAAAGAATCGAAGAGGCCCATGGTCAGCGTTGGTCGGTGCGGGCGGCGCGCGCGAGGGCCGGAGCGGCCATGCGGCGCACGAGCGCGGGAAAATCGAGCCCGACGCAGGAAGCGCTCTTGGGCATCAGGCTGGTGGCGGTCATGCCGGGCATCGTGTTGATCTCGAGGAAATAGAAGGAGCCGTCCGGCTCAAGGAAGACATCCGCGCGAGCGAAGTCCCGGCAGCCGCAGGCGGCGAAGAGGCGCGCGGCGGCCTCGCCGATGGCGACGGTGAGCTCGGCGGCGATCGGCGCGGGGAAAAGGTATTCCGAGGCGCCCTTGGTATACTTGGTCTGGTAATCGTAGACGCCGGTGAGCGGGACGATCTCGACGAGGCCCATGGGGCGGCCGTCGAGCAGGCCGATCGACATCTCACGACCGCGGAGGCGGCGCTCGGCCATCCACTGGCCGGAGGCGGGAATCTCCGCCAAGGCCTTGGCCACGGCGGCCTCCCCTTCCAACATATAAAGACCGACGCTGCTGCCTTGGTCGGAAGGCTTGATGACCAGATGTTCGCCCAAGGCGGCGATGAGCGCGGCGGCGGGCGGCTTGGCGGCGCCGGCGAAGGCGACTTCGGGAATCGCGGGGACGTCGGCGGCGCGCATGGCACGCTTGGTCGCGACCTTGTCCATACAGAGCCGGTTCGCGACCGAAGCGCAGCCGGCGAAGGCGACGCCGCGGGCTTCCATTTCCGCCTGGGCGCGGCCGTCTTCGCCCCAACCGCCGTGCAAGACCGGGAAGACGACGTGCCGGGCGGCGTCGAGCCACTCGGGCAAGGCGTCGGCGGCGAGTTCGACGAGCCGGGCGCCGGGCAGGACTTCGGACACAGCCTTGCCGGAACGCAGCGAGACCTCGCGTTCGGAGGAAAGACCGCCGCAGAGGACGATGATCTCGCGGGCGGCGCTCATAGGAGTTCCTTCCATTCGCGGCCGAGCGCGACGATCTCCGGCTGGAGCTCGACGCCCTGACGGGCCTTCACTTCGGCGCGGACCATACGCATGAGCGTAAGGAAGTCGGCGGCCTTGGCCTCGCCGGCGTTGACGAGGAAGTTGGCGTGGGTCGGCGAGACCGAGACGGGGCCGACGGCACGGCCCTTGAGCCCGCTGAGGTCGATGAGCCGGCCGGCCTTGTCGCCTTCGGGATTACGGAACACGCAGCCGGCGCTCGCTTCGCGGGGCTGCGAGGCGCGGCGACGCGCGGCCATGTCGTCCATGCGCCCGCGGATGGCGGCGGAGTCGTCGGCCGAAGCCGAGCGGAGGACGGCGGAAAGGACGACCGCCCCGTGCAGCTGCGGGCAATCGCGGTAAAGGGCGTCGAAACAGTCGCGACGCGCGGCGCGCACGCGGCCCTGCGGCGTCAGCCATTCGATCGATTCGACGACATCGAAGATCCAGCCGCCCATCGCGCCGGCATTCATGCGCAAAGAGCCGCCGACGGTCCCCGGGATACCTTCGAGGAATTCGAAACCGGCGCGGCCTTCGCGCGCGGCCACGCCGCAAAGTTCCTTGAGGCGGGTGCCGCCGCCGACACGGAAGCGGCCTTCACCGAGGTCGGTCACGGCGCCCCAACGGGCGGCGTCGAGATGCAGGATCAGGCCGTCGTAACCTTCGTC
>JBILHF010000142.1:0-3205 GCA_044350605.1 Opitutales bacterium
CCTTGGACGGGCAGGAGGCGGGCGCCTTCGAGCTGGCAGGCGCGGACGACCCCGGCGGCGAAGGGATGCGTGGTCGCCGCTTCCAAGGTCTGCAGGGCGCTCAGGGCACGTCCGCGGTCGGCGTCCGCGGGGAAGACTTCCAAGGCCGCCACCTCAGGGACGCCCGCGGTCAGCGTACCCGTCTTGTCAAAGCAGACGCAATCCACGTCGGCCAGTCGTTCCACGGCGGCGCCGCCGCGGAAGAGGATGCCTTGGCGGGCGCCGGCCGCGATGGCCGCCAGGACCGCGGAGGGCACGGACAAGACCAGCGCACAAGGACTGAGCACGACTAGCAGCGTCATCGCGCCATAGAGCGGGGCGGCTTGCCCGACGGCCTCCGCCGGCGACGTGAGCCGCAGGTAAACATAGAATATCGCGGCGGCTGACAGCGTGAAGAGGGCATAGCCGTCGCCCCACTTGTCGATGGCCCTTTGCGCAGGAGCCTTGCTGTCCTGGGCTTCGCGGATGAGCCGGACGATGCGCTGGAGGGCGCTGTCTTTCTCGCCGCGGGTCACCTCGACGACCAGGCGGCCCCAGGAATTGAGCGTCCCCCCGGCGACGTCCGATCCGGCCTGTTTCGGGGCCGGTTTGGCCTCTCCGGTGAGGTTGGATTCATCCACCGCGCTCTCGCCGGCGAGCACCTTGCCGTCCGCCGGCACAAGTTCGCCGGGCAGGACCACGATGCGGTCGCCGGGGTTGAGGGTCGCGACCGGCACCTCGGTTTCGACGTCATCCGGACCGAGTCGGCGGGCATGCTTGGGAGACTTATCGAGGAGGGCGTCGATGGCCCCGCGGGTGCGGTCCATCGCGTAATGTTCGATCGCGCCGGCCGTCGAAAAGAGAAAAAGCAGGAGGGCTCCCTCCCACTGGGCGCCGACGATCCAGGCACCGATCGCCACGACGATCATCAGCAGGTGGACGTCGATGCGTTTCTGCCGGAGGGCGGCCCAGCCGTCGATCGCGGCGTCCCATCCGCCGGCGAGGCAGGCGCCGGCGACGAAGACGAGCGCCCAGGTCGACCCGGTTTCGCCGAAGCGTTCCGCGACCAATGATAGCAGGCCTAAGACGCCGCTCGTGGCCGCGAGCAGGGCGAGCTTCCGCCATTCGCCCGGCGCGCCTTCGTCCGATCCGTGCGCGTGTTCGCTCATGACGGCATCCTGCCCGCGCGCGTCGCGTCGGTCAACCACGCGTCCGCTCCGCGGTCGTATCGATTTCATGTTTACGATGCGGCCGTGCGGAGGATTTTTTACGCGTCGTCGGCGACGTCCCGACGACATGAAAGTTTCCTCTTGCGCAAGCGCAGTTAATACCTATCACTCGTCATCAAGAGTTGACCGCAACGTGACGAACCGAACCGAAACCCCGAGCGAAAGCCTGATCACCGTGTCGCTTCCCCCGAAGCTTCACTCCGAGGTGGTCGCCTTCCAGCACCGGACCGGTCTGAGCACGCTGAGCGAGGCCATCCGCCTCGCCCTCGATCGTTACGACGACTCCCGTCCTTCCCTGGAGACCACCCGGTCCCGCCAGGTTTCTTTCCGCGTACCGTCGGAGCTCCGTACTCGTATCACCCGTCAGGCGCGCAACGCCCGGGTGAGCGTGGGGCGAATCGTCAGGGTGGCGCTTCAGGCGCTGCCCTCAAACCCAACAACGATCCAAAAAAAGGACACACCTATGGCTAAAAAGAAGGCTGCTGCTAAGAAGAGCGCCAAGAAGGCCACCAAAGCTAAGAAGAAGTAATTCTTCCTAGTCTTTTCCGTCCCTCGGGGCGGATGGCGCCGGCACTCCCGGTCATCACAAGGACCCTCGCAAGGGGGTCCTTTTCTTTTCCCGGGGTTCCCGCCTGCGTATAGGCTTGAAACCATCCAGCGGAAGGCGGTTTCTTATGTCCCTTCTTACCATGAGCACCTCCGCATCCGGCCGCATCACCATCGCCAACGGCAAACTCACCGTCCCCGACCATCCTATCGTCCCCTTCATCGAAGGCGACGGCACCGGCCCGGACATCTGGCGCGCGTCCGTCCGCGTCCTCGACGCCGCGGTCGCCAAGGCCTACGCCGGCAAGCGTAAGATCGAGTGGCTGGAAGTCCTCGCGGGCGAGAAGTCCTTCAAGGCGACCGGTGACTGGCTGCCGGAAGCGACCCTGACCGCCTTCCGTGACTACCTCGTCGGCATCAAGGGCCCGCTCACCACGCCGACCGGCGGCGGCATCCGCTCCCTCAACGTCGCCCTCCGTCAGCAGCTCGATCTCTACGTCTGCCTCCGTCCCGTGCAGTGGTTCACCGGCGTGCCTTCCCCGGTGAAGAATCCCGGCAAGGTCGACATGGTCATCTTCCGCGAGAACACCGAGGACATCTACGCCGGCATCGACTTCGAAGCCGGTTCCGAGATCGCGCTCAAGACCCTGGAGTTCATCAAGACCAACTTCCCCAAGGAGTTTAAGAAGATCCGCTTCGGCGGCGAGCAGCCCGCCACCGTCGGCATCGGCATCAAGCCGGTCTCCCGTCCGGGTTCCGAGCGCCTCATCCGTTCGGCGATCCAGTACGCCATCACCAACAAGCGCAAGTCGCTGACCCTCGTCCATAAGGGCAATATCATGAAGTATACCGAGGGCGCCTTCATGAAGTGGGGCTACGACCTCGCCAAGAGCGAGTTCGGCGCGGTCGAGATCGACGGCGGCCCCTGGTGCAAGATCCCCGAAGGCAAGCCCGGCGCCGGCCTCGTCATCAAGGACGCCATCGCCGACATCACCCTCCAGCAGGTGCTCACCCGCCCGACCGACTTCGACGTCATCGCCACGCTCAACCTGAACGGCGACTACCTCTCCGACGCCCTCGCGGCGCAGGTCGGCGGCATCGGCATCGCTCCCGGCGGCAACATCAACTACCTCACCGGCCATGCGATCTTCGAGGCGACCCACGGCACCGCTCCCAAGTATGCCGACAAGGACGTCGTCAATCCGGGTTCCGTCGTGCTCTCGGGCGAGATGATGCTCCGCTACATGGGTTGGACCGAAGCGGCCGACCTCGTGCTCAAGGGCCTCAACGGCGCCATCGGCGGCGGCCGCGTCACTTATGACTTCGCCCGCCAGATGCAGGGCGCGACCGAGATCAAGTGCTCGGAGTTCGGCGACGCGATCATCGCGTCGATGTGACGCCCCCGCAGTCCT
>JBILHF010000183.1:0-7163 GCA_044350605.1 Opitutales bacterium
GCTCCGCCTTCGCCTGAGGTATTCCCTACATTGCGGGAAGATGAGCCGCGGGCGATGGGTGAGGGATGGAATTAATATACCTAGACGAGAGCGGGGATGACGGCCATGGAGATGGCGCGTCCCGCTTTTTCGTCCTGACCAGCGTCCGTATCCAAGCCGATAGCTGGGCTCATTGGGAGAAACGTATCGGAAAATGTCGGGCTGAACTGGAGGTTGCGATTAACTTACCTGCCCGTCGCGAACTACATACCCGTGCAATTCTCTTAAGGAAAGGGCCATTTGCGGGCTTAAATTTCGGCAAGGAGTATATTTCGCAATTAACCCGAGCAGTCGGCCAGTTGGTAGACGAAGGTCCGATAGAAATACGTACGGTCGTCATCGACAAAAAAGGCGAAGTCCAACCGCTAAGGGCCGCCTTGCTAGCCCAGATGGCTCATCGACCAGGAGTACGCCTAGCCATCTCCGACCGAGGACGCGTCCCACGCATGCGCCAGCTCATACGGCTAGCCGAAGCCAGCGGAAAACTGCACAACCCACCCGTCGAACGTCTGCTTGAAATCGAATCCAAAGACAGCGCCTTGGTTCAGCTCGCTGATTTCTTCGCGACAGCAGGATACCTACGTGCCTGCCTTGAAGCAGGATATCCTGCGCATGCCCGAATTGATCGGGATGAAGCCATGGCGTTGATCAAGGAAACAGAAGGGGCGAACCGGACGTATTGTCTGATTCGCCCCGAAGGCACCGCCTGAGCCAACGAATCTTGGGCAGGTGGTTCGTATTTAAAGATGCCCGACGTCGGCCTCAGGGCAAGACTAAGTCGATAGGGATTAATCCCGATGCCGAGGCCTAAAAATGATAAGGGGCGCTGACGCGCCCCCTTGGTGGTATTTCCGCTGGCCTACGCCGGCTTCCAAACCTGAAATAAAACTAGACAAACTGGGTCTAACGACAAGTAGGAATTTAGTGGAGGGGTTAGCGAGTAGTTAACCCCACTCAATAGGAAGGGCGCGGCGTAGCCACGCCCCACCCTACGGCCACCATCCGGCGGCCTGGTAGGGCTGACCGGCTCGGTCAGCCGAGGTTGAGCGGGCCGCTCAACCCTACCCAATCCCCAGCATCCTATCCGGTTTCCGGTCTCCCTTTGATTTACCAACCGCCAACCGCTAATACCTTTCATTGGTAGGGTCAGGCCTGACCCTTATCGGTGCCCCAAAAAACTAGAGGCAGTGTGCCAACGCACACTGCCTCTAAGGTATTAAACCGCTGCCACGGCAGCGGATACTAGCCGACTTAAGCGCTGTCGCGGGTATTCTTTTGAACGGCGACTGCGCCGAAAAGGGCAAACATGAAGGAGAAGGCGTAATAGCCTTTCTCGCTCGGGAGGATACTTGCATTAAATAAGCCGACCACGAGCAAGAGAATGGACATAATCAGCGCACCCCAACAGATGCCGAAATAAATGTCGCTGACGGGAATGTTATCCAAGCGGTCTCTCACGCTTTTCTGCAGGGAGACAGCTGAAAATAAGCCGAACATGAGAACGACGAAGTAAAACCCTTTTTCGTTGAGCATCATGTCCTTGGATTCTGCTCTCCAAAGGCCGATCAAGTAGCCAAGCGAACCGACGAGTAGCGCCATCCAAGAGGCTCCGACGAATGCAGGTGAGGGTTTTTGGGTCATGTTTTTTGTTTGGGGTATGTATGGGGGGTGAAGCAAATTGCGTATGAATCTTTCGCTGCGGATTGTCAGCCGGCGCGGCCAGCAAGATCCCTGGTGCACGTCGCGAAGTTAATTTCACAAAGTTTACCACAACGCCGGAAGGTGCGTGCGTCGATAAACCCGATACACCCTATTGGTCTAATCGATAGCCCACCGATTCTGGGGCCCGAGTGACCTTCTGCTGGTGGCTGTGGAAGCGGAAAGTGTTCATCCGTATCTGAGGGTAGGGTCGGGACCGCGTCACGACATAGCTGTATCGCAGGTAGGGGCAGCACCGCGTGCTGACCTAGCGCATTCGTTACGGGTGGCAGGTGGCAGCCCCGGGTGGCGGGTGGCAGGTTGTATTTCCCAACCGCCAACCGCTAACCGCCATCACCTGTCTTAGGTAGGGCTGACCACCCTTGGTCAGCCGCGCGGTTGAGCGAGGGCGCTCAACCTTACCAAAGACACCGCATCCTCCTATCCGGTTTCCGGTCTCCCTTTGAGCCCTCCCCTCCCACCCTCCCAGATTGACGAGAATGAGAGGCAAGTCGTATAAGAACCTCATGCCCCTCGTCGCCCGCCCCAGGTTGATCGCCGTCTTGCTGGCGGGTCTGCTGGCTTCTTGTGGGTTCGTTGCAGCCGCCGACACCTCGGCCTCGGCGGACAAGGCCAACCCGGCCCCGCACGCCGCATATCCCAAGCCGTTTTCTCGGCCGAATTCGATGGGAGATAACTACGACACCTGGCGTGATGCGAAAGGCCCGGATGTCGGCGTGACGACGGTGGACGTACGACGCTTGCCGTCGCGCGTCGATAATTCCACCCGCCCGCAGTTCCCGCCGATCTACAAACAGAAAGGCGGAGCCTGTGGTCAGTTCACGGCGGTCGCCTCGATGTTCACCTACGAGATGAACCTCCTGAACGGCACCGTAGCCGGCACCGATGCCACACGCTTCCCGGCGGATTTCTCCTGGAACATGTGCAATGCGGCCAACAGCGCCCAGGGCTCGGAAGCGTATCACGGCTGGGAAACGGCCAAGCATGTCGGCATCCCCACCGTCAGGACCTACGGCCGCGTGGAAGCGGACAAGGACCTGATAGGAAGGTGGGCGAACGGCTACGCCATCTGGCGCGAGGCCATGGAGTATCGCGTCGCGGGCTATCGCTACACCCCGACCGCCACCGTCGCCCAGATCGACGAAGCCCGCGGCTGGCTCTTCGACCGCAACCAACCCAAAGCCGGCCAAGCGCCGGTCGGCGGCTTGCTGGCGCTGGACGGACGCATGGGTGAGCTCAAAAAGGTCACACGGACGATTCCCGAAGGAGACTATCTGGCGGGCGAAGACGTGTGGATTGATTGGGGGCCGAGCGGTTTCGGGCACGGCATCACTTGTGTGGGATACGATGACCAGGTCGGGTTCGATGTGAATGGTGATGGGAAAGTGAGCAACGACATCGACATCAACGGCGACGGCAAAGTCACGCTCGCCGACCGGGAGCGCGGGGCCTTCATCGTGGTCAATTCCTGGGGGCAGACCTGGTCGAAAGACGGGAAGATCTACCTACTCTACAGCGCCATGGTAGACCCCACCTGGAAACGCGGGAACTACCTAGGACGGATCGAAGTTTCCCGGCATATTCCCCGCAGCACCTTAAAACTGAAGCTCGCCTGCAACAAGCGCTCCGACCTACGGGTGACCATCGGCATCGCCGGGGACAAAGACGCCACGAAAGCCGAACATGAACTCGCCCCGCAGCCCCTCAACGGCTGGCCGCTCTTCGGCAAACCGAAGAATAACGTCGGCGAAGTCCCGCTCGCCGGACCGGGCGATGAAAGCCCGCTCGAAATCGGTATCGATCTCACGCCCTTGATCAGCAAGTTGGGCACCAAGTCCGCGGGGGGCGGTCGTCTTTTCCTAAGCTTCAGTGGTGCGGAAAATAGCGACGCTACCGGCGTGCTCCACGCGTGTGCCATCCGATATTACGATGATAAAGGCGCCTTCGTCCGAGAGTCCGTCGTTGAAGTTCAAGAGGGAGCCTTCGGAAAAAAGCCGCTCACGCTCACGACGGCCCTGCCCCGCTAGCGCTGACTCTCCCCTCCCCCGATACCCCCTATCAAGATAAACGATAGTCGCGAGGGCGGGAAACGTGTTATACTTATCCCCATGAATCTCATCGCCCGCCCTTGGATCGTTGTCGCTCTGCTTAGCTTGCTGGCCCTGTCGCCGGCGCACGCTGGGATGACCCCCCAGGAAGTGGAGGTTTTTAAGGACGCCAAGGCGTGGGCCGAAAAGGGGGAGGCCGAGGGCCAACTTAATTTAGGGATTTGCTACACCAAGGGCGAAGGCGTGGCCAAGGACGACGTGGAAGCGGTGGCGTGGTTTCGCAAAGCCGCGGCGCAGGGGTTTGCCCCGGCCCAAACATTACTGGGGAATTGCTACTTCGGCGGCGAAGGCGTGCCGAAGGACCAAGCGCTGGCCGTCACGTGGTATCGCAAGGCCGCTGAACAGGGAAATGCCTCAGCCCAAATGAGCCTGGGTGAATGCTACGGCGGAGGCAAAGGCGTGGAAAAAGACTTCGTGCAAGCGGTGAAGTGGTATCGCAAGGCTTCGGAGCAGGGGTATGTCCTGGCCCAATACTACCTAGGGGGTTTCTACGCCAACGGCGAAGGCGTGGCGAAGGACCTGATCGAGGCGTATGCTTATTGGAACGAAGGGACGGTCGAGTATTCCCGCAGGAAACTTGCCGCCCTTGAAAAGCAGATGACCGCCGAGCAGATTGCCGCCGGGAAGAAGCGCACCAAGGAACTCAAGAGAGAGCTCGAAGATAAGATTTACGAAAATGCGCTCCAGAAAGAGTTCGCCGCCAGGATCGCCGAGAAGCCGGACCGAAAGTAAGCGCTGGCGAATCGCGAATACCTTTCACAGGTAGGGTCGGGACCGCGTCACGACATAGCTGCATCGAGGTAGGGACAGCACCACGTGCTGTCCTAGCTGCATCTGCGGAGGGCGTGGCCTAGCCACGCCCCTACCCACTAAAGGTATTGGCGGTTAGCGGTTGGCGGTTGGGCACACAAAGCCCGCCCTACCCAAGTCCCCAGCATCCTATCCGGTTTCCGGTCTCCCCTGACTTTTGCGCTCCCAACCGCTAACCGCCAGCCGCTAACCGCTACCACCCCGTATCCACGTGCCCACTTGCCAACGTGTCCCCTGCTAAGGCTCCGCCTTCGCCCGCCTTCGCCTAGGGTCTCTTCCCTCTTGATACTGCATTACGGCAATACAGCATAACGGCATGACCTACACCCTTCCTGTCAGCAAGCGCGGCACCTTGACCCTGCCCCCAGAGCTTCGTCGTCGCCTGAAGCTCGACCAGGTCGCATCGCCACTGGTCATCGTCGAGGAACGGGACGGAGGACTCTTCCTCCAGTCGGCGGTAGCCATGCCCATTCGTGACATCCCCAAGGCAACCATCCGCCAGTGGGTACTTAACGACGAGGCTGACGCCAAGGACCTCAAAGCCTTCCGCCGCAAGAAGTGAGGCTGTTCCTAGATTCGAGCGTATTACTGGCTGCAGCCGGTTCTACGTCAGGGGCCTCGCGTCTCCTGATCATGGCAGCCCAGCGGGAACAATGGACACTGCTGACCTCTGCTTACTGCGTCCGAGAGGCCGAGCATAACCTTCCGAAGCTCAGCTCTAAAGCCGCGACAGACTGGAGTCGGCGGATCAAACCAAGGCTGAGCATAGTTGGCACCCATCTGGTCTTAGATCGGCCTCTCATCTATCGAGCCGTCAAAGATCGACCCGTCGTCATCACTGCGCTGAGCCTAAAGTCAGACGTGCTACTGACCCTTGATCGCGATGACTTCCACGACCTTCTCGGCTCATCCGTCTATGGCCTACCTATCCGAACCCCTGGGGAGTTCCTGAAGGGCCTTCGAAGGTAGGGGCAGCACCGCTTGCTGCCCTAGTTGTTTCTGCGGAGGGCGCGGCGTAGCCACGCCCCTACCCTTCGGCCACCATACGGCGGCCTTTGGCTCGAGGTAGGGTTGGCACTGCGTGCCGACCTAGTTGCATAGGACCCTAGGTCAGCACGCAGTGCTGACCCTACCCATTGCATCCCTGGCCAACTGGCCAACCGATCAACGGGTCAACTTCGTCGCTTCTTCTGAGCCTCCGAGCCTCTGGGCCTCCGGGCCTCTTTGCCATCTCCCCGTGTCCACGTGTCACCGTGCCAGCTTGTCACCTTGCATCTATGTCCCCTAGCGGCGATTCTCTCCGCCATGAGCACCCCCTCTGGCTCCGCGACCCTGCCCGAACGTCTGGTCTCACTCGATGCGTTCCGCGGGTTGACGATGTTGTTCATGGCCTCGTCGGGTTTCGGGATCCCGCAAATCGCGAAGGCCTTTCCGGATTCTGCCTTCTGGGAACTCCTCCGTTACAACACCACGCATGCGGCGTGGGTGGGCGGCGGGGCGTGGGACATGATCCAACCTGCGTTCATGTTCATGGTCGGCATGGCCTTGCCGTTCTCGTCATCGCGTCGCAGCGCCGAGGGGCAGGACGGACGCCGTCGCTTCCTGCACACATTGTGGCGGGCCTTCGTATTGGTCGCCTTGGGCGTCTTTCTGTCCACCAGCGCCGGCGGACGGCCCAACTTCATCTTCACGAACGTCCTCGCCCAGATCGGACTCGGTTACGTCTTCCTCACCCTGCTCGTCGGCAGAGGCTGGAAGATCCAGCTCGGGGCCATCGGGGTCATCGCCGTCGCCACCTGGACCGCGTTCGTGCTCATGCCTGTGGCCGGACCTGGGACTGACTTCAAAGCCCTCGGCGTCACCGAGCCCGGCCAGACCTTCAGCGGCCTCTGGGCGCACTGGAACATGAACGCCAACTTTGCGGCCTCGTTCGACCAGTGGTTCCTGAACCTCTTCCCGCGGGAGACGCCGTTCGTGTTTAACAACGGCGGCTACCAGACGCTCAACTTCGTCCCTGCGCTCATCACCATGATCCTTGGGCTCATGGCGGGCGAGAACCTGCGTTCGGAGAAGACCCCCGGAGAGAAGCTCAATTGGCTGCTCAAGGCCGGCGGCCTCTGCCTCGTCCTCGCGCTCGTGACCGGCACCACACTCTGCCCCGTCATCAAACGCCTCTGGACGCCGTCCTGGGCCCTTTATAGCGGCGCCGTGGTGCTCTGGGCCTTCGCCCTCTTCTACTGGTTCATCGACATCAAAGGCCGCAAAGCCTGGACCTTCCCGCTCGTCGTCGTCGGCATGAACTCCATCGCCATCTACGTCGCCTATCAGCTCACTGCTGGCTGGATCCGCAGCGTCGGCAAGACCTGGCTCGGCAACGACCTCTTCACCGGCACGTACGGCGCCCTCGCCTCAAGCCTCCTCGTCCTCGGCGTCCTCTGGACCTTCTGCTGGTGGCTCTACCGCCGGAAGGTGTTTATTCGGATCTGA
>JBILHF010000167.1:0-2796 GCA_044350605.1 Opitutales bacterium
GCGTAGAGATGGTCGACGGGGATGTCGAAGAAGCCTTGGATCTGCTGGGCGTGCAGGTCGACCGTCAGCACGCGGTTGGCGCCGGCGGCGGTGAGCAGGTTGGCGACGAGCTTGGCCGTGATCGGCACGCGAGGCTTGTCCTTACGATCCTGACGGGCATAACCGAAGAACGGGATCACGGCCGTGATGCGCGCGGCGGAAGCACGGCGGAGCGCGTCGATCATGATCAGCAGCTCCATGATACGGTCGTTGGCCGGCGCGCAGGTCGGCTGGATCACGTAGACGTCGCAGCCGCGGATGTTCTCGTTGATCTGCACGAAAGTCTCGCCATCGGGGAAACGGTTGACGGTCGCGGTGCCGAGGGGGACGCCGAGATGTTCGCAGATTTCCTTGGCCAGCGCCGGGTTGGCGTTGCCGGTGAAAATCTTCATCTCAGGTAGGCTCATATCGGTTAGCGTTTAGCAGAGTCCAAGGAGGCGGTCAGCGAATCAACCTTTTTGAACAAATCAGGCAGACGGCGGGAAAGGACGACCAGGCGACGCTCCAGGCCGAAGGGTACGGCGGGCGTGCCGTTCATGAAGCCGTCGGCAGGCACGTCCTCGAAGAGGCCCGTCTGGGCCCCGAGCTTGACGCGGTCGCCGAGCGTGAGGTGGCCGGCCACGCCGGACTGACCGCCCAGGACGCAATGGTCGCCGAGGGTCGTGCTGCCGGCGATGCCAACCTGCGCGGTGATGAGGCATTGGCGGCCGATGCGCACGTTGTGGGCGATCTGGACGAGATTATCGATCTTGGTGCCCCGGCCGACCACGGTCTGGCTGAAGCGGGCGCGATCGAGGGTCGAGTTGGCGCCGACCTCGACGTCGTCTTCGAGGACCACGTTGCCGATCTGCGGGATGCGGCGGATCTCCCCGTTGACGGGCTCGTAGCCGAAGCCGTCGGAACCGATGACGGCGCCGGACTGAATCCGGCAGCGGGCTCCAAGGACGCAATAGTCGCCGACGACGACGCCGGGCTTGAGCCAGCAATCAGCGCCGACGGAAGCACGGGCACCGACATAGCAACGCGCTTCGAGCACCGCGCCGGAGGCGACAATCGCGCCGTCACCGATGACGCAGAGCGGGCCGACGTGGGCGGCGGGGTCGACCTTGGCCGAAGCCGCAACGACGGCGGTGGCGTGGATGCCGGACGGAGGGCGAGGCCAGAGCCGGGCTTCGAGCACGCCGCAGAACAACGCGAGCGCGTAGGAAGGATTGGCGACACGGAGGAAAGCCTGGCCGGCGGCCGGCTGGCCCGCGAAGGCGACGGGCACGAGGATCGCACCCGCGCGCGAGGCGGCGACCGTATCGGCATACTTGGCGTTCCCGAGGAAGGAAAGATCGGCGGAGGTCGCTTCGGCCAAGGCCGCGACTCCGGTGATCGGACCTGCGCAGGCACCCTCGACGGCTTCGGCCCCGGCAAGGGTGGCGAGTTCGGCGATGGTGAAGGAGGTCGGCATGGTCCTAAATGAAGCGCCCCTGACTGGCAGGGGCGCGGCAGAGTCTTACTTAGCGGCCGGCTTGTCGCCGGCGGCAGGAGCAGGAGCGGCGGGCGCGGCCGGGGCGGCGGGAGCGGCAGCAGGCGCGGCCGGAGCGACCGCCGGGCTGGCAGCCTTATAGGCGGCGTTAAGTTCCTTCAGCACATCCTCCGTGATATCGAGCGAGGAGTCGGCGAACAAGATCTGGGCCTTGCCGAGGATGAGCTGCAGGCCCTTGGCCTTCGCGATTTTCTGCGCCTGCTCACGGACATCGGTAAAGATCTGCTTGTTCATCTCGCCCACGCGCTGCTGGATCGCGCGATTGGCTTCGTTGGCGAAATTTTGCAGCTCGGCGTTCCGCTGCTGGAAAAGACCCCTCTTCTGCTGAAACTCCGCGTCCACGGTCTTCTTGCCGTTCTCGCTGAGCATCGGATCCTGGGCGCGCTTCTGGATGCCCAAGAGCTCCGTCTGGAGCTGTTCGACGACCTTGAGCCGTTCGTTGACGCTGGCCTGGGCGGATTCTTCGGACTTACGGATATCGGCCTTTAATTCGAGCGCCTTGCCGTATTTATTCAGCACCTCCTGTTCGTCGATGTAACCGACGTTAGGAGCGGCCGCGAAGACGGAAGCGGAGGCGAGCAGGAGGGCGAAGAAGGACTTCATGAGGGTGGGGATTAAGAAGCGGTTAGGCGGAGGGTTGGCAATCAAAAGACCGTGCCGAAGCTGAAGTTGAACTTCATGCCGTCCTCATTGACGACGGCACCTGCGTTCGGCTGGCCGGCCGGCACCTTGGTCATCTGCAGCGGGAAGCCGAAATCGAGGCGCATGACCGCTCCGCCGAGCAGGATGCGCATGCCGACGCCGTAATTCGAATTAGCCTCGCCGAAGCCGAAATCGCTTTCGCCACGGTTCACCAAGCCATGGTCGTAGAAGGCCGCGAAGCGCAGATTCTCGGCCGCCTTGATCGTATACTCGGCGCTGAAGTAGCCATACGTCAGGCCGCCCATCGGCTCGTTGCCGAACTGGGTGTCGTAGGTGGAGTAACCGCCGACGTCATTGAAGTTGAAGCCGCGCATGTCGTAGGCGCCGCCGAGGTAGAAGCGCTCGTAGAACGGCAGCTTGCCGGCCGTACCGCTGAGGAGGCCGACGCGGCCGACCACGCCGATGGTCTGCTCGGCGGTCGGAGAGACCAGGAACCAGCGACCGGTCCGGAGTTCCGAACGGAGATACTTGAGGTCGCCGCCCAGTCCGTTGCCGCCGAGTTCTTCGGTGAGCGAGATACG
>JBILHF010000016.1:0-31355 GCA_044350605.1 Opitutales bacterium
TAGCCCATCTGACCGTAGTATTCCTTGAGCTTATCGGAAGCGGCCTCGATGGCGGGGACGGCGAAGGCGTCGCCGGTCTTCAGCTGATCGTATTCGGAGGGGTGCGCTCCGCGGCGAAGCGACGGCTCCGCGATGACCTTGCGGAGGGCTTCGGTGGCGAAGAGCGGGTCGGTCACGCCGAGACGGTTGCCTTCGATCGCCAAGGCGCCGACGGTGTAGCGACGGCCTTCGGTGAGCTTGAACACGACATCGAGCCAGCCGGTGTCGTCGCTGACATCCTTGACGACGCAGATCTTCTGGGGGTCGGCGTCCTCGACCTGGACGTCCAAGTAGCCCTTGGATCGGTAGAACTCACGGATCTTACGGCAATCGTCGCGGTATTGCTCCGGGTCGAGCCGGCCCGAACCGAGGATCGAGGAAAACTTATACCACCGATACTCGCTGGTCGCGAGGCCGGCGCCTTCGGCGATCGCGACGCGGTCGAACGACTTCGCGCCTTCGAAACGATAGGTGTCGATCTTGAGGTCGATGCCCTCGTTGACGATGACCGAGACCATCTTGCCTCCGGGGATGTCGCGGAGCTGGGAGGTGACGCGGGTGAAGGGACGCGTCTTGCGCAGCGCCTCCTGCAGCTTGACTTCAGCGCGACGGAGCTGGGCCATGTCGAGCGGTTCCCCGAGCTTCACATCTTGGAGTTCCTCGCCGCCGAACCAAGAGGCGTCAGCGCCCACGATGCCGTCGCCGCCGATGTATTCGACACCCTTGAGGATCGGGCGGGGTTCGACGGTGACGACGACATCGACCTCACCGGTCTTCGGATCGAGGACCGGCTCGACCGTGGCCTGGGCGAAGCGACCGGTGGCGTATAGGGAACGGACGGTGCTGGCGACGGCCTCCTTGGAGAAGGCCTCGCCTTCGCGCAAGGCGATGAAGCCGCGGACGAACTGCTCGGAGACGACGGCGCCGGAAGCCTGGATGCGGATGGTCCGGACCTTGGGGTCCTTCGGGCCGGCGGCGTTCTGCGCCCCTCCGACGAGAGGAACCAGGGCGAGGGCGAAGCAGGCGGCGCGGAGCCAGCTGCGGCGGAGGGAGGTCTTATTCATTATTTCGGTAGTCTCTAGCCGGGGATTCGAAGCGTGTCAGCCCCGGATTGAAGAGCAAGTTGATGTCGGAGGTGGGTCCGTTACGATTCTTCGCCACGATGAGCTGGCGGGCGTAACATCCGTCCTGACCGGCCTGCTCCGCCTCGGCCTCGGCGGCCTTGCCCTGGCTGACCGGGGGCTTGGAAATGAGCATGACGATGTCGGCATCCTGTTCGATGGAACCGGACTCGCGCAGGTCGGACATGCGGGGCTGGCGGGCCTCGTCCTCGGACTTGCGGTTGAGCTGGGCCAGGGCGATGATCGGGATCTTGAACTCCTTGGCCATGGCCTTGATGCTGCGGGAGACCTCGGCGATCTGCTGTTCACGAGGCAGGCCCGAATCCAGGCCGTTGATGAGCTGGATGTAGTCGATGACCACCATGTCCAGGGGCGTGCGGGCATGGACGCGGCGGCACTTGGCGCGGATTTCGAGGATATTCTGGCCGCCGTTGTCGTCGACCACCAGCGGGAGGCCTTTGTACTCGTTGGCCGCCTGGACGAGGTCGACCTGCATGCGCTCGTCCGGGTGGGCGGTACGCAGTTTCTGCATGTTCACGCGGGCGCGGGAGCAGAGCAGACGAAGGGCCAGTTCGCGGGCCGGCATTTCGAGGGAGAACAGCAGGACGTTGGACGGCTTGCGGTTCTCGCTGGGCTTGGGGAACAGGGCGGCCTCGATGAAGTTGAGCGCGATCGACGTCTTGCCCATGCCGGGACGGGCGGCGACGACGATCATCTGGCCCGGCTGGAAACCGAAGGTCATCGCGTCGAGGTCCGGGAAGCCCGTCGGGACGCCCTGCACCGAATTACGGTCGCGGATGATGCGCTGGACGAGCTCCATCGCCTCGGCGATCGGTCCGTCGATCGTCTGGGCCGATTCGGAGATGCGGTCTTCGCTGATGCGGAAGAAGGACTGCTCGACCTCCTCGAGGAGGCGCTCGATGCCTTCCGCGTGCGTATGCGCCTTCTCGACCGTCGTGACGGCGGTCGAGATCAGCTGGCGGAGGAAATGTTTCTCGCGGATGATGGCGAGCCAGTGGGGCGCGTGCGCGCTCGAAGAGATGAGGCCCGTCAGCTCGTTGATGTAGGTCGCGCCGCCGGCGGACTCCAACTTGCCCTCCCGACGGAGCTGCTCGGTGAGCGTGATCTCATCGATGCCCGTGCTCGCCTGATTCAGCTGCACGGCGACGGCGTAGATATCCTGGTGCTTCGGGTCGAAGAAGTAATCGGACGTGACGCGCTGCTCGAGGCAGCGCTGCAAGGTGTCGCCGCCGTCGATGACGATGCTCGCGATCAGGCCGCGCTCGGCGTCGAGGTTGTGGGGCGGGACGCGGTCGCCGTAATTGGGGGCGGCTTCGCGGCGCTGGCGCTGGGGTCGTTCGGCCATGGGAAAGGAGCACTATGGTTGCGGGGAGTCCGGTGGACAGCGCCAAACAGGCGGGTCGTTCACGCCTTGTTCACCGGCCTATTCACAGGCGCGGGGACCCCGGAAAAGAAAAAGGCGCGAAGTTCGCACTTCGCGCCTTTCCGGGGAGCCGTCCGATTACTCGGACTTGGCGGCCTTTTCCTTGCGGGGCTTGCGGGCCTTCTTGTCGTCGCGGTACTCGCGCTCTTCGGCTTCGGGGGCCTCTTCGGCGGCGACTTCGATCGGGTTCTCGGAGACGACCTCGAACTCCTGCTCGACCATGACGGAGCCATGGAGGCGGATGCTCGTGGTGTGCTTGCCGAGGAGCTTGACCGGACCCTGGCCGAGGTGGATGCGCTTGCGCTCGATCTCGATGCCGTGCTCGACGAGCTTGGCGGAGATTTCGGCGGTGCTGATCGCGCCGAACATCTTGCCTCCTTCGCCGGTCTTGACGGCGAAGACGAGCTTGATGGCGGCCAGCTTGGCGGCGGTCTCGTTGGCGACCTCGAGGTCGCGGGCTTCACGGACTTCGCGGGCCTTCTTGAGGGCCTCGACGTACTTCGTGTTGGAGCGGTTGACGGGGAGCGCGATGCCCTGCGGGAGCAGGAAGTTACGGGCGAAGCCCGCGCGGACGCGGACCTGTTCGCCTTCGGCGCCTAGGCCGTCGACGGGCTTGATGAGGAGGACTTCGGTGAATGCCATGATCTTGCTTGGGTTATAAGGTTGGGGAGGGAAAGTTTAGAACGGGACGTCGTCGCCGCCGTGGTCGCCGGAAGGAGCCGGGGTGTCGTTGCCGCCGCGGGAGCGGGGAGCGGAGCCGCCCTCTTCGCCGCCCTGGGCCTTGCCACCGATGAAGGTGAAGTTCTCGAGGACGACGCCGAGGCGCGAACGCTTCTCGCCGGTCTTCTTGTCTTCCCACTGGTCGAGCTTGAGGCGGCCTTCGACGAGGATGCCGGAGCCCTTGCCGCAATACTTGGCGATGATCTCGGCCTGCTTGCCGTAGCTCTCGATGTCGACGTAGGTGACTTCCTCGCGCTTCTCGCCTTCCTTGGTGGTGTAGGCGCGGTTGACGGCGAGGGAGAACTTCGTGAGGGCCTGGCCGGACGGGAGGGCGCGGGCCTCGGGGTCGCGGGTCATGTTGCCCGCGAGGATCACGCGATTGAAAGAAGAGGCCACGGCGAGGCGGGGTCGGAGATTACTTGGTCACCTGCACGAGCAGGCGATTGATGGTGCGGTCGAGACGGAGCTTCTCGCGGAAGGCCGTCGGAGCGCTGACCGGTCCTTCGAAGTGGAACTGGACGTAGAGGCCGGAGGGGAACTTGCGGTCGACGACGCGCGAGAACTCCTTCTGGCCGAGGTTCTCGACCTCGTTGACCTTGCAGTCGATGGACTTCAGGACGTCCTTGAGCTTGTCGATGACGGTCTCGGGCGCATCCGTCGAGCCGCGGAGGTCGAGGATGAGGCTGGCGCGGTAGGCGCGGCGGATCGTGGCGGTGGTCATGGTGATGGTGATTTTCTGTTGGTGAGGTTTTGGGCGGCCGGGAGGCCTTGGGAAAGGAGGGTTTCGAGGTTCTTGATGAAGTCGGGAATGCGCTGGGTCAGGGTGGCGAGATCGGCGTCGGGGAAACGTCCGAGGACGTGGTCGGCGAGATCCTGGCCGGGGTGCTTCTTCGGTCCGATGCCTAGGCGGGCGCGGACGAATGTTTCGCCGAGGTGGCGGATGCAGCTGGCGACGCCGTTGTGGCCGGCGGCGGAACCTCCGAGGGAGAGGCGAAGCTGACCGGGCTCGAAGGCGATGTCATCGTGGAGGACGACGAGCTCAGGGAGCTCGATCCGGTGGAACCGGAGGAAGGCCGCCAGAGGCGACCCGCTGTCGTTCATGAAGGTGAGCGGCTTGATCAGGTGGACGGAGGAACCTCCGAACGTGATCTTCGCGACCGAGGCCGAAAAACGGCTCTCTTCCTTCCACGCCGCGCCAGCCTGGGCGGCGAGCGCGTCGATGACGATCCAACCCGCATTGTGGCGGGTGGCGGCATATTCTCGGCCCGGATTGCCGAGGGCGGCGATGACCGAGAATGGCATTTGACTTCAAAGAACAGGTGCCGGGGACGCCCGGCGCGGAAATTACTTCTTGGCAGCAGGCGCGGCGGCCGCAGGAGCGGCACCGGCGGCGGGAGCGGCGCCAGCCGCAGGAGCGGCGGCACCTTCGGCGCCCGCGACAGCGGCACCGGCGGCAGGAGTCGCTTCGGGAGCGGCTTCTTCTTCGGCCATCTCGGAGCAGACGATGACGACGCGCTTGGGGTCGCCCGGGAAGGTGATGCCCTGGGGGGCCTTGACCTCGCCGACGTGGATGGATTCGTTGACCTTGAGCTCGGTGACGTCGATCTCGATGAACTCAGGGAGGTCCTTCGGGAGACAGCGGACATTGATGGTCTGGGAGACGATGGCGAGCGTGCCGCCGTCGGTCTTGACGCCATGGGCTTCGCCGATGGCGCGCACCGGGATGGCGGCGGTCATCGGGGAGTTCGGGTCGATCTCCATGATGTCGATATGGAGGAACTTCTGGGTGATCGGGTGACGCTGGAACTCCTTGATGAGGGAGAGCATCTTCTTGCCGTCGACATCGAGGTTGATGAGCGAGGCGGCGTTGCCCTTGGCGCGCATGAGGTCGCGGAAGGCCTCCTGCTTGACGGCGACGCTCTGGTTGCCGGACTTGCCGTAGATGATGGCAGGGATGGAGCCATCGACGCGGAGGCGGCGGGCGGGTCCGCGGCCATGGAGCGCGCGGCTGGTGACGTTAAGGGTGAGCTGCTTCATGTTGGTATAAGGTCTTTTGGTGCCTAGTAAGTCGCGGGCCCGCGTTGTGCGGCCGTGCCTTGCCTAGGGAAAGGAGGGTCGAACCTGATAAACCCGGCCTCAGAAGCAAGCGGTAAATTAAAAGGGGGTCTTCCTGGTGGAAAACCCCCTCGAAACGAAGCCTTAGGCCTTGGGCTTACTTATAAGAGGCCAGATAAGCGGCGATATCGGCCACATCCTGGGCGCTGAGGCCCAGCTGCTCGCCGGACATCATCAGGGAGCGGGTCATCTTGGTCTGGCCGCCCGCGACGCGGTCCTTGGGAACGAGCTGGGTGAGGCCGCCGGTCGAGGTGATGACGATCGGGTCGTTATTGGACTGGAGGCGTCCGTCGATGCGGCCGCCGGCCTTCAGCTTGAGGGAGACGCCTTCGTAGCCCAGGGCGATGTCCGCCGAGGGGTTGACGATGGCGCGGACCAGGGCCTCGCGGCTCTGGCGGGCAGCCCAGCCCTTGAGCTCCGGACCGTAGGCCGGACCGTTACCGTTGAGCTGGTGACACATGATGC
This sequence comes from Opitutales bacterium, assembly GCA_044350605.1. Lineage (GTDB taxonomy): Bacteria > Verrucomicrobiota > Verrucomicrobiia > Opitutales > UBA953 > UBA953. The sequence continues at coordinate 5,905 of JBILHF010000016.1, forward strand.
AGCGTTGGGCCAGGGCGGCGCCCTTGGCGGCGTCACCGGTCTTAGCGAGGACGTCCTGCTCGGTGTAGGTGCCGGCAGGGGCTTCCGGCACTTCGACGGCGTTCACGACGACCTTCTTGGCGTCATAGACGCCGGCGTTCTTGAGTTCGCTGCGGATGTCATAGGCCGACCAGAGACCGGTCATGCGCATCAGGGCCCAGCCCTTGGCTTCGGAGGCGGAGGGGGAACCATCGGCGCAGAGCTTGATCATCGCGAGGGCGGCTTCCTTGCTGTCGACGAACGAGAGCGATTCGACCGCGAGCGTGCGGGAGGCCTGCGAGACCTTGGCGGAAGAAGCGCGGGCGAGGAACTCCGGCACCGCGGAGGCCGGGTGGAGGAGCCAGGCGATGCGTTCGACTTCCGGCGACCAGGCTTCGGCGCCATCCTTGGCGAGCGTGGACTTCACGGCGGACCAGACGGCGTCCTGCTTGTTGGCAGAGCCGATGCCGAAGGCGGCGACGGAGTTCTTGTCCGAGACGTCGAGGCGGCGGGCGAGTTCGATCAGGATCGGCAAGGCCTTGTCGGCCGGGGCGGCATGCAGCGAGGTAGCGACGTCACGACGGACGGCGACATCGGTGTCGGCGGCGAGGTCGGCGGCGATACCGAGGGTGTCATGACCGGCACGGCGCAGCGACTGGAAGGCGAGGCGACGCAGGGAAGGATTCGAATCCTTGAGGAGGGCCTTGGTGCGGTTCACGCCTTCTTCGCCGAGGTGAGGCAGGAGCCAGACGCCGCGGGCGGCGACGTAAGGATTGGCGTCGCGGAGGATCTCCGAGACGGCCGGGAGGGACTTCGCGCCGAAACCCTTGAGCGCGTTGAAGCCGAGGTGACGGACGTTGACGGCCGGGTTACGCAGCACGGCGGCGGCGCCTTCGGGCGTGGAAACGTCGATCTTCGGGACGACGGACTTGAAGCCCTTCGGAGCGATGCGGTAGATCGCGCCCGTGCAGGTATCGTCGAGGGTCTGGTGGCCGCCGACGCGGGAGTCATACCAATCAGCGACGTAGATGGCGCCATCGGGGCCGACGGCGACGTCGGACGGGCGGAAGAGGATGCGCTCGTTGGGCTTGGTGGCCGAGTCGGCCTTGAGCTTATGGAAGTCGGTACCTTCGAACTCGCGGGTCGGGTTGGAGGTGATGAGGTCCTTGCGCGTGGATTCATTGAGCGCGTAAGTTCCCTTCTGCGGCGCCAGCTTGTAGGCGAGGACCGTATTACGAGACGGTTCGCAGTTCAGCAGCGTGCCTTCCCAAGCGGCGCCGAGGGCACCATTCTCATAGACCGTGATGCCGGTGGGCGAGCCGCCGCCGTAGACGTCACCGACGTCCATGGTATCAGGATCGTCCTGACGCCAGTGCGCGCGCGGCATCGACTGGCCGGGACGCTTGACGGAACCATAGCTGGCGCCGGTCGGCGTGGTGTAGCCGGCGGAACCATATTCGAGGACGAAGGAAGTGCGGCAGCTCTGCGAGTCGTCATTGTCGCCCTGGAAGAGGTCGCCGAGGGAGGACGGGAAGCTCTCGAAGCTGTTACGGTAACCGTTGCCGAGGATCTCGAGGCCGGTGCCGTCGGCGTTCAGGCGACCGGAGAAGCCGGAGGACCAGACGAAGCCGTCGTCGCTCTTCGTGCCGATGTTGGCGCGCGCGTCGAAGGGCCACTTGCCACCACGCTCGTCGACGTAATTGCTGGTGACGCGGAAGGTCTTGCCCGACTTGTCGGTCACGACCGCGCCGCAGTTGCCGGAGTTGATGTAAAGTTTGCCATCCGGACCGGCGACCACGGCGTGGAGCGAGTGGTCGTGGTCCTGGCCGCCGAAGCCGGTGAGGAAGGTCTCCTGCTTGTCGACGGCGGCGTCGAACTTGCCGTCACGGTTCACATCGGTGTACTTCGTGATGGTCGGCGCGTGCGAGACGTAGACGACGTTGTCGATGACGGCGATGCCGAGCGGGGAGGTCCACTCCGGGTTCTGGACGAAAGTCTGGACGGAATCGGCGAAGCCCTGGCCCTTGGTGTCGCTGAGCACGATCACGCGGTCGCCTTCGGCGCGACGCTTGCCGCCCTTGTTATAGGTACGGTAGTTGACGCCCTCGTTGACCCAGAGACGACCCTGCGCGTCGAAGTCGATGTTCGTCGGGTTCGCGAGCATGGGCGAACGAGCCCAGAGGGTCACCTCGAGGCCTTCGGGAATCTGGAAGATGCCGGCCGGCAGGGAGCCGCCTTCGGAAGGATTATAAGGCTCGGGGGCCGGCTTGGCGGCCGGGGCGGACTTAGGCGCGGCGACGAGCGACGCAGCGGCGAGGAGGAAGAGCGCGGAACGGGGGATCATGGGGGTAACGGTTACTACATCCCCGACGGCCGCAAGTTCCAGCCTATCTTTTCGGCAGACCCCTGCCCTGCCTTAGTTCAGCTCCACCACTGGCGGAGCGTGGCGAAATCCTTGCGCGTGGCCTCGACGGCGGCCTGCAGGCCCCCTTGATCGGTGACCTTACCCTTAAGGTATTCGACATGGAGGCAGACCGGCCCCGCGTATTCGGATTTCCTGAGCAGCGCGACAGAGTCCTTGCCCACGGACCCTTCGGACAACGGGCAGCCGACCGGCACCCTACCCTGCCACTGGAAGCTCTTGAAATAGACCATCGAAATGTGGTCGCGGGCTAACGCGAGTTCGTTGGGCCAAGAAAGGCCCCCTTCGACCATCGCGTGGAAGAAATCGAAGTTCCAGGACAGTTCGTCGGGGCGGTAGTCCTTCATCAGCATCGCCATATCCCAGACGCCCGCGCCGACATACTTGGCGCCGGAATGATTCTGGTAGCCAGGCAAGATGCGAGCTTCGCGACTGAGCGCGACGAGGTCGCGGAGCTGCGGCTTGATCTCGTCGAGCTGGGCCCACGGCGACTTGCCGGCGGCGTAAGCATACCACTTCATGCGGTAGCTGGGAATACCGAGCGCCGCGCCGGTGCGGAGCACCTTCTCCGTGCGGTCGGCCGCGTTGACCGTATTGATATCGGTCGTCATCAGCCTGATCGCCACGCCGCATTTCTTGAAAGCCTCGGCGAGTTTCGGCAGATCATCCTCGACGCGCGCCGGCTCGACGTGACCGCCCTTGCGGACGGGGACTTCGACGCCTTTGAAGCCGAGCTCCGCGACCGTCTCGGCGAGCTGATCGTAAGGCAGGCCGACGAGGTGCTTCGTGAAGAGGCTGAAGGCCGGAGCCTTCGGCGCAGGCGTCGCCGCGAGCAAGGGCCGGAGCATCGCTCCCGCCATCAGCGAACCGGAGAGACCCAGCAGCGAACGGCGCGAGAGCATCGGCTTACTTGCGGACGATGCGCTTGACCTGGCCGGCGAGCGAAGCGACGAGCACGTCGCCGTTGCTGGGGTCGTGGCCGAAGCCGGCGACGGTGGCGTCGCGGGCGATCTCGCGGGATTCCCAGCGACCGCCGCGCTCATGCAGGGAGAAGATCCGGCCCGAGGCGAAGTCGCCGAAGACGTAGGCGCCGGCGATGGCCGGAACGCGGTCGCCGCGGCAGACGACGCCGCCGGTCACGGAGTTGCCAAGCTTACGGTCATACTCGTGGATCGGAGCCTTGAAGTCGGAAGCCGGGGCGAGGGCGGGCATGGCCTTCTTGCCCCCGGAGTCCTTCTGGTTGAAGAGGTGGAATCCCTCGACGTCGTGCCATCCGTAGTCGCCGCCAGACACCAGGATGTCGATCTCCTCGTAGAGGCCCTGGCCGACGTCGCCGGCGAAGCAGGCACCCGTCTGGGGGTCGAAAGAGAAGCGCCAGGCGTTGCGCAGGCCGGTGGCCCAGGTCTCGGTGCGGACCGAGGCGGCCTCGACGGGGCGGCCACGATGGGAGGTGACCTTCAGGAAGGGGTTGTCGGAGGGGACGGCGTAGAAGGCCTGACCCTTGGCGTCGGTGATAACCGAGGCGTGGGGGTTGGGGGCGGGGTTGCCTGCCTTTTTATCGACGTCGATCCGGTAGACCGCGGCATGGAATCCCTTGTTGATGTAACCCGCCGTGTCGAAGGCGTCGCCGCCGGCGCCGCCGTCGCCGCAGCTGATGTAGAGGTAACCGTCCGGGCCGAAGTGCAGGTCGCCGCCGTTATGATTGGCCGCCGGGTCGAGCTGGGTGATGAAAGGCTGCTCGGACTGGGGGTCTACCTTGAAAGGCTCGACGCTCGAAAGCATGAAGCGAGAGACGCGCTGGTGAAGCTTGCCTTCAATCCTAAGACTGTAATAGACAAAGACTTGCTTGTTTTCCTTATACTTGGGGTGGACGGCAAAGCCGAGGAAACCGCACTCGCCGGCGGCATCGAACTTACCGTCCTTCGGGTTGAGCTGGAAGACCTCCGTCTTGACCGGCTTGCCCGTGGTCAGGCCCGAGATCATCTGGACCTTACCACCAAGAAAGTCGCCGCCCTTCTTCTTCTTGTCCGTGGAGCTGCCGGGGGCCGGGTCACCCTTCTCGATCACGAAGACTGCGTCCTTGCTTTCGGGCAGAGGCGCGACGGCGACCGGGAGGCTGAACTTCATGCCCGCGAAGGCGGGCTCCAGGGAGACCACCGCGTCCTGAGCGACGACGGAAGTCATCCCGAGAAAGAGCGAGAACAGGAGGGCGGCGGGCGGGCGGAGGCTCATGGTTTTGGGGTGTGCCAGATACCTAAGTCGGAAGGCGGGCGCATGCAAAAGATTTTTCACCGGGAAGCGGGGCCCGGAAGAAACCTTCACCCTGCCCTTATTTTTCGCTGGTTTTCAGCGCACGGTTCGCTACTTAATACACCCGCATCACTGCACAACCAACCCACAAACAACATGTCCAAAGCCCTCACCAAGTCCCAAATCGCCGGTGCCATCGCCGAAAAAGCTGAGATCAGCAAGAAGCAGGCCACCGCGATCCTCGAGATCATCGCCGCCCTCGCCTACAAGAACGCGAAGAACTCCTTCACGCTCCCCGGCCTCGGCAAGCTCGTCCTCGTCCACCGCAAGGCTCGCCAGGGTCGCAACCCGGCCACCGGCGAAACCATCCAGATCAAGGCCAAGAAGGTCGTGAAGTTCCGCGTGGCCAAGGCCGCCAAGGACGCGATCCTCGGCGCCAAGTAATCTCTCACGAGATGCTCGCCAAAAGGCGCTCCGCAAGGAGCGCCTTTTTTGTTGGCCGCTTCCGCGCACCACGCATCCCGCGCCGATGGGCACGGTTTTTCTTGCACGCGCCGATGCGCGCGGAATGAATGCATGCACGCAATCCGCCCGGGTGGCGAAATGGCAGCCGCAGCGGACTCAAAATCCGCCGCCCTCTAAAGGCGTGAAGGTTCGAGTCCTTTCCCGGGCACTTGCGGCGATGATCGCCGACGACGCGCAAGCGACGCCGGGCGACCGCGCGCTTCAACGCGCGTAGGCGACGACGACGGCGAGCGAAGAAGCGAGCACGAGCGCGAACACCAGCACGGAGGCGCAGCCGCGGTTCGACAGACGCTCCTTGTAAGAGAGGCCGCTGCCGGGAATCCCCACCGTGCCGTCGACGCGATCCTTGCGCACGTTGACGGTCGCGCCCGGACGACCGACGGAAAGCGAGGTCCCCGTCTTCGAGACGTTGATCCGGAGGAACCTCCCGAGCGGGATGATTTTGCGGAAGCGGAAGAAACCCATCGGAACCCAGCGTGGCGGCCGTGCGGAGGCAGGCAAGCGCCGCCTGCCGGACCGGAGTCCCTTTTCTTATGACACTCTGCAACGCAGGTCCCGCTTGCCTTCCGGCGGCCGGCCGCCCATATTGAAGTCAGTTCCTTCAATAGTCGCATCACGAGCAGGACGGGCGAAAGCCGAACCTGCACCAACCGAGCCCTCCCAAGGGTCACGGTGGTCATCGGAGCCGCAAGGCGCCGAGATGAGAGCCGAAAGGCTAAAAAACAGTCCCCTGTGGATTGATCGTGCTGCGCGTCCCTTTCACCGCCGCCCACCATGATCAACACCCAAGACACCACCGCCCGTCCCGCCGCCTCCAAACTGTCCATCCGCGTCAGCGAGGCCAACCGTCTGCACCACCTCTGGAACAACAACGGGACCTGGTGGCTGCACTACACCGAGCACCTCGCGGACTTCACCAAGCGCCGCGTCCGCCGCTCGCTCCGCACCCACGACCTCGAGCTGGCCATCCGTCGACGCGACGAAGCGCTGCACGCGGTCGCCGCCTGAACGCCATGACCTTGCTCTGGCTCCTGGCGATCCTCGCCTTCCACGCGCTCGCCGCGCGGCGGCTCTGATCAGAAGCGGGCGCCCACGCGTCCGCCCAGACCCCAGGTCGCGCCCGGCTGGAAGGCGCCTTGGGTCTCGCCGTCATGCTTGAAGCTATGGCGCGCGAACGGCACCCACTCGAACTGCGCGCGCACGAACCAAGTGCCGGAAGCCTCAAGGAACTGGGTGACTCCGAAGCGGATCGGCACTTCGCCGACGACCACGGCGCGCGTGCCGTAAGCGGCGTCGGCGAGGCGGAAGTTCAGGGTCTCGTACGCCACCGACAGGTCCACCGTCGTCGCGCGGTCGCCCGTAGGGAAGCCGCGGAAGATGATACCGTTCTGCAAACCGGTCGCGCGGAGTTCGACTTCGGCATAGCGACACGGACGCCAGAAGGCTTTCACATAAGGAACCGGCAGGATCGAATTCTCGAAGCGATCCTGGAACATCAGGCCGAGGGCGACATCGGTCTCCGCGTCCGGCTGCCATCGCAGCGCGCCGCCCAGGCCCCAGCGAAAACCATCGGTGAGGCCGACCGATTCCTCGGCGGCCAGTTCGAGACCGTAGATCAGCTGGCCGGCATATTTGTCGGACAGTTTCCATTGGCGGAAGCCGGACAACATCAGGTCCTGCGTATTACCATACGAGCGGTCGGTGCCGGCGACGGCACCGGCGAAGTTGTGCTCGTAACGATACCACTCCAGGTCGACGGCCCGGTCTTCGGCCTGGTAAATCAGTTCGGCGCCGGTGCGGGAGCGCCCGAAAGAACCCGTGACGCCGCCCGAGTGGGAGATCACATCGGCGTCGCGATACTGTCCGTCGGCCATCAGCAACCAGGGCTTAGGCTGAGTCTGGCCGAATGTTTCCGAAGAGATGAGTAATAATGAGCAAATTAAGCCAAATTGCTCAACTTTGTGCAGTCTTTTCATCGTATTAAAATTTAATTATCCCCAAAAGTCTCGGATAGCAAGCGGGTAGAAGTCGCTGGTTATTTTATGGCACGATTTTTGCTTAATAAATCGCAACATGCTTATTTCTGCCACTCCCGCACCTAACGCCGCCGATAACGTCTGGGTCCTGATCAGCACCGCCTTGGTCCTGATGATGTGCATCCCGGGTCTGTTCCTCTTCTACGGAGGCTTGGTGCGCGGCAAGAACGTGCTCTCCATCGCCGCCCAATGCCTGGCCCTCACCGCCATGGGCATCCTCATGTGGTGGGCCTTCGGCTATAGCTTCGTCTTCGGTAAGAACTTCTCCGGCGGTTTCCTCGGTCATATCTTCGGCGGCAGCGAGCATCTCGGCTTCGCCGGCCTCAGCTTCACGCCAGACACCGCCTACGCGGCCGGCATCTCCTCGGCGACCTTCGCCTTGTTCCAGGCCATGTTCGCGGCCATCACGCCTGCGCTGATCATCGGTGCGGTCGCCGAACGCATGAAATTCTCCGCGGTGCTGCTCTTCTCCTTCCTCTGGACGATCGGCGTCTATTACCCCGTCGCGCACGCCGTCTGGGGTGCCACCGGCGACTTCTCCGGCCTCGCGAACGGCGACGCCGCCTTCAAGGCCGCGGACTTCGCCGGGGGCATCGTCGTGCACATGACCTCGGGCTGGTCCGCCCTGCTCCTCTGCGTGCTCGTCGGGCCGCGCATCGGTTTCGGCAAGCGCGCGATGCCCCCGCACAGCATGGTCCTTTGCGTCATCGGCACCGGCCTGCTCTGGGCCGGCTGGTATGGCTTCAACGCTGGCTCGGCCCTCGCCGCCGACGGTGTCGCCCTCCAGGCTTTCCTGACCACCACGCTCGGCGCCGCCACGGCCACGATGATGTGGGCGCTCGTCGAGAAGCTCCACCGCGGCAAGATCTCGGTGCTCGGTCTCTGCTCGGGCGCGATCGCGGGCCTCGCCACCGTGACCAACGCTGCGGGCTTCGTCTCGGGCGGTTCCGCCGTGCTCATCGGCATCCTCGCGGGCGGCATCTCTTACTGGGCCTGTTCCGTCCTCAAGCCGAAGTTCGGCTACGATGACGCGCTCGACACCTTCGGTGTCCACGGCATCGGCGGCACGATCGGCGCGCTCGCGACAGCCTTACTGATGGACGGCGCAGTCAACGAAGCCGGCGGTAAGCTCGTCGCCAAGGGCCTGCTCAAGGGCCAGCTGACGGCGATGCTGCTCTGCATCGTGGTCTCGCTCGTCATGACCTGGATTATCGCGAAGCTGGTAGCGGCGACCATCGGACTGCGTCCTTCGGAAGAAGCGGAAGCGCAGGGACTGGATATCGCTGATCACGGCGAAGAAGGCTATAACGCGAATTAAGGTGGTTTTCCGCGGCCCAGTCCGCCGCTCTGCCCTTTTTCGGGCAGGCGGCTGGAGGGGCTTCGCTTTAATTTAAGCACTTTTAGGCCATCGGTTCGAAAGCGGGGTGTTGGCACGGGGGTTGCGAAAGACCTCTCGCCATGAAATCCCTGCTACGAACTCTCACCATCCTCGCCCTGGCGGCAGTGCCTTACCTGTCGTCGGCGCAGAACGCCCCCGCCCCGGCGGCTGAACCCGCCAAAGTCGAAGCGGCCAAAGCCGCTCCGGCCGCTCCTGCGCTCGACCAGCGCGTGGCCGACCTCGAAGCCTACGTCAACAACACCGGCCCGAAGGCTGGAGATGACAAGGTCGCCGCGGGTCCGATCGCCGCTTCCGCGGGTCCGGGTCACAACGCCTTCATCATGGTGTGCGCCGCGCTGGTGCTCTTCATGACGCTGCCCGGCCTCTTCCTCTTCTACGGCGGCTTGGTGCGCTCGAAGAACATCCTCTCCGTCGTCGCCCAGTGCTTCGGCCTGGCCGGCATGGTGGCGATCCTCTGGTGGGCCGTGGGTTACTCCCTGGTCTTCGGCAAGAGCTTCGACGGCACCTTCCTCGGTAAATTCTTCGGTGGCAGCGAATTCTTCTTCCTGAACGGCGTCGGCGCCGCCCCGAACGGAGACTACGCCTACTGGATCTCGCAGAACGTCTTCTCGATGTTCCAGATGATGTTCGCGATCATCACCCCGGCCCTCATCGTCGGCGCCATCGCCGAACGCATGAAGTTCTCCGCGGTCATGCTCTTCATGCTCGGCTGGATGTTCCTCGTCTACTTCCCGATGGCCCACCACATCTGGGGTATCACCGGTGAGATGAACGGCGTCTGGAACGCCAAGGCCTCCATCAAGGCGATCGACTTCGCCGGCGGCACGGTCGTCCACATGACCTCGGGCTGGTCTGCGCTCCTGCTCTGCATCATCCTCGGCCCGCGCATCGGCTTCGGCAAGAAGGCCATGACCCCGCACAGCATGGTGCTCTGCGCCGTCGGCACGGGCATGCTCTGGGTGGGTTGGTACGGTTTCAACGCCGGCTCGGCCCTCGCCGCCGACGGTGTCGGCGCCCAGGCCTTCATGACCACCACGCTTGCCGCGGGCGTCGCCGCCTTCACTTGGGGCGCCCTCGAGTGGATCCTCCGCAAGCACGCCAGCATCCTGGGTCTCTGCTCGGGCGCCGTCGCGGGCCTCGTCGTGATCACCCCGGCCGCGGGATTCGTGACCGCCAGCTCCGCGGTGCTGATCGGCGTCCTCGCCGGTGTGGTACCCTTCCTGGCCGTGGTCTACATGAAGTCCAAGCTCGGCTATGACGACGCGCTCGACACCTTCGGCGTCCACGCGGTCGGCGGCACCCTCGGCGCCATCCTGACCGGCGTCCTCGCCACGGCCGACGTCAACGGCAACCTGAACACGAACCTCAAGGACATCGTCGGCAAGACCCTCCTCACCGAGCAGCTCAAGGCGATCGGCATCACCCTGGTGCTCTCCCTGGTCGCCACCGCGATCCTCGCCTACGTGATCAAGGCCGTCATCGGCCTCCGCCCGACCGAAGAAGAAGAGGCCCGCGGCCTGGACATCTCGGACCACGGCGAAGAAGGTTACAGCCACAACTCCTAAGCCTCCCCTCCAGGGAAGCCGGCTCGCAGGCCGTCCGATACCGGACGGCCTGCTTCTTTTGGGGGATTTCCTGACAGTGGCTTAATCTACTATAGAATTGCCAATTTTGAGATACTGACACCAGAATGTCTTCATCCGTCCGCCATGCTTAAAATCTCCGCCCAACTGAACGACCGGGACTTCCAAGGCACCGCCGAGGAATTAGCCACCTTCGTGTCCGAAAAGCTGGCCGAACTCGGCTTCGGTGAGCGCCACCGCTCCTCCGAGCGACTGGTCCGCTTCTATGCCTACCAGAAGCTCCTGAGCCGCCCGGAGAAAGCCCCCGACGACGGCCGCCAGCGCCTCTTCGGCCAGCTGCAGGTCCGCCAACTTCTCCTCGCCCGCCTGCTCGCCGAGCGCGGCTGGGACCTCGACCGTATCCGCACCCTGCTCCTGCAGAACCAGGAGATCACTTCGCTGAACAAGCTGATCGACGAATTAGCCACGCCCACCGAAGCGGAAAAGCTCTTCTTCCGGACCCGCTCCAGCGCCGCCGAGAGCGATGCCGCCCTAGGCCTCGAAGAACCCAGCGTGCATCGCGCGAGGTCGCCGGTCGTCTACTCCCGCCGCGACGATGTCGACGATTCCGCGGCACCTGCCTATAAGCCCGTACGCAAAGCCAGCTTCTCCATGGTGCAGCAGATGAAGCAGGTCGCCGAAAGCGACGAGTCCCCCGCCGATGCCCTGCGCCTGATGATAAAAAAGGAGCTGGCCCGCGACGACCTCAGTCCGGCCGCCCGCAGCCTGCTCGATCAGCTGCTATCCTTCAATCCGACCTCCCGAGGCGATGAACCGAAGACCGAAAGATGGACCAAAGTCCGGCTGACCCATTGGTGCGAAGCCCACTTCAATATCGACAGCCGCGTGACGCCGACCAAGGGGGAACTGATAGAAATCGCCGATAACTTCAGTAAGGCATTGATGAAGAAGTATTTATAATTATGACAGTGTTAGTTTGATGCTATTTGTATGACAGTATCTTATTCGGTGTTGACAGTATAAGGGATTGGGGCATGGTGGTGGGGATGAATCCACCCATGAGCCAACCCAAGATCGAAATCCTGCCCCTCAAGAAGGGCTTCCTCCGCGCCGCCTCCGAAGCGACGCATGTCCTCGTCCGCATCGTCGCCCCCAGCCAGCCGACTGACGTCGTCGCCACTCCCCGCGCCCCGCTCGACCTCGCCCTCGTCATCGACCGCTCCGGTTCGATGTCCGGCCGCCCCCTCGAGGCCGCCCTCGAAAGCGCCGTCCGCATCGTCCGCGGCCTGCGCAACGATGACCGCGTGTCCATCGTCGCCTTCGACGAACGGATCGAAGTCGTCGAGCCGCTGACCGCGGTGACCGACCGCGAGGGTCTCGTCCGCCGTATCCAGGCGATCGACTCCCGCGGCTCGACCGACCTCTTCGGCGGTTGGGAAGAAGCGGTGAAGCAGCTCGCTCCCTTCACCCGCAAGGACCGCATCGCCCGCGTCATCCTCCTCAGCGACGGCCAGGCCAACCACGGCCTCGTCAACGAGCAGGAGATCTTCGCCCGCGTCACCAAGGCCGCCGGCGCCGGCATCACGACCTCCACGGTCGGCCTCGGCCACGGCTTCAATGAATCGCTCATGACGGGCATGGCGACCGCCGGCGAAGGCGTCGCCAATTTCGGCCAGACCGCGGACGACCTCGACGAGGCTTTCGAAGAGCAGTTCGCCATCCTGTCGAACTCCTTCCTGCGCCAGGTCAAAGTCAGCGTGCAGGGCGGCAGCGACGTGCAGGCCCGCCTGGTCGGCGAGATCCTCGAGAACGGCGCCTCCCGCAGCCGCAAGCTCGGCACCCTGCCCTGGGACGCTTCGCTCGTCGCGGTCGTCGAACTGAAGATCGGCGCCGGCGCCAAGCCCGACGCCCTCGCGGCCGTGAACTTCGAAGCCATCACGAAGGATGGCGACGTGGTCAAGTTCGGCCCCGAACTCATCGCACTCCCGGAACTCGACCTCGCTGCGTTCTCGGTCCTGCCGGTCGACGCCGACGTGGCGGCCCTGATCGACGAAGCGATCGTCGCCGAGAAGATCGAAGCCATCGAGGTGCTCACGCGCACCCATAAGTTCGCGGAAGCCAAGGCGGCCTTCGAGGAACTGCTGAAGCGCCCGGGCCTCTCGGACTGGGCCAAGCAGAAGATCGAGTACCTCAAGCAGCTCCTCGACGAGGACGCGATCATGGCCGCGAAGGAGATGCGCTACGGCCGCACCCGCCTGATGAGCCAGTCCAAGATGGCGGCGATGGCCTGCTACAGCGACCAGGTCGACGAGGACGTCGAAGCGGCGAAGGCCGCCTACCTGCGCCGCAAACGCGCCGACGGCCGGGCCACCAAGCCCAAGCCCCCGCAGGGCGGCCAGCCTCCGCAGGCCTAAGCGGCGGCCGAGCGTCGGGTTTTCAGCCCGGTGGAAGCGATTCCACCGGGCTTTTTGTTGCCCGCTCCGGGCGGGCGGGCAAGATGACCGCTCGCCTCCCATGTCCCGCGCTCTCCGCATCACCCTCTGGAGCGTCGGCCTCGTCGCCGCCGCCGTCGGAGCCACCCTTTTCTGGATCGAATCCCAGCTCCGTCCCGAACCCCTCGGCATCCGTGTCAAAGGCCTCCTCGCCGACGCCGGCATCAAGGGCGGCATCACCCGCGTCGAAGCCTCGCTCGACGGAAAATTCTCGGCCGATGGCGTCGACCTCGTCCTGGCCGACGGCACCAAGATCGCCGCGGCCTCGCTGAAAGGCGAAGCCGACCTCTTCGCCATCGTCGGCGGCACCTACGCGCTTCGCAGCCTCGAGCTCAAGACGCTCGACGTGGACCTCAGCACGCGCCGAGCCGTCACTCCTCCGTCCGCGGCACCCGCCGCGGCGACGAAGACCACGCTGCCGCCTTTCGTCCTCGGGCCTTACGCCGTGACGGGACGCGTCAAGCTGGCCGACGGACAGCTGCTACGCTTCAGTGTCCGCGGCGACGCCTTTGATTCCCGCGGTCAGGCCGATCTGCGCGCCGGCATCGCCTGGCCCGGCTTCGTCATCGGCAAGCAGACCACCGATCCGCGCGGGGAGATCTCCCTCAAGGCCGCGTTCCGCCGCCCCCTCGGGGCCGAAGGCGTCACGCTCGACGCACTCTTCGACGACCTCGCCTCGCTCCGCGTGGACATCGCGGCCAAAGATGCGAGCCCTGCCGCCGCCGGCTCGGTCGGTTTCATCCTGGACGCGGCTTCCGTCCCCGGCAAACCGGGCGTCACCTTCACGGGCACCATGAGCGACTCCGCCGGCCGTCCCGCGGTGAAGCTCCGCGGCGAACATCTCGCCGGACGCACCTCGGTCGCCGCTGAACTCGACGTCGATCCTTCGCGCTTCGGTATCCTCAGCCAGCAGCTGCCTGACGTCCGCATCACCGGCGGCGCCAAGGCGGAACTCGAAGGTGCGCGCTGGCAGGCCGACGCGGACCTCAAGGCACTCTGGGCGGATCTCGGCAAGTTCTCCCCTAGCCTCCCCAAGGGCGTCCGCTCCGAATGGCGCCTCGCCGCGAACGCGCAAAGCACCGACGCGGGCTTCGCCGTCAATCGGCTGGCGGTCACGGGACACGGCGTGAAGATCGCCATCCCGCAGACCCTGACCTGGAAGGGCGGCTTGCTACCGGCGAACGCCGACGACGCGACGGTGACCATCGCCGCCGACGACGCCGACCTCCTCGCCCTGAATCCTTTCCTTGCGCCGGCAGGCGTGATCGTGACGGCCGGACGCTGGACCGGCGAGGCCTCGGTCTCGTTCAAGGACGGCCAGCCGACCGTCCGTAGCATCCGTACGCACAGCCTGCGCGGCGTCACCCTCGAGCAGGCCGGCAAACCCCTCCTGCGCGGCATCGACGCCGAACTACCCGTCAGCTCCACCAACGGTGCCATCGCCCTTGGGCCCTTCAGCGTCCGCTGCGCGGCCGGCGAGATCGCGGGCGGCAACCTGACGCTCCGCCCCGGCGCCGACGGCGCCTGGACCGCGCTCGCCGACGTCGACCTCGGCATCGTCGAACTCGCTTCGCAGCCGAACTGGGAAGACCTCCCCGTGGACAAACTCAAAGGCATCCGCGTCAGCGCGAAAGCCGCCGTGGAACGCGCCGCTGGAAAGGCGCCCGTGGTCGCCTCCGCCGAAGCGCGGATCTTCCGCCAAGGACGCAACCTGCTCGCCCTGAAACTCCGCCAGCCCTTCCCAACGGAAGGCGCCCGGCCGACCGGCGTCCTCGTCGAAGCCACCGCCCGTGAACTTCCGCTGGAATCCCTCGCGGCCGTGGTGCCCGGTCTCAAACTTTCCGGCGACCTCACGCGCGCTGACCTCGTCGCAGGCTTCAGTCGCGAAGGCCTCTTCGTACGGACCGAAGGCGCGCCGCTGGCGTTCGCCAACACCAGCGTCAGCTGGGCCGGCAAGCCGTGGGTCAAGGAGTGCGACCTCGCCGCCAGCCTCGAACTCCTCATCGGCGAACTTTCGACGACCATCGGCTTCAACCAGGCCTCGCTGAAGAATCAGAACCGGATCCTGGCGGCGGGCGACATCAAGGTCGGGCTCGGCGAAGCCGGCACGACCCTGCGCCTGCAAGGCGACCTCGGCGCCTTGGCCGAACAACCGTTCGCCGGACCGCTGGGCGTCGTCACCGGGGGCCGCTACCGTGCCAGCGCCGACCGCGCGCAGGACGGCGAGATCAAGGTCTCGCTCGAAGTGAGCGACGTCGGACTGCGCCAGAGCGAAGGACGCATCACGCAGGCGACCGTCACGGGACGATACGCGCCCAAGGCCGACGGACTCGACGCCGAAGGTGGCTTCCGCCTGCAGGCCGCGCACACCAGCTCAGGAAAGTTCACCCTCACGCAGCGCACGGCGGGGACGAAGCACGACTGGCAGGCCAAGGTCACCGTCGACAATATCGACGTCGACGACGTGCTCTCGCTGCTTCCGAAGACAGGGGAGACCGTCGCCGACGCGCCGACGGCTCCGCCCGCGCCGGACCGGACGCCCTTCTGGGCCGGCCACACCGGCGCGCTCGAACTCACCATCGGCACCGCCAAGGCCTACGGCATCAAGGCGGAGAACGTCGTCTTGCGCGCGGACGCCCAGGACAAAGGCCTGCGCCTGTCTCAGCTCTCCGGACGGCTCGCAGAAGGCGCGCTCAGCGGCCGTGGCCAGCTCGCCTTCCAACCCGCCGTCAACAACGGTCCTTACACCCTCGCGGGCACGGTGAGCCTCACGCAGTTCAGTTTCGGCGAAGTCGCCCAGGCGGTCCCCGCGGTGAAGGATTTCCTCCAAGGCAAAGGCGACGCCACCGCTTCCGTCACCAGCATCAGCGGCACGCCGGGCGAACTCCTCGGTCGCCTCCAGGCGGACGCGCAACTCACCTCGCGCGGCGGCGTCATCCGCGCTTTCGGCGACAAGAACAGCAGCATGTCCCTTTCGGCCAACAAAGCCGGCGACCTCGGCGAGACGCTCGGCGGCCTCGCGATGATCGCCGGAGCCTTCAGCAAGAACCAGCAGCAGGGCGAGAAGATCGCCAAGATCGGCGCCGCGATGACCGCGGCCGCCAAGCTCCAGAAAGCCGTCGCCGAATTCGCCTATACCTCCGCGACCATCAAGGCCTCCCGGCTCGCCTCGGGTACGATCAAACTCGAGACGGCCGACATCCGCAGCGAGACCCTGCAGCTCTCCGCCAAGGGCGGCATCAATGTCGACCCTAAGTCCGGCTTCGCCGACTGGCCGATGGCGTTCGCCACCCAGCTACGTGGCTCGGGCGAATTCGCGGAATACTTCCAGGTGCTCGGCTTCGGCGTGGGCCCCTCGCCCGCCGACGGCTTCACCGACGGCCCGGGCGTCAACGTGACGGGATCGCTGAACCAGATCCGCACCGACCTCTCCGAAAAACTGCAGGCCGCCGTCGACCGGACGCGCAACGCGCCCTCCGCGACGCCGGCAGGTCAGGCTCCGCAGGCCGCGCCCGGCGGACAGGCCGCGCCGCCTCCGCGTAAACGTAATCCGCTGGGCGACCTGCTCAACGAGCTGGGCCGTTGATGACGCCGGCGCGCGCGACCTTGGCCGGCCTCGCCGGACTTGCGACCCTCGTCGCGCTGGCCCTTTCCGTAGGTGCCCAAGGTTTCGGCTGGGGTGAGGGCGGCGCGTGGGCCTTGTTACGCGCGCCGCGCGTGCTCGCGGCGCTCGCCGCGGGCCTGGCGCTCGGTATCGGCGGCGCCGCGCAGCAAGGCGTCTTCCGCAATCCGCTCGCCGACCCGGGACTGACGGGAGTCTTCGGCGGCGCCCTCTTCGGCATCGCCCTGCTGCTCGGCATCGCGCCCGAAGCCGCCTGGCAACGCGCCTGGTTCCTCCCCGCGGCGGCGTTCGCGGGCGCGCTCGGGACCTCCGCCCTGCTCGTGCTCTGCGGCCGCGGCGGCTCCTCCGCGCGGCTGCTCCTGACCGGACTGGGCCTCAACGCCTTCACCGCCGCCGGCACGCTCGTGATCGCCTCGCGCAGCGGCGAGTCCCGCGAACTGCTGACCAATGGCGCCTTCGGCGATTGGCTCGGCATGGCGACGTTCGAACTCACCTGGCTGCCCATCCTGCTCTGTTTCGCGGCGACACTGTTGCTCCTCCCTTCGGCGCGCGCGCTCGACCTGCTCGCGTTCGGAGAAGACGCCGCGCGAGGGTTCGGGGTCGACGTCAGCGGCGCCCGGCGCAACGCGGTGCTGCTGACGGCGCTGGCCGCGGCGGCCGCGACCTGCCTCGTCGGCCAGGTGGCCTTCATCGGCCTGCTCGCGCCGCACCTCGCCCGGAAGATCGTCGGTCCTCGTCATGCATGGGTCTTGCCCTGCGCGGCCTTCCTTGGCGCGGCTCTGCTGCTCGGAGCCGATACGCTGGGACGTGGCCTCTGGCCGCAGGCGCCTCTTTCCGCCGCAGCCGTCACCGCGGTGCTCGGCGCTCCGCTCTTCATCTGGATCGCAAGGGGGCGCCATGAGTGAAGCCCGCGTAGAGGCCATCGGCCTGGCGGTGGAACTCGGCGACCGCCGGGTCGTCGACGGCGTCTCGGTGCGGGCGGAGTCAGGACAGATCGTGGCCGTGGTCGGACCCAACGGCGCAGGCAAGACGACGCTCCTCCGCGCCCTCGCAGGCTTGGTCAATACGAGCGGCGAACTACGGGTCGCCGGCGAAGACCCGCGGTCCGCTTCCGCGCAAGCCAATGCGCGTCACCGTGCTTACTGCGCGCAGAAGCCTGCCAGCGCCTGGGATTACCGCGTGCGCGACCTCGGCGAGATCATCGGCGCGCCGGATGCCTACGCCGAATGCCTGGCCCGGCTCTCGCTGGCCGATCTGTCGGAACGACGGCTGACCCAGTTGTCGGGCGGTGAACAGAAAGCCGCGCTGCTCGCGATGAGCTTCGCGTCGCTCGCCGAACCTTACGGCGCCGTGCTGCTGCTCGATGAGCCCGCCGCCTCGCTCGACATCGCCCGACAGGCGCTGGTCGCGGCGGAGATCCGTCGCTTCGCCCAGGCGGGCGGCGCGGCCATCGTGGCGACGCACGACCTTTCCTTCGCGCGCAACTGCGACCTTGTCGTGGTCCTCGCGGAAGGCCGGCTGACCGCCGCAGGCGACCCGTCGACCGCACTCACGCCGGACGTCATCGCCGCGACTTGGGGCGCTTCGGCTCAGGCGGAAGCGTGATCAGCTTACCGTGTCGGGCCGCTGAGAAGAGATACTGCTGGGCGAGCCCGGCCGCGGCCCCGAAGTGCGCGCGTCCGAACTGCTCGAGCTGGGCAGGCTTCCATTTACGCAGACCATAGGCATCGGCGAGCGCCTGGACGACCCAAGTGTCGACGGGGAAACTTTCGAATCGGCCGAAACCGAAGAGCGCGACGCACGCGGCGACCTTCGGGCCGACGCCGGGCAAGGATTGGAGTTCGGCGAGCAAGGCGGGCGTATCCAACGCCGCGAACTCCTCGGCCCAACGCGGGCGGGCGAGCAGGCGCTGGGCGGTGCCGCGCAGGAAAGCGGCGCGGTAACCCAAGGCGCAGGATTTCAGGATGACATCGTCCGCGGCGGCCAGCGCGGACCAGGTCGGCAGGGCGTGGAAACCGCCGCCAAGCGGGTCTCCGAGTTTCTCCGCGAGCCCGGCGACCATGACACGGATCTGCAGGATGCGTTTGTTGGAGCTGCACAGGAAGCCGATGAGCGTCTCGTGCGGATCCTGGCGCAGGATGCGCAACCCCGGGAAGGCCTCGCGCGCCGCGCTGAGGACCGGGTCGGAGCGCCATGGCAGGGCGGCGGAGAGCCGGGCCTGCGCGCCATCTGCGTCGAGGTAGACGCGCAGGGCTGACTCCGTGCCTGCGGCGCCTTTCAGCCCGCGCCACTCCAGGCCTTCCGCCCCGGAGCGAAGCATGGCGACCGTGCGCCCGAAGATTCCCACCCAGTCGCCATCAGGCGTAAGGCGCCAACGAAACGACTGACCGCCGTCGAGCTGCTCACCGAGCAAGGAAGCCGGGACATCCTCGGCCAGCCGCAACGGGCGCCAGGCTGTCCACTCCGTCGCGGCCATGGACTCAGCGTCCGAGATCGCGGGGCGTGCCCCAGAGGAAGCTATGCCTGGCGGCGAGGACCTTGCCCTTGGCGTCGACGACCGAGAGTCGCCAGGCGATCGGCCGCCACTTCGCGTCGCCGGCCTGCTTGCCGGTCAGACCGATGACATACTCACCGAACGGGAAGCCCGGACGGAAGCGGGCCGGAAACTCGTAGCGCTCCGCCGGGGAGTTCTCCGTGCGAACGACCTGCAGGACGAGACGGGCGTCGGCCGGCGGGGCGTCGGCCAGCTTGACGTAGAAAAAATGGCCGCCACGGGCCGCGGCATCGGTGCGGAAGACGACGTCAGAGCCGTCGTTGTCCTTGACCCCGAAAACTTCGGAAGCCCGCGAGTCGTCGCCAGCCGTGCGGCGGCGTTCGTTGACATAAGCGATGCCAGGGACCTCGTCGGACGAGATCACCGGGGTGTCGCAACCCGTGAAGAGCAGCGCAGCGAGCGCGGCCCACAGCGAGGCCTGGCTCACCGCTCGGCTCACTTCTTGGCCTTCTTCTTGCTCGCGGCGGCGCGGGCGATCTTGACGCGGTCCTTCTTGCGCTCGAGGTAGGCGCGGCGACGGCGACGCTTGATGACTTTATTGCTCTGTTGACCCATGGTGCGTGCATCCTCCCGCAACCCCTCGGATGGTCAAGGAGAAGGTTTACGGACCTTCCCCGGTGGGCCGGGGAGAGGAAAGAGTCCTTTCTGGCTGCCTGGGTAGGGATCGAACCTACGACCAAGTGATTAACAGTCACCTGCTCTACCGCTGAGCTACCAGGCAGTGCGAAAGGAGTCCAATCAAGGCAAGGTCAGGGCGGCTCTGTCAAACAAATCCTCGTCCCATCGGCCCAGGCGCCCCGCTACGAAAAAGACCGCAATCATCGGAAAAGGCACAGGTTGGCAGGGGGTGCGCCGACATTCACCCCACGGCCCCCTAATCTCTGGACTCCCCTGTGCGGCCTGTCTTCCTTGTGCTCATTCCCATGCGCTGGACCCGACTTCCTGAAACTCCCAACGCCCCAGGCTTCGGCGGCGCCTTCGTAGGCACCTCCGGCGACCTGTTGCTCTGCGGCGGTGGTTCCAACTACCCCGACAAGCCGGCCTGGGAAGGTGGCGCCAAGGTCTGGCATGACGAAGTATTCTCCCTGTCCAGCACCCGTTCCAAGAAATGGGCGGCGATCGGCAAACTTCCTCGGCCGTGCGGCTACGGCGTCAGCGTCTCGATCCGGCAGGGCCTGCTCATGATCGGCGGCGCCGATTCCCATCGTCATTACGCGGACTGCTACACACTGGCCGTCGAGGACGGTGAACTCAAGGTCCGCCCCTTCCCCTTCCTCCCCCGTCCGCTGGCCTACGCGACCGGCGCCCTCGTCGGCAGCAAGGTCATCGTCGCCGGCGGCACCGAGCGGCCCGACGCCACCGCGGCGTCGTCCAGCGCCTTCGCCATCGACCTCGCGAACCTCAACGCCGGCTGGAAGGAACTTCCGCTCTGCGCCGGCTCCGGCCGCATGCTCGCCCAGTCCGCCGGCACGAAGGATACCTTCTACCTTTTCGGCGGCGTCGCGCTGAGCCCCGGCGCCAAGAGCGTCGAACGCGAATACCTCTCTGACTGCCATGCCTTCACGCTCGGCAAGGAATGGCGTCGACTCTCCGCAATGCCCCGGGCGGTCGCCGGCGCGCCTTCGCCCTGTCCGGTCTTCGAGAACGAGATCCTCGTCCTCGGCGGCGACGACGGCAAGCTGGCCGGCAAGGTCGAAGCGGCCAAGCACCCCGGCTACGCGAAGACCGTCCTCTCTTACGATAAATCGACGGACACCTGGACCGAGGCCGAAGCCGGCTCCGCCGCCGTGCTGTCCACCGGTTGTGCAAAATGGTCCGGCGGTTACGCCCTGACCAACGGCGAGCTGCGTCCGTTCGTGCGTTCCGCCGAAGGCTGGCTGCTGCGCGCGGAATAATCATTGGGGCTGGCAGGTCGGCGACGCGGGGGCTACAAAAGCCTTACCCCGGCGCCATGCTCCGCCTCACCTCATTGCTCGGCCTGTTCGTAGCGGCGCTCGCCGGCGCGCAGGGCGAACCTTTGCCGGATCTGCCCGATCCTCTCGGGCGGGCCGGGATGATCGCCGCCGTCCTCCGCGAAGCCGACGGCAGCGAGGTCATCGTGGCGGCCGGAGGCAGCAACTTCCCGGACAAGATGCCCTGGCAAGGCGGCCAGCGGAAATATCACAAGGACATCCTCAAACTCGCGCGTAAGGACGGCGTCTGGAGCTGGAGCAAGCTCGGCGAATTACCCGAAGGATTGGTCGGGGCGGCTTTCTGCGCGACACCCCGGCGAGACGCCTTGGTGTTCGCCGGCGGCGCCGCGGCCGACGGCCACCGCGCCGGCGTCTGGCGGATCGGCCTCGACGGCAAGGTGACCCGCTTCGGGCCCGACCTCCCGCGCCCGCGGGCTTACGGCGGCTTCACCGCGACCAAAGGACATCTCGTCATCCTCGGCGGAACGGACGGACCGGATGCGACGGAGACGATTCCCACGCTGACGTCGCTCGACCTCGACGCGTCCGAAAAGACGTGGCGGACGACCGACGCCGACGCGAGCTACGGCCGGATCATCCCGCTGGTCGGCGCCGGCCCGAACCTGCTGCTCTGGGGCGGCGGCTGCTCGCTCTCCGCCAAGCACGGCAAGCCGTTCCGCGACTACCACGAGAACCTCTCCTTCCAGTCGTCGCTCGACGCCGGCAACCGCTTCCACGGCCTGCCCCATGCGCTCGCCGGCGCCGCCGGCCCGGGCGTGGCGACGGCGACGCACCTTTTCTTCGTGGGCGGCGACGACGGTACGCAATACGGACACCCCTATGAAACGCACACCGGCCTCGCCCGCCGCATCTTCGCGATCGACCTCGAGTCCCTCGAGGTGACCGACCTCGGCGAGTGGCCGCATCCCGTCGCGGTCACGCCACTCCTGCGGCTGGGTGACGACCTAGTCACCGTGAGCGGGGAGGTGCGCCCCGGCGTCCGCACCCCTAAGCTCACCCGGTGGCCCATCCCGGCCAGATACCGATGAACGAAACCCCGTCCGCCTCCCGCACGGCCTGGCTGGTCGTCGCGCTGCTCATACCGGTCGCGTTGCTCAACTATCTCGACCGCCAGATGCTCGCGACGATGAAGTCGTCCATGCTCGGCGACCTGCCGGACATCCAGACCAAGGCGCAATGGGGCCTGGTGCTTGGATCATTCAAATGGGTCTACGCGATCTTCAGCCCGATCGGCGGCTACCTCGCGGACCGGGTCAGCCGACGTCACGTCATCTGCTTCAGCCTCTTCGCGTGGTCCGCGGTCACCTGGGCCACCGGTCAGGTGAATGACTACGACCAGCTGCTCTGGACGCGCGCCATCATGGGCGTCAGCGAAGCCTTCTACATCCCGGCCGCGCTCGCGCTCATCGCCGACTACCACCTCGGACCTACGCGTTCACGCGCGATCGGGCTCCACCAGATGGGCATCTATGTCGGCGTGATCATCGGCGGCTTCGCCGGCTACGCCGCGGACGAACCGGCCATCGGCTGGCGCGGCGCCTTCGCGTGGTGCGGCCTGCTCGGCATCGCCTATTCCCTCCCGCTCTTCCTCTTCCTGCGCAATCGCCCGGCGACGAACGAAAATGTCGCCCAGCCGGCCGCAGGCTCGACCCTCCGCGCGCTCCTCGGAAACCCCAGTTTCCTGCTGCTCGTGGTTTACTTCACCCTGCCCGCGATGGCGGCATGGGTCGTGCGCGACTGGATGCCCGATATCCTCCGCGAACGCTTCAACCTGGGTCAGGGCAAGGCTGGCATCTCCGCGGTCCTTTATTGGCAGCTCGCCGCCATCGTCGGTGCGGTGCTCGGCGGCTGGCTGGCCGACCGCTGGATGCGGACGAACATCCGCGGACGCATCTTTGTCAGCGCGATCGGCACGTTCCTGCTCCTCCCGGCCCTCTTCGGCGTAGGCAACGCGCCTACCCTGCTCGTGGCCGTGCTCTTCCTCATCGTCTTCGGGCTCGGCTGGGGCTTCTTCGACTGCAATAGCATGCCCATCCTCTGCCAGCTCGTCGGGCCGCGGCATCGCGCCACGGGCTATGGCCTGATGAATTTCGTGAGCATCAGCTGCGGCGGCTTCGCCGACTGGATCTTCGGCGCCCTCCGCGACCGACAGATGCCCCTGAACGCCATCTTCGGCGTCTTCGCCGGCATCGCCCTGCTCTCCATCTTCGTCGCGCTCTCCATCCGCCCGCGCGAAAGCACCCTCTCCTGACCATGTCCGCCTTCAAGTTCACCGGCCTTTGCACGGCCACCCACACGCCCTTCCACCGCGACGGCTCGCTCAACCTCGCCGTCGTCGAACGGCAGGCGGCCTTTCTGCGTAGCCACGGGATCACCTCCGTCTTCATCGGCGGCACTACCGGCGAAAGCAGCTCGCTCACCGCGGCCGAACGCGCGGCATTGAACGACCGTTGGGCTGTCGTGGGCCCGGCGACCGGCATCGATGTCATCGTGCACGTCGGCGCCAACTGCCTTACTGAAGCAGCGCAACTTGCCGCGCATGCGGAGAAGAACCAAGCGAAGGCCGTGTCGATGATCGCGCCTTCCTATTTCAAGCCGCGCACGCTGACCGACCTCGTCGCCAGCTGCGCGATGGTGGCGAAAGCCGCGCCCCGCACCCCTTTCTATTATTATGACATCCCCGGCATGACCGGCATCGGCGGCTTTCCGGTCGACGAGTTCCTCAAGGCGGCTTCGCCGATCATCCCGAATCTTGCCGGCGTGAAGTATTCCCACCCGGACCTCGACGCGATGCGACGGGCGCAGGCGCTCGAAGGCGGCCGCTTCGATCTTCCCTACGGCATAGACGAGCGCTTCCTCGCCGCCCTGCGTGCCGGCGCGACCGCCGGCGTGGGGAGCACCTATAACTTCAATCCGGGCCCGCTGCTACGCGCCATCGCCGCCCATGGCAAAGGCGACGCCGGCCTAGCCGAAACCGAACAGGCGAAGGTCCAACCGGTCGTCGATATCTTGGCCAAGCGAGGCTACATGGGGGCCGCCAAGGCGCTCATGGGACACATCGGCGTACCGCTCGGACCCGCCCGCCTGCCCAACGGCAACCCTGACGCCGCCGAGATCAAGCAGATGCTCGGCGAGCTCGAAGCCATCGGCTTCTTCAGCTGGAATTTCTGAACATGCGCCTCGCCCTACTTCTCAGCCTGCTCTGCGTCCGCTCCTTCGCGGCGGACGGTACGGACGTCATCGTCTTCGAAGCCAAGCAGAATCTGTCGCACCCGTCGGTGCGCATCCCTTCGTTGTTGCGCACCCAGAAGGGCACCTTGCTCGCCGTCGCCGAAGGCCGCGATAAGCCGACCGACCAAGCCGGCAACGACTTGGTGATCTCCTTCTCCAAGGACGAAGGCGCCACCTGGTCCAAGCCGCGCATCGCTTACGAACAGGGCGCGGATAGCTGCAACAACCCCTGCCTCGTCCAAGAAGCCAAGTCCGGTCGTATCTTCCTTTTCTATCAGGTTTTTCCCAGCGGTAGCCATGAATTCGGAGGCCTGCCCGTCGGGCCCGCCGATCCGAAAGGCAATCGCTCTTGCTACGTGACCTCCGATGACGATGGCGTGACATGGAGCAAACCGACCGACGTCTCCGCGACACTGAAACCCGACGAAGCCATCACCACCGCTTCCGGACCAGGCATCGGCATCCAGCTCAAGTCCGGCCCCAAGGCCGGCCGTCTGGTCATCCCGTTCAACTCCCAGGACGCGAAGAAG
The DNA here is from genome assembly GCA_044350605.1 of Opitutales bacterium. Classification (GTDB taxonomy): domain Bacteria; phylum Verrucomicrobiota; class Verrucomicrobiia; order Opitutales; family UBA953; genus UBA953. The sequence continues at coordinate 30,540 of JBILHF010000016.1, forward strand.
AACTTCTACAACTGGGTCGCCTATAGCGACGACGCGGGCGCCACGTGGAAGCGTGGCGAGAAAGTGCCGCAGACCGAAAAAATCCAGCTGAACGAAGTGCAAGTGGCCGAGTCCACGGGCGGCGGCCTTTACCTGAATTCTCGCAGCTGGCGGCGCGGGCCCAGCCTGCGCAAGGTTTCTTGGTCACAAGACGCCGGCGAGACCTGGACCCAGGCCGCCGAGGACGCCGTCCTGACCGACCCGATCTGCCAAGGCAGCCTGCTTCGCCTGGATGACCGCACCATCGCCTTCCTTAATGCCGCCGGCCCCAAGCGCGCGAATGGCACATTGCGCCTGACGCACGACGACGGACGCACCTGGGCGAGCTCACGCCTGACTTTCCCCGGACCATTCGCTTACAGCAGCATGGCGCTTCTGAAGGACGGACGCATCGGCGTGCTCTACGAGCCGGCCAGCAACACCGTCGTCAAGTTCCGCGCCATCGATCCAGCCGGACGCTGAACCTCAAGGGTTCGCGATGAACGGCGCAGCCGAACCGGCGTCCACGGTCGGCGCGTCGCCGTAGTAATGCCGGATGAGCCCGGCGAGGTGCTCCTTCACGTCAGCCGGCAGGAACGCACCGAAGTGCGTCTCCTTGCCGAGTGACATAATGACGACCGATTCGACAGGCTTCTTGTTTTCACTCGACCCACGGAAAGCCAGCCTGACCACGACGTCTTCACCCACCGGCAACGTCCACGTCCAGCCGAGATAGGGCAGGATCCGCCAGCGGACGACGACGGCTTCGTCGTTCAGCGTGACGCGATAACGGGCGAG
>JBILHF010000064.1:0-8328 GCA_044350605.1 Opitutales bacterium
CGCATGACCATCCGCAGAGGGAAGTAGACCACCGCGGCGGAGGGCAGCAGGAAGATGACGCCGGCGTAAAGAAATGGGTGGTCCGTGCGGTCGACCAGCTCGAAGGTCATGACGAAACACATCACCACGCCCACCAGCATCAAGCACCCGAGCAGGATCCAATTCCAGGTCCCGATGACGTCCGAGCGCAGCGACCATCCGTCGGCGCGCGGCTCCTGCCCGGGCAAGGATTTGACCAATTCGGCGTGGTGCCCTGGCAGGATACGCAGGCCCTTCGTGGCGACGGCGAGATACTCCTTCTCCGAGCGAGCGGCGCACCACTGCTCGCATTCGATCAGCTGCTCGGCCAAGGGTTTGGCGTCGGACATAGGCCGACCCTAATCGCAACCACCCGGCCGACAAGCCAACGCTGGCTTGAACCAACACCGATTCTGGCTATCCATAGGACACCCCCATGCGATCCCTCCTCGCCCTGCTCCTCCTGCCTTTGGCCGCCTTGGCCGACGGCGTCCGCTACTCCGTCAGCTATCTGGCCTCCGAAAAACCCGGCGAGCTGATCTTCCCCACTACCTATAACCTCTGGCTCCCCGAGGGCGTGAAGAAGGTCCGTGGCATCATCGTGCACCAGCATGGCTGCGGCACCGGCTCGAACAAAGGCGCCGTGACCGCCGCCGACGACCTCCACTGGCAAGCCCTCGCCCGCAAATGGGACTGCGCCTTGGTGGGTCCGGTGATCGGCGAACCCGACAAAGCCAACTGCCGCATGTGGTGCGACCCGCGCAACGGCTCGGACCAGACTTACCTCCGGGCGCTGGCCGACCTGGCCAAGCAGACCGGCCACCCGGAGATCGCGACGGCTCCCTGGTGCCTCTGGGGCCACAGCGGCGGCGGTTTCTGGTCCAGCATCATGCAGGCGAAATACCCCGAGCGCATCGTCGCCATCTGGTTCCGCTCCGGCACGGCCTACTCCTACTGGCAGAAGCCCGAAGACCCGACCAAGGAACGCCAGATCCCGGAAGTCATCCTGCCGGACGCCGCCTATGAGATCCCGATGATGGCCAACCCTGGCGCCAAGGAGAACGGTGACAAGCGCTTCAACATCGCCTGGACTGGCTCGCTCGCGATGTTCAAGGCCTACCGCGCCAAGGGTGCGCCGATCGGTTTCGCCCCGGACCCCCTCACCTCGCACCAGACGGGCGACCAGCGTTACGCCTCCATCGCGTTCTTCGACGCGTGCCTTGAACTCCGTCTACCTGAATCCGGCAACGCCCTCCGCAAGATCGACCAGTCGAAGGGCTGGCTCTCCCCTCTCCTCGGCAACGAAGCCAAGCCCGCCGGCGAATACTCCGGCGATAAAGCCGAAACCAACTGGTTGCCCAACGCGGCGTTCGCCAAGGCTTGGACGGAATACGTGAAGACCGGCGCGACGAACGACACCACGCCGCCGCCGGCGCCGTTCAACGTCGTCACCAAGGCCGGTACGGAAGGCGTCGAGCTTACCTGGGACGCGCATGCCGACTTCGAGAGCGGCGTCCGGCAGTTCCTGATCAAGAAGGACGGCCAAGTCGTCGGCCGCGTCCCGGAGAAGCTCGCCAATCCGTTCGGCCGACCTCTCTTCCAGGGCATGAGCTACGGCGACACCCCGACGCAGCCGCTCGCGCAGATGCGCTTCGTCGACAAGGGCGCTAAGCCCGGCGCGAAGTATGAAGTCGTCGCGGTGAACTCCGCCGGCCTCGAGTCGAAGTAAGCGGCGTCACCTCGGACAACAAAAAGGGCCGCCCTTCGGGCGGCCCTTTGCTTTGCGTGCGACCAGGGCTTACTGGCCCCAGGTGCAGGTGTTGCCGGCGTAGATGGCGCGGTCACCGAGTTCCTGCTCGATGCGGAGGAGCTGGTTATACTTGGCGACGCGGTCGGAGCGGCAGAGGGAGCCGGTCTTGATCTGGCCGGCGTTGAGGCCGACGGCGATGTCCGCGATGGTGGCGTCTTCCGTCTCACCCGAGCGGTGCGAGATGATGGCGGAGTAACCGGCGCGCTGGGCCATGGAGACGGCGTCGAAGGTCTCGGTGAGGGAACCGATCTGGTTGACCTTCACGAGGATCGAGTTGGCGGTCTTGGTCTTGATACCGCGGGAGAGGAACTCGGTGTTGGTGACGAAGAGGTCGTCGCCGACGAGCTGGGTGTCGGCGCCCATGGCGTCAGTGGCGAGCTTCCAGCCGGTCCAGTCAGCCTCGGAGAAGCCGTCTTCGATCGAGACGATCGGGTAGCGCTTCTGGAGGTCCTGATAGAACTTCACCATCTCAGCCGACTTGCGCTGGGACTTGTCGGACTTGTGGAAGGTATACTTGCCGGTCTTCTCGTCGAAGAACTCGGAAGCGGCGACGTCGAGGGCGAGGAAGACTTCCTTGCCGAGCTTGTAACCGGAGGCCTTGACGGCCGCGGCGATGGCTTCGAGGGCGGCTTCGTTGGAAGCGACCTTCGGGGCGAAACCGCCTTCGTCACCGACGGAGGTGGAGAGACCCTGGGCCTTCAGCACCTTCTTGAGGGCGTGGAAGATCTCGGTGCCCATGCGGAGGGCTTCGCTGAAGGACTTGGCGCCGGAGGGCACCACCATGAATTCCTGGATGTCGACCGGGGCGTCGGAGTGGGCGCCGCCGTTCATGATGTTCATGAGCGGGATCGGGAGCACCTTGGCGTTCGGGCCGCCGATGTAGCGGTAGAGAGGCTGGCCGAGGGCGGCCGCGGAAGCGTGGGCGGCGGCCATCGAGACGCCGAGGATGGCGTTGGCGCCGAGCTTGCTCTTGTTCTTCGTGCCATCGAGGCCGATCATCGCGGTATCGATGCCGATCTGGTCCTGCGCGTCGTGACCGACGAGGAGGGAGGCGATTTCTTCGTTCACGTTCTCGACGGCCTTGAGGACGCCCTTGCCGTTGTAACGCTTCTTCGGGTCGATGCCCTTGGCGAAGGACTTGGCGCTCACGTCGCTGTCACGGAGTTCGTGGGCTTCGTAGGTGCCGGTCGAGGCGCCGGACGGGACGGCCGCGCGGCCGCGCACGCCGGAGGCGAGGACGACATCGACTTCGATGGTGGGGTTGCCGCGGGAGTCGAGGATCTCGCGGGCTTTGATATCGACGATTTGGGTGCTGCTCATGATGGAAAATGAAGTCTCATAGGGGTAGGGACAAGGGGCGGGGATGAGCGAGAAAAAAGGGATGCATAGCCCCGCCGGCTGGGCTCCGGAAACCCACCAAACAAGAGCCCCGGACTGGGTTTTCCAGGCCGGGGCTGCGAAGTGGTGGGGTTAGATGGACTTGAACCATCGACCTCCTGAATGTCAATCAGGCGCTCTAACCAACTGAGCTATAACCCCAAGAAAGAGGAAAGTGAACAAAGGGAGCGGACCGCCCTCTGGCAAGCCTTCAATGCACGTCCCCGAGATAGGTGGCCGAACCGTCTTTCAGGGCCTTGGCGATGACCTCTCCCAAGCCCTTGGGCGAAAGGGGGTAATCCGCAAGGCGCGCCAAGGGCAGCCACTCGAAACCCACCTGCCGGCGGTCTCGCTCCCTGCCCTCCCCGATGGGCCCGAGGTCTTCGCAGAGACAATGGAAGACCGCTTCGACCTGATGGAAGTGGCCATGGATCCGGTGCATGGCGTGGTTCTTGCCGACGTATTCGCGAAGGTAGAGCAGGCCCTGCGGCACGACCCGCAGGCCTAGTTCCTCCAGGACCTCGCGCTGGACGGTGTCACGTAAGGTCTCGCCGTGATTCTGACCACCGCCGGGCAAGACGAGGAATTCGCCCTCTTCGGTCCGGATGCGGACCGCCAGGATCTCGTCGCCGCGCAGGATGACGGCACGGGCAGCCGTCCGGACCCCGGAGGATGCGCTGCCTGACTGGCGACGAGGAGAAGACACGAGGCCACACTACCCGGAGTGCCCGGACAGTGAAGCCGTAAAGCGTGGGCGGAAATCCGCCGAGCTTACGCCAGCAGCTTCTCGTCGATCTCCTGGTTGCCGTGGACGGCCTTGACGTCGTCCAGGGCTTCGAGGGCGTCGATCAGTTCCATCACCTGCTTGGCCACGGCGGCGTCGCCGACCGGGACCGGAATGCTGGAAATGTAGGACAGTTCGGCCGACTCGGGCTTGATGGACTTCTCCTGCAGCGCCTTTGAAATGGCGTCGAAGGCCGCGATCGGGGAGAGCACCTCGAAGTGGTCGCCGTTGTTGATGACGTCTTCGGCGCCGACCTCGAGGACGAGCTCCATCAGGGCGTCTTCGCCGATCTGGGAGGCACCGATGAGGAACTGGCCCTTCTTCTGGAAGCTATGGGAGACCGCACCCGTCTGGGCCATGTTGCCGCCGTTGTCGTTGAAAGCCTGGCGCACTTCGGCCGCCGCGCGGTTCTTATTGTCGGTCGTGACCTCGACGATGAGGCCGACGCCACCCGGGGCGTAGCCTTCGTAGACGATCTCTTCGTAGATGACGCCGGGGATCTCGCCGGTGCCCTTCTGGACCGCGCGTTTGATGTTATCCGACGGCATGTTGGAGGCGCGGGCCTTGTCCATGAGCGTGCGGAGACGCGCGTTGGATTCAGGGCTGCCGCCGCCGGCGCGCGCCGCGAGGGTGATCTCCTTCGCGAGGACGGAGAAGATCTTGCCGCGCTTGGCGTCAATGACGGCCTTGTGCCGCTTCGTCGTGTGCCACTTGCTATGACCAGACATGATGGGGTGGGGGTTGGAAAATCAGCCTTTGACCTTCTTCGGCGCGGGCGGGATCACCACGACATCCGGTTCGTCCTTGGTAAGCCAGGTCTGCAGCATCGTCAACAGGTTCTGGATCGTCATGTACAGCGTGAGGGCCGAGGCCATCGGGTAACAGATGACCGGGAACAGCAGCGTCATCATCAGGAAGATCATCTTCTGCGAACCATCGCCGGACGGCTGCGGGCTCATGCGCATCGAGAGCCACATGGTGATGCCCATGAGGACGGGCAGCAGGTTGATCGGGAAGCCGCCGAGATGGAAGATCGTGTCCGGCGCCGAGAGGTCGGCGATCCAGAGGAACGAATGCAGGCGCAGTTCGACGGTAGTCTGGAAGGCCGTGTAGAGGCCGAAGATGATCGGCATCTGGATGAGGATCGGGAGGCAGCCGGCGAACGGATTGATCTTGTTCTCGGTGTAGAGCTTCATGAGCTCCTTCTGCATCTTCTCCGGGTTGTCCTTATGCTTCTCGCGGATGTCCTGCATGGGCTTCGCGAACTTCTGCATCTTCTTCGCGGCCTTCATCTGGATCGCGGTGAGCGGCCAGGTGATGACCTTGATCAGGCAGGTGAGCAGGACGATCGCCCAACCCCAAGACCAGGCGCCGCTCCACTCGAGGAGCCAATGCACGCCGCCGAGGATGGCGAGGAGCAGCTTACAGACGGCGCCGAAGGAAATGAAGCCGAGGAGCTTCGAGAACTGCAGGACGGCGACCTGGCCATCCGGCAAGGCGGCGACCCGCGCGTATTCCTTCGGGCCGACGAAGAATTCGCCGGCGAAGGTACGGGAGAGGTCGGCGGCGGGGACGGGCTCCCAGGAAGCGAAGGCCTGCAGGCCGCGCTTACCGCCTTCGAAGCCGACCGGCAGGACGAGCACTTCGGTGCGGGCGCCACGGGCGGAGGCGTCGACCGGATGCACGATCGAGGAGAAGAACTGGTTGCCGGAAGCGACCCAGAGGAGCGGCTTGGCGACGGACGCGACGGCGTGGTCAGCCTGGGCCTTGTGGGCGCCGAGACCGAAGAAACCGCTGGAGTCGGTGAACACGTCGAGGCCGACGCGCGTCAGGTCTTCGCCGTCGTAGGCGAGCACGGAAAGAAACTGATTGGCGGAGTCGCCTTCGGTCGGCTGCCAGCAACCGGTCGAGACCCAGACCGTGGCGGCGGGCTTACCGGCCGGCGGGATGACCTTGGTGACGAAACCAAGCGAGTAAGGTTCGGTCGCGGCGCCAGCCTTGGCCGTCAGCGTGAAAGTGCGCTCGATGCGGGTGCCGTCGGCGAGGGCGCCGACGAGGGTGATGGCCGCGGCAGAAGAGCCGGGCTGCACGGTGAACTCGGAGAGAAGCGTCTCGAGCTTGCCGGTAAGGGGATTCTTCACCGCGAGGGCGAGGGCCGACTCGTCATTACCGGCGTTGAAAACGACGACACCCTGCTTGGTGACATCGGCGAATTCCTTCTTCAGTCGGATCTCCCGGATGGCGCCACCACGGTCGGTGAGCGTCACCTTGAGATGTTCGTTCTCGAGGACGAAGGACTTGGCCGACTCACGCGGGACCGGACGAGCGGACTGGGCCGACACGGGCAAGGTGGTCGCAGGCTTGGCGACCAAGGCCGGAGCAGCCGGAGTGACGGCGGCCGCCGGAGCCGGCGTGGCGCCCGGAGGCGGGGTAGCCGGCTTGGTGAGGAAGAAAAGGGCGAAGGCGCCGACGATGCAGGCCATACCGAGGAAGAAGTTCTTGCGATCCATGGAAAGTGAGTGGTTTGGCGTAGGGAAGCCTCCGCCAAGGTGCAAGGCACAAGGCACAAGCGGCCCCTAAACCCTTGTTTTTAGGCCAAAAACCGCCGAGTAGTCCCGAGTCTCAGGATCCCGGCTTGGTCGCCGGAAGCTTCGCCAATTCGGCAGGGACCGCGTCCGCCGCATACGTGGGGAAGTTCAGCTCCAGCAGAGAGACGAAAGGCACGCTGAATTTGGTCTGCCCGGCCGAGCGATCGACCAGAGAAGCCACGCCGACGGCGGTGGCTCCGTTGGCCTGCAGAATATCCAGGCACTCCTGGGCGCGGCCGCCGCGGGTGACGACGTCTTCGGCGACGATCACGCGCTCGCCGGGACGGAAGGTGAAATTACGACGGAGGACCAGCTTGTCGTTCTCCTTTTCGGCGAAGACGAAACGCACGCCGAGCTGACGGGCGATTTCCTGCCCCACCACGAGTCCGCCCATCGCCGGGGCGAGGACCGTGTCGCAAGGATGCGCGGCCAGCTTCGGGCGGAGGAGTTCGATGAGGCGGCTGACCTTGTCCATGTGCTGGCAGACCTGGGCACACTGGAAGAAATGGCCGCTGTGCAAGCCGGAGCGGAGGACGAAGTGGCCGGTCAGGAGGGCCTTGGAATCACGGAAGATCTGAAGGACTTCTTCTTGGGTCGAACTCATACGCCTTGGATAAGGCAGAAAAGCCCCGTTGGGCGAGGCGATATCCGACCCTCCCCGCAAAAGGTTCGCCCTGCCCTGCCCGCTCCTTAAGAAATCATGACCCATGGAAACCGCCGCCCATCCCAGCCCCGCGAGCCAAGCCAAGACGTGGATCATCACCGCTGCGCTCGTCCTCATGGTCACCCCCTTCGTCGTCCTAGCCCTGCGCGACTCTTCCGTCTTTCCCACCCCGGACAACGCCGGCATGGCCTGGATCCCCGGCGGCGAGTTCACGATGGGCACCGATAAGGCCGATGAGAAGCATGCGGAAGAAGCCCCGGCGCACGCGGTCGCGCTCAAGGGATTCTGGATGGACGTCACCGAAGTGACCAACACCCAGTTCAAACGATTCGTCGACGCGACCGGCTACGTGACCGATGCGGAGAAGGACCTCGATCCGCGGGATTTCCCCAAGGCCCCGCCGGAATTCCTCAAGGGCGGCTCGCTCATCTTCCAGCGCGTCTCCGGCGTGAACCCTTTCCAGTGTGGCGGCGCCGACCTACCTTGGTGGAAATTCACCGCCGGCGCTAATTGGCGTCATCCGGACGGCCCCGCGTCATCGATCGAGCAGCGGATGGACCACCCGGTGGTCTGCATCACCTACAAGGACGCGCAGGCATACGCCAAGTGGGCCGGCAAGCGCCTGCCGACCGAGGCCGAGTGGGAGTTCGCCGCGCGCGGCGGACTGAAGGACAAGCCTTTCGTGTGGGGCGACGAAGAACGTCCGGGCGGCAAGATCATGAGCAACCATTGGCAGGGCAAGTTCCCGGAGCGCGACAGCGGCGTCGACGGCTTCACCGCCGTGGCCCCGGTCAAATCCTTCCCACCCAACGGCTATGGCCTCTACGATGTCTCCGGCAACGTCTGGGAGATGTGCGAAGACTGGTATGGCCTCAACTACTACAAGGTCTCCCCCAAGGACGGCCCCATCGGTCCGGCCGTCGGCCATGACCCGGAGCAGACCGGCTTCGGCCAACACGTGATCCGTGGCGGATCCTGGCTCTGCGACGAAGGCTACTGCTTCCGCTACCGGCCAGCCTCCCGCCAAGGCCTCGACATGCTGACGTCGACGAACCACGCCGGCTTCCGCTGCGTGGCCGACGCGCCC
>JBILHF010000054.1:0-10935 GCA_044350605.1 Opitutales bacterium
GATCCGTGGCGGATCCTGGCTCTGCGACGAAGGCTACTGCTTCCGCTACCGGCCAGCCTCCCGCCAAGGCCTCGACATGCTGACGTCGACGAACCACGCCGGCTTCCGCTGCGTGGCCGACGCGCCCCCTCCGGCCAAGAAGTAAGCGGCGACGCTTACTTCTGCTCCTGGTAGTCGAGGTCCTTGCCGAAAGTCTCTTCCATGCCCCAGAGGGCGTAGAAGGCGGCGCCGAAACAGATCACGCCCAAGACGGCTCCGGCCAGCGACGGAGCCAAGAACGGGAGCTCCTTGGTGCCGGTGAGCTGCGTGAAGCCGAAGGTGAGCAGTACGAGCGAGCCGCGCGCGAAGTTAGGCACGGTGGTCGCCACGGTGGCACGTAGATTCGTTCCGAACTGCTCGGCCGCGATGGTCACGAAGAGCGCCCAATAGCCCATGCCGAGTCCCATCAGGAAGATCAGGCGGTAGTAGGCCGCGGAGGTCCAGCCGTCGGCGCCGAAGAGATAGAGGATGACGCAAGCCAGGCTGAAGGCCAGGAAACCTGCGACCACCTTGCGACGAGAACGAAGCAGTTGACTGCCGACGCCGCTGGCGAGGTCGCCGAAAGTCAGGCCTAGGTAAAAAGCCGCGACGGCCCAGTTCGTCTTCACGGGCTCCCCGGTAATACCGGAAGCCGGCGCGAAGACCGTCGACGCTCGCTGGACGAGGATGCCGATCATGTACCAGGTAGGCAGGCCGATGAGCACGCATCGGGCGTAACGGACGAAACGATCGCGGGAGGTGAACAGCGCGAGGAAGTCGCCGCGCTTCACGTCGCCCTCCGCACCGTGCTCCTTGGCGTGATGGAACATGCCGGACTCATGGACCCCGACGCGAAGCAGGAGCAGCAGCAAGCCGAGTCCGCCGCCGATGAAGTAGCTCATGCGCCAGCCTTCGGCTCCGACCAAGGCGCCGATGGCGTCCACATGGTCAGCCATATAGCCGGCGACGACCGCACCGAAGACGCCGACGGTGGCCACCACCGCCGTCCCGTAACCGCGTCGTTCTTTCGACAACGATTCGGAGACCAGCGCGATACAACCGCCAAGCTCTCCAGCCAGGCCGAGTCCGGCGACGAAACGCCAGAAGGCGTAGGCCCCGAAACTATCTACGAGTCCGTTGGCGATGTTCGCGACGGAGTACAAGAGGATGGAGCCGAAGAGCGTGGTCAGACGACCCATGCGGTCACCGAGGATGCCGAACAAGATACCGCCAAGGAGCATGCCCATCATCTGCCAGGAGAGCAGATCCTGATACCAGGGAGCGCCGGTGATGAGATGACCCAAGCCAAGGCCGTTGAGGCTCTTCTCCCGTACGGTCATGAACAGCGTGAGGTCGTAGATGTCGACGAAGTAGCCGAGGGCGCCGACGATGACAGCCGGATGCAGGAGATCCTTCCAGAGAGGGCGCGGCTCGGCCGGGATTACGGGGGTGCTCATGTCAGCGGGGTTACGCCTTCAGACCGTGCAGGTTGGCCATGGAAATGCCAGACAACATTGCGCCGGTGACCCCCAGGAACCCTTGATCCGTGCCGATGAGGAAGAGATTCGCGAGATCGGTGCGGCCGTCGCGCCGCTTGACGGTCGCCCCATAGATCGCGCCGTTGAGATGGCCGGTGAACTTGCGGACGGTCCGCGGCGTGAAGACGTCGGTCGAGGTCAGCGCGGCGTCGTGCGCGGCGTCGGTGACGGCGGGCAGATGGGCCCGCGCCACGCGATTGAGCCGTCCGCACCACTCCTGCTTACGGGCCTGATACTCGGCTTCGGGCAAGGCGCACCAGGCGTCGTGATTGGCGAGCGAGGTGACCCGGAGCCAGCCTTCATCCAACGCCCTGCCCTCGCCGTATTGATAGTTATTCGGGATGCAGACCACGCCCGAGCGAGGATCGACGAGATCGGCCGGCGCCCGGTAGCTGAAGCGCTCGGCGTCGCAAAAGAAGATGATGGTGTCCTGCCAACCGAAGCCGGCGAAGGCCGCGGCGTCATAGGTCGCGATCGTCTCGGCATATCCCAGCCGGCCGATCTCGGCGGCCGCGGCCGCCGGCGGAGCGTCCGAACGCATCCGCATGGTCTCGACGGCGCCAGCCGAGGAATAGACCGCCTCCGCGGTGACCTCACTGCCGTCGTCAAGCACGAGCGCCGAGGCGCGGCCGGCTCGCACTTCGATCCGCGTCACGCCGCACTTCATCCGGCGCTCGACGCCATGTTCGCGGCAACGGTCGGTGAGCAGGCGGATGACCTGGCGCACGCCCACGAAGGGACGCGCGAAGCCTTCCCGGAAAAGGGAGCGCCACATGACGGCGAACTGCGAGACCTCGATATCATCCTCGAGCGCGCTGCCGTAGAAACACGTCGGCAAGAGGAGCATGTCGCGCAGCAACGGGTCGCCGAGCCTCTCGTCGAGAAGCGCACGGGCCGAGCCGCCGTGGGCCTCGAGCGCGGCCTCGTCGAGCCCGGTGATCCAGGCGTCGAGCGCGCGGAAGCGGTCGACGGACTGCGGGAACTCACGGGCGACGTCGGCGAGCAGGGCTTCGTAATCATTGTTCAGCCGGAGGTTCTTCCCGGCCATCGTCACGCGCGAGCCCAGCTGTGGGCAGAGGTCGAGCTCCTCGCGACGGATGCGCAGCTGGCGCATCAGTTTCACCAAGGGCGCGCCCTTCGCGCCTTCCGGCACCCAGTTTGTCAGCGCGTGCAGGCCGACGTCATACTTCCGCTTGCCGCGAGCATAGAAGGAATTGAGCCCACCGGGGGCGTTGTGCCGCTCCAAGACGAGCACCTTCCGCCCGAACATCCCCAGCCGCACGGCGGCGGCGAGGCCGGACATGCCCGCCCCGATGATGACGGCGTCGTAATGGGCGGCAGAAGTGGACACTGGGCTAATCTCGGCGAAGCAGAGGGCAGGTCAAGCGACGCCCTCAGGGCGTCGTGATGCGCAGGACCTCTTCCGCGGCCTGCGTGACCTGCTGGGGCGTGATCCGGGCCAGCGCCCGGTCCATCCGGGCGAGATACTCGGCGCGAGGCTCACCGGGGAACGTCGTGGTATCGACGCGGACGACCCGATGCACGGCCCCCCACGGGCGGGCCCGGGCGTAATCGGACGGCCCGAAGACCCCGACGACCGGCGTGCCGACCGCGGCGGCGAGCTGCAGGACCGAAGAATCGGCGCCCAGGAAAAGGCGTGACTCCTTGATGAGCCGGGCGAGCTGGGCGAACCGCAGGCGGCCGCCGGTCGACATCGCCACGGGACCGATCAGTCCGCAAAGGGCTTCGGCCATGATGCGCTCGGCGCCACCCGGGCCGGCCGAGACCACGACACGTTCGACCGCGCGTGAGGCGACCAGTTCGCGGGCCACGACGGCCCACTTGTCGATCTCCAGGATGCGCTCCGGCCGAGTGGCGCCCGGATGGATGACGGCGAAACGTCCTTCCTCCAGCATCATGCCGTGCTCCTGCATGCGCGAAGGCGCGAACCACATCGCCGGCGTCTCGGCATGGAAACCCAGGACGCGCGAAAGCACCTCGTGGTCTCGGGCCGCCTCATGCGGATCGACGGCGGCGCCGAAGACCTGCTGATGCATGAGCGGGCGAAGGAAGAAGGGGGCATGACCTCCGCAGGCCCGCACGCTTGCGCCGCTCAGCGCCACGAGCCGGTTCGCCAACCAATGGCCGCCCAGCGCGACGGCGACGTCGAAGCGCTGCCGACGAAGTCGCGAGATGAGCGCCAGATGGGAGCCTTCCGGACTGAAGCCGATGGTCTCGACGACCGCGGGGCAGCCTTCCAGGGCGGGCTCGGAACCCGGCGTGGTGACGAAAGTCACCTGCGCGCCTGGATGGCGCTCCCGGATCGTGCGCAGACCGGCCGTCGCGGCCAACGCGCCGCGCAGTCCGGTGAACTTGACGACTAGCAGCCGCATCTCAGGCGAGATTCTTGGACTGATTGTCCCAGAGGCGCCGGAACAACTCGGACGAAGCGTAGACCTGCTCGCGGGGTCCGTCCGCCACGATACGCCCGCCGTCGAAGACGAGTACGCGGCTGACGTCGCGGATGGTGCTGAAGCGGTGCGCGACGATGAGCGTCGTGCGCCCCTTCATCAGGAGCGCAAGCGACTGCTGGATGCTGCGCTCGGTGTCGGTGTCGAGGGCCGAAGTGGCTTCATCGAGGATCAGCACCGGCGCGTCCTTAAGGAAGGCGCGGGCGATCGAGACGCGCTGACGCTGGCCGCCGGACAGGCGTCCGCCACGCTCGCCGACCTTGGTCTGGAAACCTTCGGGCTGGGCTTCGATGAACTCGAGCGCCCCGGCGAGACGCGCGGCCTCGCGGACTTCGGCGTCGGTCGCCGCCGGCCGGCCGAGCCGGATGTTCTCGAGAATCGACTCGTTGAAGAGGACCGGCTCCTGGGAGACGAGGGCGATATTGGCGCGGAGGTCTTGCTGACGGACGGAACGCAGATCCTGGCCGTCGATGCGGATCAGTCCCTGCTGAGGGTCGAAGAAACGCGGGACAAGGTTGACGAAGGTGCTCTTGCCGGCGCCGCTCGGGCCGACGAGCGCGACGGACTGACCGGCGGGGATCTTCAGCGTGACCTCGGCGAGCACCGGCTCGGCGCCGTAAGCGAAAGAGACGCCGGCGAACTCCAGGTCTCCGCGCACGCGCGCCAGCGGGCGGGCGTCAGCGAGGTCAGCGACCTCGACCGGCGCGAGGATGATCTCTTCGAGGCGGGCCAGTCCGGGGGCCGCCATGCTGAGCCGGCTGGTGACGCCGCCCAACCGCTTGACCGGACCGTAGGCGAAATAGAAGGCGACGATGAGCGAGAGGAGCTCCGGCAAGGTGAAACCGTTCGAGGCGCCGAAGCCGATGGCGGCGGCGATGCCGGCGGCCGCCGTGAGTTCGATCAGCGGCGACAGAGCCTTCTCGTACCGGACCAGCTTGCCTTGGATACGCAGGCCTTCCTGGCTGGCCCTGCTGAAGCGCTGCGCTTCGCGCTCCTGCAGGCCGTACGCGCGGACCTCGCGGGCCGACTGGAGGTTCTCGACGGCGATGCTGTTCAGGTCGGAGGCCGACTCCAGTCCCTGCCGTGTCCGGCGCTGGATACGCAGGGCCACGCTACGGACGAGCAAGACCGCGGCGGGCACGACCAGCAAGCACGCCAGGAACCAGTAGCCGCCTTCGTGCGAAAGACAGACCCAGACGACGTAGCCCAAGGCGAAGACCAACGTCAGAGGCTGGACGATCAGATCATTGGACACATCGACCAGCACCAACCGGACCGAGTTGGCGTCCGTGATCAGGCGCGCCATCAGGTCGCCGACGGAATGCCGGCCGAAGAAGCCTAGGTGCATCTGTTGCAACCGTGCGAAGACGTCACGACGGACGGCTTCGATGACGCGCAGACCCGCGAGATTCAGCAGGTAGGTCGAAAAGAACTCGCCGAGCCCGCGGATCAGCATGACCACCGGGAGGAAGGCGACCGCGAAGAGCATCTCATGCCCTTTCGGGAGATGCAGGATGGGGCCTCCGCCGAACTTCGCCGGCCACGAAAGCAACGGCGCGGCGCGGGCGGCTTCGTCGCCGAAAACCGCCGGGAGGACCTTCCCCATCAGGAACGGCAAGCCGAAGGCGTTGGCGGCCGCGAAGACGACAGCCGCCAGCAAGGACAAGGTCAGCAGCGTACGGCTTCCCTTCAGGTAGGGCAGGTAAAGCTGGTGACGGCCTCGGAACACGCCCCCAGCGTGGCGAACGGGGGGCGAGGAGGAAATACCAAACCTCGGCTATTTCTTCTTCGGGAAGGCCACGGAGAACGCGATGGCCAAGGCCAAGGTGAGACCGATGACCGACAGCGACAGCTCGGTGGGGATATGGACGCGTCCGTGGTCGACGAAACGCGGCGGCATCCACGAGGCGAACTGTCCGGCCGGCTGGCCCAGCGTGGCGGCCCACGGCAGGATCATCTTGAGACCGATGAAGACGAGGACGAAGGCGAGCGCGGGCTTCAGGAAGCGGAAATACTGCATGAAGCCAGCGAGGGCGAAATACATGGAACGCAGGCCCATGATCGCGAAGATGTTCGAAGTGAAGGCGACGAAGCGCTTCTCCTCGATCGGCAGGTTCGGCGGCAGGATGCCGAGGACGGCCGGGATGGAATCGATCGCGAAGATCAGGTCGGTGCCTTCGACGACGAGGAGCACCAGGAAGAGCGGCGTGAAGCGGCGGACGCCGTCTTCCTTGACCCAGAACTTATTGCCATGCAGGTGCGGCGTGAGGGGGAAGAACTTCCGGGCGACTTTGACGAACAGATTCTCGTCCATGCCCTTGCCTTCATGTTCGTCGCGCGCGAGCGCCAGCTTCACGCCGGTGAACAGGAGGAACGCGCCGAAGATCGGCAACAGCCAGGTGAAGCTCTCGACGGCCGCGACGCCGGCGATGATGAAGAGCGCCCGCATGGCGACGGCACCGATGATGCCCCAGAACAGGACGCGGTGCTGTAGATGGTCCGGGATCTTGAAGTGGGCGAAGACGAGGATGAAGATGAACAGGTTGTCGACCGAGAGGGCCAGTTCCAGGACGTAGCCGGCGGCGAACAACTGGGCGTCCTCCGGGCCGCGCCAAGCAGACAGCAGGAAGCCGAAGGCGACCGCCAGGGAGATCCAGACGACGCACCACGCCACGGCCTCTTTGAAGGAGGGCTTGTGGTCGGTCTTATTGAAGACCCCTAGGTCGAGGGCCAGCATGCTGGCGACAAAGCCCAAGAAGGCCGCCCAGGCCCATACCGGAATCACCAAAGGAGCATCGGCTAGGACGGAAACGGGAAGGACCATGCATAAGAAGTTGGCTGAAACGGAGGGGAGTCAAGCCAGCCCGCCGATGCGGGCTTGCCCGACCGCCCAGGAGGGGGCTTAATCGGCGACGCGTTCCCGTAGTTCAACGGATAGAACATTGGTTTCCTAAACCGAGGATGTGGGTTCGATTCCCGCCGGGGACAGCGCCGCGCCGGACCGCTCTCAGTGCCCCTTAAGGCGATACCCCTGGACGCGGGTGTTCGCCGAGCGACGGTAGATTTCTTCCAGATCCTTGAGGGACATGAACGTCCACGGCGCCAGGATGCTCTCTCCGTTCTTGGTGAGGACGATGTCGTCCGCGACCTGGACGCAGGTGTGCAGACCTTCGCCGTTATCCAGGAAGCACAGGACGTCGCCGAACTTGAACGGCGGATCGATGGCCACGTAACCCGAGAGGAGATGTTCGGAAGCCTTGGCACTGTCGAGGAAGAGGTCCTTGGGCTCCTCTTCGAAGAAATTAAGCGACGTCCAATGACAATCCGGCAAGCGCCCCTTCAATCCCATCGCAGCGGTGGGAAAAGTATAGACGCGACGGCGGGCCAAGGTCGGCAGGAACTGGGTGATGTCGATCATCTGCGGCGCACGACGGCGCGTGATCGCGACGAGGAAGGGCGCACGCTCGGCGTTCAGGGTGCCGGCGCTCCAATAGTCGATGAACTCCGCCCGGCCCTCCTTGAGCGGGAGCTTGAGTTCGACCAACAGACTGCGGACGCGGGTGATCGTGCGAAAAACGGCGGCCACCTCGTCCGAGTTCTTCGCCAAAGTCAGGAGGGCCTGGATGTCGCTGAAGACCAAGGCCGAACCGCGGCGCCAGAGCAACTTACGCAGCAACTCCTGTTGCGGCTTGGTGATCTCCGTCTCAGCCAGCCAGTCCTCGATGTCCCCGCCATGGATGAAGACCGGGTCGCGATGGTATTCGTTCGCGGCCGACTTCGCCAGCTCGGCGTAAAGAGCGAAGCGGGCTTCCTGGCTGATCGCCAAGAGATCCTCCACCTTCGGCAGGACGACCACGCTGTTACCGCTGGCGACCACCTGGGTGGGGCTCAGCAGGCGGCCGATGACCGCGGACGGCAGGCCCGCCTTCTCCATGATCTCCCGGACGCCTTTCTCGGTGGTCTGCTCGAAGGTCCAGCGGGTCACCGACGTCGGCTTGGCGACGATGGCCAGAATGTTCTCCGGCGGCTCCAAGTAGACGGTGCGCACCTGCAGTTCGCCCCAAGGCCCCGGCTTGGCGACCCAGGCGGGCTCAGCCGCGAACACGCCAGCGGCGACAACGCACAGGGCGGAGATGAGAGCAAAGCGAAGTGAAGACCTAAAGGACACAACGTTTTAACATCCGTAAACCCCCTAAGTTCCAACTAAAAAAATACGGACAGCCACCTGTCCACAGCGGCGAAGGATTCGCATTGTAGAGGCGTGGCTTCAGTCGCAGGGATAGAGAGAACTTTCCCGTGACCCGACCCAAAGCCAAGAAGACCGTTCCCGCCCGCCGTAGCGCCAAGCCCGCCGGCCGGCGCGCCGTCAAACCGACCAAGCGGCAGGCGGACGCCTCTTCGACCTCCACCCCGGAAGCCGCCAAGGCCCAGCCGAACCAGCGCATCGGCGTGCTGATCGACGCGGATAACGTCTCGCACCAGCACCTCCCCACCCTCCGTCGCTTCATCGGCGACACGGCGATCGCCGCCGCCAAGGCCTATGGTGACTTCCAAGGCCGCCTCAGCGGCTGGCGCGCCGCCGCCCAGGAGTGGGCCGAACTCGAGCTCGTCGACCAGCGTAGCTACACGCCCGGCAAGAACGCGGCTGACATGCGTCTGACCATCGACGCGGTGAAGCTGATGGCTGGCGCCAACCCGCCGACGACCCTGATCTTCGTCACGAACGACAGCGACTTCACCCCGGTGGTCGAAGATGCCAAACGCCTCGGCGTCCGCATCATCGTGATGGGCGAACGCACGCACAAGGCCCTCCGCTCCACGGCCCATCACTACCTGAACCTGTCCGAACTGCGTGCGCGCATGGACGACGAGCAGGCCGCGAAGTCCGACCCGCGCAAGGCCCTCGGCCTCATCGCCCAGGCCCTCCGCGCGCTGGCGCCGAAGAACAAGGAAGTCGGCGCCCTGCTCGACCAGTTCGAGAAGATGCTGCCTGAGCTCCGCTTCGGCGACGCCCCGCGCCTGCCGCGTGAGGCCGGCCCCCGACGCGAAGCCCGCCCAGAACGCCCCCAGCGCGAACCACGCCAGGCACGCGAACCGCGCGCGCCGCGCGAACCCCGCCCGGCGCCGGATAACTCCGGCCAGGATTACCGCGACCGCCCGAACCTCTCGTCCGCCCAGCAGGCCCAAGGCAAAGCCGAAGCCGACCAGCGCCGCGCCCAGCTCCAGCAGCGTCAGGATATCGTCGACGCCCTCGTCGACGTCGCCACCGGCCTTGCTCCGGAAGGCGAATGGCTCAAGGTCGAGGTCATCAAGAAGTTCCTCCTACAGGAACACCCCGGCCTCGAAGCCAACGCCCCGCGCTATGCGAAGTTCTACCGCATGCTCGAGGATACCGGCCGCTTTGACGTCCAGCTCCAGGGCTCGACGGTGATGGCCCGCCTGAAGGAGTAAGCCTTACTTCCCGATCGTCCGGGACAGGAAGTCCAAGGTCGCCTGCGTAATGTCCGCCGTCTCGGAGGAACCATCCACCTCGGCGCCGGCGAATACGCCCGTCCGCTTCCAGCCCTGGCCCTTGGGATGCAGGTCGAAGGTGTGGGGAGCTCCCGCGACGACGACATACTCGTGCGAGACCTTAGCGGCGCGTAATGCCTTGGCCATGGCGTCGGACTGCGCGATGTCGACCGTGGTGTCGGCGGTGCCGTGGAGGATCAGTACCGCGGGATCCTGCGGGTCGCACTGATTCTCCGGCAGATAGGCGGCCTGCTCCGCAGCCGAAACGCCCGGGACCTGACCTTTGCCGTGCTTGGAGAAATTGACGACGCCATACATGTCGATGACCGCGGAGACCTTCGCCGAATGTTTGGCCGTCGGATCGCCGCCAGGGCCGGCCTTTTCGTCGGACAGCCCGACCATGAGAGCCAGATAGCCGCCGGCCGAACCGCCGGCGACCGCGATACGGTCCGGGTCCAGCCCGAGGGCATCCGCATTGGCCCGCATCCAGCGGACCGCGTCGCGGCAATCAGCGATGTTACGAGGCCAGACGCCGGGCTTGTCCTTCGCGCCGAGGACGTAATTGCAGCTGACGACGACATAGCCTGCGCGGGCAAGGTCGGCGCTGACGCTGGCGGAGCGATACTCCGCCTTGTCGCCGGCGGTGAAACCACCGCCATGGATGAAGAGGACGCCGGGCCGGCGGACCTTGAAGTCGCGACCCTTCTGGACGTACAGGTCAAGGCGCTCCGGCCGGCCCGCCGGCAGGAACGTCAGGTTGCTCAGCCGGAAAACCGGATTCGGCATCTCCATGGTGTAGACCATCGACATCGCCCTGGCATATCGTGCGGGCAGGTCGCTCAGCTTATCCGCCGCGGGGGCGCCCAGTTCGTAGATACGCAGCTTCGCGGCGGGATCGGCGGCGAAAGCGGAGACGGCCACGAGCAACAGGAGGAGCGGACGCATAAAGGGCGGGGTAGAAACTTTCTACCCCGCCCTTGCAGGCAGTCAACGCGTCAGCCGGACTCAGGACAGCGCGTGGGCGTAACCGTCGACGATCGCCTGCAAGGAGGCTTCGACGAGGTTTTCGCTGACGCCGACCGTGCCCCAGGAGGCCTTGCCGTCGGAAGAGCGGATGACCACGCGGGTCTTGGCCGCGGTGCCGTCGGCGCCGCCGAGGATGCGGACCTTGTAATCCACGAGGCTGACCTTCGCGAGCTTCGGGAAGGACTTCACAAGAGCGGAACGCAAGGCCTGGTCGAGGGCGTGCACCGGGCCGTCGCCTTCGGCGACCGTCAGGGTCTCCTTGCCGGCGATGCTGAGGCGCACCACGGCTTCGCAATAGGCCGAACCCTTGGCGCCGCGCGCGGTGACGTGATAGGAAGCGACCTCGAAGGGCGCGGCCTTGCTCTTGCCGA
>JBILHF010000072.1:0-7059 GCA_044350605.1 Opitutales bacterium
TTGCCGACGCTCGGATCCCATGGGCCGTTCTTGGATTCGTCGAGGAGGATGGCGATGTAGCCGTGCTTCTTCACCCAGTCGGCCATGTTGCCGAGGGTGGCCTTGCCGCCGGGGGAGGCGACGAAGAGCGCGGACCATTCCTTGGTCGTATCCGCATGGTAACCCTTCGGCAGGATGACGCGGTAGTGGTAGACGTCGGCGTATTTGGAATAGCCGCCGTTGTGATCGCAGGCGATGCGCGTCTCGACGCCTTCCTTGATGACGAGGTCAGGCGGGGTCGTCCGCGACGGGGCGACCGGATCGGCGGCCGACGCCACGATGGCGCAGAGGGAAAGAAGCAGGGCGAGGGGCCGGCGCATGACGAAGGGGTAGGGGCGAACCACGCCGAGGGCAAGCGTGGTTGCGGCTTGGAAGCCGGGGCGGGATGCCTCATAGCGTCGGTGTGCCTCGTCCCGTCGTCCCCGTGCTCGAAGTCTCCCGTCTGCGCATCGCGCGCGAGGCCAAGGTCATCCTGCGTGGGCTGAGCTGGCGCGTGGAGCCAGGCCAGCACTGGGTGATCCTCGGGCCGAACGGTTCGGGCAAGTCCTCGCTGCTCGCCGCCCTGACGGGCTATTTCGCCCCGACCTCGGGTTCGCTCTCGGTCCTCGGCGAGACTTTCGGCCGCAGCGACTGGCGTGAGCTGCGTCGCCGCATCGGCTTGGTCGGTCCGTCCGTCGCCGCGATGATCGCGCCCGCCGAGCCGGCCTTGGCGGTCGTCGCCGCCGGCGTCGATGGCCTGATCAATCTCTGGCGTCGCCCGAAGCCCGCGACGCTCGCGCTCGCTCGCCGACTGCTCCGTCTGCTCAAGGTCGGCGGACTCGCGAAGCGTCCGTGGGGGCATCTCTCGCAGGGCGAACGCCAGCGCGTGCTCATCGCCCGTGCCTTAGCTTCCGACCCCGCGCTGCTGATCCTCGACGAATCGTGCGCGGGCCTCGACCCCGTCGCGCGCGCCGAATTCCTCGCGCTGGTGAAGCGCCTGCCGAAGCTCAAGCCTGGCCTGGCCATCGTGTTCGTCACGCACCACGTCGAGGAAATCCTGCCGACCTTCACGCACGCGCTCCTGCTGCGAAACGGGGCCGCCCTCGCCGCCGGCCGGATGGCCGACGTCCTGAAGCCCGCCGCGTTGTCGAAGCTCTTCGGACGGAAGGTCCGCCTGGCCAAGGGGCGGGACGGCTGGTCGCTGGCCGTCGCCGGGAAGTAGTCGCGGGGCGGTTTGACCGCTTTCGACTTCCCCTTAACCCCTGCTTCATCCTACTTCATCTGCTTCCGCAATGCCCTCGCCGTTCGACAACCTCCTCCCTCGCTACGACGCCGTCGTCATCGGCGCCGGCCTCGGCGGGATGACCGCGGCGAACAACCTCGCGAAGTTCGGCCGCAAGGTGCTGCTCCTCGAGCACCATTACCAGCTCGGGGGCCTCGCCACCTACTTCAAGCGCGTCGGCGGACACGTCTTCGACATCTCCCTGCACGGCTTCCCGCATGGGATGATCAAGTCCACGCGCCGCTACTGGACCAAGGAGATCTCGGATCGCATTCACCAGCTCCACGACGTCCGGTTCATCAACCCCGACTTCGACGTCCGCACGACCTTCGACCGCGCCGACTTCACGCGCATCCTGATCGAGCAGTTCAAGCTCTCCGCCGAGACCGTCGAGGCCTTCTTCGCGCACCTGCGCGAGATGAACTACTACGACAACGACCCACGCACCACGCGCCAGCTGTTCGAGCAGTTCTTCCCCGGCCGCCCCGACGTCCAGCGCCTGCTCCTTGAGCCGATCGCCTACGCCAACGGCTCCACCCTCGACGATCCTGCGATCACCTTCGGCATCGTCTTCTCGAACTTCATGTCGAAAGGCGTGTTCATCTTCCAGGGCGGCACGGACACCATGATCAACCTCATGACCGCCGAGATGAAGGCCAACGGCGTCGACATCCGCCGCAACGTGCTGGTCGAGAAGGTCCACGTCGAGAAGGACGCCTCCGGCCGCCGTCGTGTCGTGGGCGTGAAGCTCCGCGGTACCCGCGAGGGCGAAGAAGCCGAAGTCGCCTGCGCGACCGTCGTCTCCAACGCCAACATCAAGGACACCGTCCTGAAGATGGGCGGCGAAGAAGCCTTCGAGACCCCGTTCCTCGAAGAAGCCCGCAAGGTCCGCGTGAACACCTCATCCTGCCAGGTCTATATGGGCGTGCGCGAAGGCGAGACCATTCCGCACATCGGCGACCTCGTGTTCACCTCCGAGGCCAAGCCGTTCTCCAGCCACGAGCTCGTCGACTTCCATACCACCTCGCGCACCTACTCGGTCTACTACCCGGACACCCGTCCGCACACCAAGAACCCGCGCTACGCGATCGTCACCTCGGTGAACCAGAAGTTCGAAGACTGGGCCGGCCTGTCCGACGCCGATTACGCGACGCACAAGGCGCGCGTCATCGAGGAGTCCTTCAAGGGCCTCGAGAAGTTCATCCCCGACATCCGTGCCAAGGTCGACCACGCCGAAGCCGCGACCCCGCGCACCGTCCAGCGTTACGTCCGTCACGTCGGCGGCACCTCGTTCGGCACCAAGTTCGAAGGCCTCAAGGTCTCGATGGCCCTGCCCGAGCAGGTCGGCGGTTTCTACCACGCCGGCAGCGTGGGCATCATCATGTCCGGCTGGCTCGGCACCATCAATTACGGCGTGATCGTCTCCGCCAAGGCCGACGCCTACCTGCGCGAG
Organism: Opitutales bacterium; assembly: GCA_044350605.1. GTDB lineage: Bacteria > Verrucomicrobiota > Verrucomicrobiia > Opitutales > UBA953 > UBA953. Next base: position 2,754 of record JBILHF010000072.1, read on the forward strand.
CCTAACGCCAGCCCGCTGGGCGACGCCGCGGCGAGCGCGGGAGTCTGAGGGCAGATCAGTTGACCGGTTGAACCGTTGGCCAGTTGGCCGGAGGAAGATGCCCCTCCGCCATTCCTCTACTGCGTCTTTCTTGTGACGGCCCTGGTATTTCGTCGGCTTGACGGTCCGCGGGTTTCGGCAAGGCTTCAGGCATGGCCAACGAAAAAGAGACCTTCGCCAAGAAGTTCGAGAACACCCTCGAGTATTTCATCTTCGCCAGCCGCTGGGTCCAGGCGCCGATCTACGTCGCGCTGATCTTCGCCGCGATCGCCTACGCCTGGAAGAGCGTCCAAGAGCTCCTGCATCTCCTGGATGGTTTCTCCGCCGCGACCGAGAGCACCATCATGGTGGGGATCCTCTCGCTCGTGGACATCTCGATGGTGGCCAACCTCGTCAACATGGTCGTCGTCGGCGGCTACGTGACCTTCGTCTCGCGCATCGACTTCGGCGACAACGGCGACCGCCCCGACTGGCTCGACCACATCAACGCCAACACCCTCAAGGTGAAGCTCGCCGGCAGCCTGGCCAGCATCTCGGCCATCCACCTCCTGAAGAGCTTCATCGCGATCACCGATTTCGTCGGTTCGGGCGCCGCGATGTCCGCCAACCATGAGAAGGTCATCCTCTGGCAGGCCATCATCCACGGGGTGTTCCTCGCTTCGATGATCCTCTTCGCCTGGGGCGAGAAGATGCAGCGGACCGAGGGTCACTGAGCCTTCGGCGCGAGGTCGCTGACCCAGCCGACGAGGTAACGCTGCAGGTGGGAGGACCACCCGTAGTGGATCCGCAGGCGCGCGCCGGCGGGATTCGGCTTGGAGTCGATCGTCGCGTTGAGGCTGACCTTATGGCCGGCGTGGGCCACGAGCATGGCCGCCTTGCCTGTCAGGCCCTGACGGGTCGGATGACGGAGGTGCGGCGGGATCTCGTCGCCATCGCACGCGCTGCCGATGCCGCCTTCCATCCGGACCATGCGCATGAAGTCCAGCGCGCGCATGGCGGCATGGATGTGATCGAAGCAGTCGAACTCGCAGGCGAAGCCGGCGTCGACGGCCGACTCGAGGATGACATGGTCCTCCATGCTGGGCATGCGCGCCGCCCAGGCGAGGAAGTGACCGACGTTGGGCTGATGGCCGGGCACGAGGTGGCCTTGGATCTCCTGCTTCGGCCGGCGCACCTTGGTCTCGCGCAGTTCGGGGCCGAGGCCGGCGACGAGCGCCTGCACGACCGCCTTGTCCGCCGCGCGGAAATCGATGGTGACCTCGTTAGGGCTTCCGGTGAAAGCGGCGAGCGCCGCCTGGCAGCCGGCCAGGCGGACGTGGATGTCGCCGTGCAGCTCCGGGCCGCTGAGGCGGACAGACTCGCCGACGGAGGGCAGGACGAAGAGCGTGGGCAGGACCGTGCCGGCGCAGGCCAGGGTTTCGAGACGGGTGCGGACATCGGCGGGCTGAAGGGCGGTGTCGAAGCGACGGCGGAGGAGGGGGCGAGGGCGGGAAGGAGCGGCGGAGCGGCGTTTCATGAGTGGTTTGGAAAAAAGGAAGAGAGGGTGTCCCTGCCGTGCGGTCCGTGGGAAAACGGTGCGCGGCTGGAAGCATGATCAGTGGAATGGAGTTCCGGACAGGGACGCCGGGGTGGGCGGAGAACTGTTCGAGTCCTCCACTATGCCCAGGCGCGGCAGGTTGTCCAGAGGGCCGCCCGAGGTTTTTTAAAAAAATATAACCCCCCGATTTATGGGCAAAAAGAAGGGCTCCCCGGTCGGGGAGCCCTTGGGGGCCGTCGGTCCGGCCAGGTCAGTGGGCTTTTTTCGCTACCGGGATGCGCATGCCGTAGAAGCTCCGGTAGACGAAGAAGAGGGCGACCAGGAAGATTGCGCTCCCGAGGAGCAGCTTCGGGCCGGCCGGCATCTTCACCGCAATCTCGACGGCGAGCAGGCCGAAGAGCGTCGTGAACTTGATGACGGGGTTGAGTGAGACCGAGGATGTGTCCTTGAAGGGATCGCCGACCGTGTCGCCGACGACCGTGGCCGCGTGGAGAGGCGTGCCTTTGGCCTTCATGTCGACTTCGACGATCTTCTTGGCGTTATCCCAAGCGCCGCCGGCGTTGGCCATGAAGATTGCTTGGAAGAGGCCAAAGAAGGCCATGCCCACCAGGTAACCGATGAAGAAGAACGGGTCGAAGAGCGCGAGGGACAGGGAGAAGCAGAAGATGACGATGAAGATGTTGGTCATGCCCATCTGCGCATACTGGGTGCAGATGCGAACCACTTCCTTGGAGGACTCGGTCGTCGCCGTCGTCGCGTTGAGGTTCATGTTCTCCTTGATGTAGACCACCGCGCGGTAGGCGCCGGTGACGACGGCCTGCATAGAGGCGCCCGTGAACCAGTAAATCACCGCGCCGCCCATGAGTAGGCCCATGAGGGCCTCAGGGTGGACGAGCGAGAGTTTCTCCAGGACGTTGAACTTCGCGTCCACCGCCTGATAGTGTTCCTGTAGCATCATGATGATGCCGAAGACCATCGTGGTCGCGCCCACGACCGCAGTGCCGATGAGTACCGGCTTGGCGGTCGCCTTGAAGGTATTGCCGGCGCCGTCGCCCTTCTCGAGCTGGTGCTTCGCGCCTTCGAAGTCGGGACGGAAGCCGAAGTCGCGCTCGAGCTCAGTGGCGATACCCGATTGCTTCTCGATCTGGGAAAGCTCGTAGACCGACTGGGCGTTGTCCGTCACCGGGCCGAAGGAGTCGACTGCGATGGTGACAGGCCCCATGCCCAGGAAGCCGAAGGCGACGAGGCCGAATGCGAAGATCGGGGCGGCGAAGGCGAATTTCAGAGGCATCAGGCCGGCGACGGCCGGATGGGCCGAAAGCAGGTAGGCACCGAACATCAGGCCGAGGATACAGAGCCCGGTCCAGAAGGCGGAGTAGTTGCCGGCGACGAGGCCGGAGAGAATATTAAGCGAGGCGCCGCCTTGGTTGGACGATGTCACGACTTCCTTTACGTGGCGGCTCTCGGTCGAGGTGAACACCTTAGTGAACTCCGGAATGAGCGCGCCGGCGAGCGTGCCGAGCGAGATGATCGTGGACAGCACCCACCAAAGTCCGCCGCTTAGGTCGGCGAGGAGGAAGTAGCTGGCGAGGTAGGTGATGGCGATTGAGACCACCGAGCTGATCCAGACGAGGTTCGTCAGCGGCTGCTCGAGGTTAAAGTCCTTGGCCTGGCCCCAGACGGCGCGGCTCACGGCGTCGTTGATCCAGTAGCTAAGCAGAGAGGTGATCACCATCAGGATGCGCATGGCGAAGAGCCAGATGATGAGGGTCGCACACAGCGCGGGGTTTGCAGCCAGGGCTAGCGCGAGGAAGGCGATGAGCGCCACGCCGGTGACGCCGTAGGTCTCGAAGCCATCCGCGGTCGGACCGACGGAATCGCCCGCGTTGTCGCCAGTGCAGTCGGCGATGACGCCGGGGTTGCGGGGATCGTCCTCCGGCAGCTTGAACTCGATTTTCATCAGGTCGGCACCGATGTCCGCGATCTTGGTGAAAATGCCGCCGCAAATACGGAGGGCGGAGGCGCCCAGGGATTCACCAATGGCGAAGCCGATGAAGCAAGGTCCGGCGAGATCCTTGGGCAGGAACAGGAGAATCCCGATCATGAAGAAGAGCTCGATGGCGACGAGCAGGAGGCCCACGCTCATGCCGGACTTGAGCGGGATGAGTAGGGTGGCGAGTGGATTGCCGCGCAGGGCGGAGAAGGCGGCGCGCGAATTGGCGACGGTGTTGATACGGATGCCGAACCAAGCGACGCCGTAGCTACCAAGGATACCGAGGACCGAGGCCGCGAGGATCACCGCGACAGAGGAGGCGTCCTTTTGCTCGAGGCCGGCGAAGTAGTAGGTCATGCAACCAGCGATGAGCACCCAGAGGCCGGCCAGGAATTTGCCCTGCTGCCAGAGGTAGGTCTTACACGTCTCCCAGATGATATCGGAGACGTCCGACATAGAGCGGTGGACGGGCAGAGCGCGCGTCTGCAGGTACTGCCACCAACCGTAGACGGTCGCGAGGGCGCAGACGATCAGGCCGAACCACAAGATCTGATGGCCGGTGAGCGCGCCATTGAGGAACGTCGTTTTCGCCAGGTCAGGGATTCGGATATCCGCTTCGCCGGCACGGGCGAGGGCGGGGAGGGACAGCAGTAGCGCCGCCGTGAGTTTCTTCACGCAGTTCATAGTTGGGTAGGGGTAGGGATATGACCGTGGGGTACGATCATGGCTCCTCTTAT
>JBILHF010000168.1:0-2782 GCA_044350605.1 Opitutales bacterium
AAGGAAGAGAAGCATCTCGCCAAGACCGAGGCCATCGTGCTCTCGATGACCAAGAAGGAGCGTCGCAATCCCGACATCCTCAACGGCTCCCGCCGTCTCCGCATCGCCAAGGGCTCCGGCACCCAGGTCAGCGACGTCAACGCGCTGATCAAGCAGTTCTCCCAGATGCGCGAGATGATGCGGATGATGAAGGGCGGCAAGGGCAAGGAACTCATGCGTCGCATGGGCCAGATGGGCGGCGGCCGCGGCGGCATGCCAGGCGGCGGTTTCCCGGGCGGCGGCTTCCCCGGCATGCGCTGATCGCCATGTCTAAGATGATTCCCTTCGACCCGGCCCTACTCTCCCGTCCGGGCTGGATCTTCGACTGCGACGGCACGCTCGCGGCCTCCATGTGGATCCACCACCGCAGCTGGACCCACATCGTCAGCAAGCAGCTCGGTCGGCCGTTCGATTTCCCCTGGCCCTTGTTCTGCTCGATGGGCGGCATGTCCGCGGTCGACACCTGCAAGCGCCTCAAGGCTGAATACGGCTTCGACCTCAACGTCGACCAGCTGCTCGCCGACGGCCATGAATTCCTCGAGGAGCACCTCGCCAAGGACGTCACCGCCCGCACGGAAGTCGTCGCCGTCGTCCACCACGTCCGCGGCCTGGGTCACAAGACCGCCGTCGCCTCCGCCGGCCGCCGCGACCACGTGCACACGACCCTCAAGCGCATCGAAATCACGCACCTCTTCGACGCCGTCATCACGGCTGAAGACGCCGCGCGTTCGAAGCCGCACCCCGACCTCTTCCTCGCCGCGGCCGACCGCCTCGGCCTGAAGCCCGCCGACTGCGTCGTCATCGAGGACAGCCCGCGCGGCAAGGAAGCCGCCGACGCCGCCGGGATGCCCTGCATCTTGGTGGAGCCGGCTTAAACCTAGGGGACATGTGGGCCATTTGCATGAGGCCGCCGCATGGTGGCCTGAGGTAGGGGCACGGTTACGACGTGCCCGGGCGTGGCGTAGCCCCGCCCCTACCCATGCGTCCACCATTCGGCGGACGAGGCCCAACATCTCAACTATGCACGCTAATCGTGCATAGCATGATTGCATCCTCTGGGTATCGCTGATACCCAGCATGCCTCATGAAAAATAAAACCCTCAACGTCCACCCGGGCGAACTCCTCCGCGAGGAATTCCTGACACCACTCGGCATCACGGCCTACCGTCTGGCCAAGGGCGCCCGCCTGCCCCACCAGCGCGTCAACGAGATCCTCAAGGAGCGCCGTGGTATCACCGCCGAGACTGACCTCCATCTCTGCGCCTACCTGGGACTTGAGCCTGGTTACTGGCTACGCGCCCAGCTCGCCTACGACCTCAGGGAGGCTATCAACACCATCGGTCCTAAGGTGAAGGCAATCATCAAGCCCCTGCAGGCGGCTTGAGTCGACTAGGGCACGACGCGGTCGTGCCCCTACCTCGATGCAGGCACAAAAAAGGACGGCACTGAGTGCCGTCCTTTCGTTTAGGGGCGATCGCCTTAGGCGATTACTTTTTGAGTTTAGAACAGAAACGAGCCAAGCGCTCGAGGCCCTGGGCGATCACCTGATCGGAGGTCGCGTAGCTGAGGCGGATGTAGCCCTCGGAACCGAACGCGGAACCGGGGACGACGGCCATGAGTTCTTCTTCAAGGAGGCGGTCGGCGAACTGCGCGGAGGTCAGTCCGAAGGACTTGATGTTCGGGAAGAGGTAGAAGGCGCCCTGGGAGCGGTAGCAGGTCAGGCCAGGGATGGCGTTGAGGCCGGCGAGCAGGTTGAGGCGGCGCTTGTCGAAGACGGCGCCCATCTCGGCGAGGGAGGCCTTGGCCTTGTCGGGGTGCTGGTGGACGGCCAGGGCGCCGAACTGGGCGAAGGTGGTGGCGTTGGACGAGATCTGGCTCTGGAGGTCGGCCACGGCGGCGGCGAGGGCCTTGTCCGAGGCGACGAGGGTGCCGAGGCGCCAGCCGGTCATGGAGTAGCTCTTGGCGTAGCCGGAGACGGTGATGGTCAGGCGGGCGGCTTCGGGCGAGAAGGTCGCCGGGCTGCAGGTGGTCTGGCCGTCATAGACGAGGTTCTCGTAGATCTCGTCGGACATGATCCAGACGTTGGCCTTCACGCAGATGGCCACGAGGGCTTCGAGCTCGGCGCGGGAATAGACGGCACCGGTCGGGTTGGACGGGCTGTTGATGATGACCATGCGCGTCTTGGGGGTGAGTGCGGCGGTCAGCTGGGCCGGGGTGATCTTGAATCCGGTGACGTCCTCGGCGTTCACGACGACGGGCGTGCCGCCGGCGAGTTTCACCATCTCAGGGTAGCTCACCCAATACGGAGCCGGGATGATGACTTCATCGCCGGCACTGATGGTGGCGAGGATGGCGAGGTAGCAGGACATCTTGCCGCCCGGGGAGACGACGACGTTCGCGTCGGCGATGCCGGTGAAGCCGCGACGGGTGTAGTCTTCGGCGATGGCCTTGCGGAGAGCGGGGATGCCCGGCGTGGGGGCATACTTGGTCTGGCCGTCGGCCAGGGCCTTGGCGCAGGCGTCCTTGACGAACTGCGGGGTGTCGAAGTCGGGCTCGCCGACGCCGAAGCCGACGACGTCCTTGCCGGCGGCCTTGAGGGCCTTCGCCTTGGCATCGACGGCGAGGGTCGGTGAAGGGGCGACGTTGCGGGCCCAGGAGGAGAGAGCGGGATTCGACATGGCGTGGAGCCCCCACGCAAAGGACTCCCGGCGGATTGGCAAGACTGACCGATTAGGGGTAGGGG
>JBILHF010000032.1:0-18460 GCA_044350605.1 Opitutales bacterium
ACGGCGAGGGTCGGTGAAGGGGCGACGTTGCGGGCCCAGGAGGAGAGAGCGGGATTCGACATGGCGTGGAGCCCCCACGCAAAGGACTCCCGGCGGATTGGCAAGACTGACCGATTAGGGGTAGGGGCAGGGATTGGGGTCGGGGCAGGACAAACCCAACACCGAGAACAACGAACAGCCGCGACCCTAAAGCCTCAGTCGTTTTAATCTACCCCCACCCCTGCCCCAACCCCGACCCCTGACGAGCTATGCTCGTCTCAGATGTCGATGGCGTCTTCCTTGGCCTTCTGGGCGTTGGCCTTGGCTTCGTTGGCCCGGCGCAGCGGCTTGAGCTGGTCGATGCCGACGGAAGAGGAGATCATCCAGGAGGTGATGGAAATGGTCAGGGTCGCCATGGCCCAGTTGTTCAAGTGGAAGTCCTTGATGAGACTGTCCGTGAGGGCGAGAATCGCACCGTTGGTCACGAAGAGCACCAGATAGACGCCCAAGCCGAGCGTGAGGATCAGGATCGGAATCGAGACGATCATGAAGACCGCCAGGAGGAAAGGACGCAGGAATGAGTTGAACAGGCCGAGGACCACGGCGACGACGGCCAAGGTCACGGGGTCTCCGTAGCTAAGGAAGCCGAAATACTTGGCCAGGAAGACCCCCAAGGCAAGGGACGCCCATTCGAGGACCAAGACTCCGAGACGACGCGCGACTTCCATCTCCGCATCATACCACAGGAAAGCCCCCCGACAAGGGGGACTTTCCTACGGCTGGCTTAGCGGGCGTGGCGGACGTCTTCGCCGGAGAGCAGGAAGATGACCTGCTCGGCGATGTTCTTGGAGTGGTCGCCGATGCGCTCGAGGGCCTTGGAGATGAAGATCAGCTCGACATGGGAGGCGGACACCTTGGCGGCGTCGCCGGCCTTGCCGAAGAGCTCCTCATAGTTCTTGCGGTTCAAGGCGTCGATTTCGGCGTCGCGGGTCAGGACCAGGCGAGCCTTGGCGAGGTCGCCCTCGATGAAGCTGTCGATGGCCAGGCGCAGGACTTCGCAGGCGATGATGCCTTCGGCCGGCACATGGAGCAGGTCCTTGAGCGGACCGCGCTCGGAGATCACCATCGCGCGCTTGGCGATGACGGAGGCCTCGTCAGCGATACGCTCGAGGTCATGGCCGATGTCGCGGGCGGCGAGCAGGAGGCGGACGTCGCTGCCCATCGGACCGAAGAGCGTCAGGTAGCGCATGATTTCGCGGTCGACGCGCTTTTCGAGCTCGTCGACGCGATCGTCCATGCCGCGGACCTGGAGGGCCAGGGAATCGTCGCCGTTCTCGACGGCGCGGAGCACCAGGCGGGTCATGTCGAGCGAACGCTCTCCCATCAGGATCAGGTCGTCCCGGAGCTGGCGGAGTTCGTCGTGGAAGAAGCGTTGCATGGTCTTTTGGTTTTAAAAATCAGCCGAAACGGCCCGAGATGTAGGCCTCCGTCTGGGCCTGCGTGGGGTTCATGAAGATCTTCTCGGTGGTGTCGTATTCGATCTGCTTGCCGAGGTAGAAGAAGGCGGTGCGGTCCGACACGCGGGCGGCCTGCTGCATCGAGTGCGTGACGATCACGATCGTGAACTGCTCCTTGAGCTCGTGGATCAGCTCCTCGATCTTTCCGGTGGCGATCGGGTCGAGCGCCGAGCAGGGCTCGTCCATCAGCAGGATCTCCGGACGGTTGGCGATGGCGCGGGCGATGCAGAGACGCTGCATCTGGCCGCCGGACAGGCCGAGGGCGCTGTCGTTGAGGCGATCCTTCACTTCGTCCCAGAGGGCGGCCTTGCGGAGCGAGGTCTCGCAGGCCTCTTCGAGGACGGCGCGGTCGCGGACGCCGACCACGCGGAGGGCGTAGACGACGTTCTCGAAGATGGACTTCGGGAAGGGGTTGGACTTCTGGAACACCATGCCGACGCGGCGACGCAGGGAGATGACCTCCAAGCCCGGGTCGTAGATGGAGCGTCCGTTGATGGTGATGTCGCCTTCGTGACGGATGCCGTCGACGAGGTCGTTCATGCGGTTCAGGTTGCGCAGGAGCGTGGACTTACCGCAACCGGAGGGTCCGATGAAGGCGACGACCTGGCGCTCGGGGATGTCGAGGGAGATGGCGTCGAGGGCCTTCTTCTCGCCGTAATAGAAACCGAAATCGCGGATGCTGATGTAGTCCTTGCGACCTTCGCGTTCGGCGGCGGGGCGGACCTTGATGCGGGAGGAGGAAGGAGGATTCATGATCTGGGGCATGAGGTGGTTTGTTTTTAGAAGGAAGCCCCCTTGAAGCGAGCGCGGAGGCGGTTGCGGATCCAGATCGCGCCGAGGTTCAGGCAGACGACGAGGACGATGAGGAGGAGCGTGGTCGCGAAGACCATGGGACGGGCCGCATCGGAGTCCGGGGACTGGAAACCAAGGTCATACACGTGAAAACCCAGGTGCATGAACTTACGGTCCATGTGCAGGAACGGGACCGACCCGTCGAACGGGAGCGTCGGGGCGAGCTTGACGACGCCCACGAGCATGAGCGGGGCGACCTCCCCTGCCCCACGGGCCATGGCGAGGATGACGCCGGTCAGGATACCCGGGGCGGAAGCCGGCAGAAGGATGTCGCGGATCGTCTGCCACTTCGAAGCACCGGTGGCCAGGGAGGCCTCACGCATGCCGCGCGGGACGGCCGCCAAGGCTTCTTCGGTGGCCACGATCACGACCGGCAGGGTCATCAGGGCGAGCGTCAGCGAGCACCAGAGCAGGCCACCCGTGCCGAAGACGGGCGTATTGTTGTTATACTTGAGCTGATCGGCGAAGAAGAGCTGATCGATCGTACCACCGAGGACGTAGACGAAGAAGCCGAGCCCGAAGACGCCGAAGACGATGGAGGGGACGCCGGCGAGGTTGTTGACGCTGATGCGCACGATGCGCAGGACGGCGCCCTGCTGCGCGTATTCGCGAAGATAAATGGCGGTGATGACGCCGAAGGGCGTGACCAGCAGGCTCATGAAGACCGTCATGACCAGCGTGCCGAAGATGGCCGGCATCAGGCCGCCTTCGGTGTTGGCCTCGCGGGGCTCGTCAAAGATGAACTCGCCGAGACGGGAGGTGAAGAGCTTCACACGTCCCCAGGTGTCGAGACGATTGGGAAACCAGGCGCGGATGACCTGAGTGAGCGGCACGACGACCTCGCGGCCGGCGGCATCCTGCGAGATGAGCGAAGCGACGGCGCCGCCGGCGACGACCTTCTTGGCCTCTTCCTGCAAGGCGGCGAAACGCCCGTCGAGGACGGCGATTTCCTTCTGCAAGGCGGTTGCCTCTTCGGCAAGCTTCAGGTCCTCGGCGCGGCGGAGCGCGACCTTGGCCTTGTCCATGGACGCGTTGACGTCGCCGATGCGATGCCGGGTGATCTCGATGAGTTTCTCGCGCACGGCCGCGGCGGCCGCGACCTCGGACTGGAAGGCGGCCTCGAAACCAGCATCGGTCGCCGGGATGACCTTGCCGTCGGACTTACGCAGCGACTGCGGGCGGACGAAAGCCGGACCGTTCTCGACCCGTTCCAAACCCATGACGTCGGCGGGGAAGCTCTCGGACTTGACCTTGGCTTCGTCGATCCAAAGATAGGAATTACCGTTCAGTTCGCGGAGGCCGACCTGATACTGGCGTTCGTAACGCGGCTGGTCCGCCGGCGAGCCCGCCCGGATACGACGCTGGGCCAGCTGGCCGATGAGGACGCGGCCGTCATCGACCTGCGCGACGGGAACGGGCGGAGCCCAGAAGACCGTGGCGCCGTTCATGAGCACGAGCGCGAGCAGGCCGACGACCATGCCCAAGCCGACGATCAGGCCGAGCCCGCTGAACCAGACCCAGGCTTCGCCCCGGGGAGTGCTGCTATCGGAAGGAGTGGCCATGGTCAGACGACTTTATAACGCTCGCGGAGGCGCTGGCGGAGGATTTCCGCGAGGGTGTTGATCACGAAGGTCAGGAGGAACAGACAGCAGGCGCCGAGGAAGAGCGCCCGGTAATGGGTGTGGCCGGCGGCGGCCTCGGGCAGCTCCACGGCGATATTGGCGGAGAGCGTCCGCATGCCGCTGAACGGGTTGGTGTCCATGACGGCGGTGTTACCCGTGGCCATCACGACGATCATCGTCTCGCCGATCGCGCGACCGAAGCCGATCATCACCCCGGAGACGATGCCGGAGATCGCGGTCGGGACGACGACGCTCCAGACGGTCTGCCAGCGGCTGGCACCGAGGGCAAGGGAGCCGGAGACGAGCGAGTTCGGGACGTTGGAAAGGGCGTCCTCGGCGATGGTGAAGACGATCGGGATGACGGCGAAGCCCATCACGAAGCCGACGACGAGGGAGTTGCGCGAATCATACGTCTCACCGGTCGTCTGGCGCCACCATTCGCGGAAGTCGGCGATCGGGAGGCCGGTCGCGCTGTCCTTCACGGTGAAGCATAGCGACTCGATGGCCGGACCGGCCTGCCAGGCGGCCCAGGCGCAGAGGGCGAGGAACGGCAGCAACCAGAGGAATTCCATGCCGGGACGGACCTGGCGGCGCACCGGTTGCGGCAGGACGGACCAAAGGAAGCCGGCAAAGAGCGCGGCCGGCGCCAAGATGCCGATGGCGCAGAACAGTGAGATCAGGCGCGGGTCGACCAAAGGAGCGAGCCAGAGGCCGGCGAGGAAACCGAGCACGACGGACGGCAGCGAGGCCATGACTTCCATGACCGGCTTGACCACCTGACGATATTCGGGGCGGAGGAACTGGGAGACGTAGACCGCCGCGGTGAGCGCGATCGGCAGGGCGAAGAGCAAGGCGTAGAAGGTGCCTTTGACCGTGCCGTAGAAGAGCGGCACGAGGGAATACTTCGGCTCGAACTCATCGGAGCCCGCGCTCGATTGCCAGGAGTAGGCCGGGCCGGTGGCTCCCTCATACCAGATCTTGCCGAAGAACGCCTTCCAAGAGGATTCCGGGTGATGGTCGACGACGTTCCAGCGATGAAGCTTACCGTCCGCGGAAAGGGCCGTGAAGCGGTCATAGTTGCCCGCGAAGGCCACCTGGCGGATCGCGGCGGCGGGCGCTTCGCCTTCCCAGCGGAGCGTGCCGGTCGTCATGTTGGTCAGCTGCAGGCGACCACCGGCCACCGCGAGGTAGCACTTATTGGACTCGGCGGCATAGATGCCCTGCCCCGCTCCGGCCAGCCGCTCACCGTCGTGGATCTTGCCCCAGCGACGCAGGCTCTTGCCGTCCGGCTGGAGCTGCGGATACATCGACCAGACCTGCTGGGCGCCAGCCTTGTCGACGAAGACGACCGAGACGTTACCGAAGATCAGTCCAGCCGAGGCGACCGACGGATCGGCCGCATCCTTGAACGGGACGAAAGACTGCAAGAAAGAGAACGTCGTGCCGTCATCGGCATACGTGCGCACTTCGCCGGAGCGTCCGATCACGATCATCGACTCGGCGGTGGAAGGCAGGAGGACCTGTTCGACCGATGAGGCGTCGGCCGCGACGACGAAAGGCGGGCTGACGGTCACCTTGCCGCGGCCGCCGAGGCCTTTGCGTTCGGTGAGACGGACGGCGGTCAACAGCGGCTTACCCGCGGCTTCCTGGCGCACGAGCATCAGGCGCGACTGCGGGCCCTTGGCATTCCAGACATCCAGGCAAGGGAGGCCTGCCTGCCCGATCGTGACCGGCTCCAACGCCGTGACGACCGGCTCGACGGTGCGCTTACCGGCGTCGTCGAAAGTCGAACGGTGGACGACACGGACCTCCTGCACCGATCCATCCGAGAGACCGAGGAAGACCAGCCCGGTCCGCGGATAGCTGCGGACCGCCGTGACGCGGCGGTCGCCGAGGGACGGCTTCCACTCGAGGACCTTTTTTCCATCCGTAGCGCGCAGGCAGAGAATCGAGCCGTCGCGTCGGACGATGTAAGGCAGCTCGCCGTATTCATCCTCGCCGAAGGCGACCGCGTCGGCCGGCACCGAAAGTGCGGCGGCGGGAGCGACCTTCGCACCCACGAAGAGCGGGAAGACCTGAAAGATCAGGAAGGCCAACATCCCGAAGACCGCGAGCACCACGCCGACGCCGCCGAAGCGGATGAGCCGGCCCATCCATCGATCCGCCGCCAGCGTGAGCGGGCTGACCGTGAAGCGTGCTTCAGGAGCGGAGGCCGGCGCAGGCTTTGGGTCGGATGTTGCCATCGAGTGACGGTCGGGTGTCGGAATTCCTAATAAAGGGTAAGGCGGGGAGACCCCGCCTTGGGAGGACCCGAGACCGTATCGCCACGCTTTGCAGACCGACCCCGGAGGGCGTGGTGGCAGCGATACGGCTTCGAGACCAAACTTATTCGGCGCTGTAGTACTTCAGCGAGGCGCGGCCTTCGTCGGCGACTTCGGAGGGCAGCGGGAAGTAGCCGTCCTTGATGACGATCTCCTGGCCCTGCTTCGAGAGGACGAAGGTGACGAATTCACTGGTCAGCTTATCCATCGGCTTGGAGGGAGCCTTGTTGACGTAGACGTAGAGGTAGCGGGAGAGCGGATACGTTCCGTTGAGGCAATTCGCGTAGTTGGCTTCGACGAAGTTACCGCTTTCGTCGCTCGAAAGAGGCAGGGCGCGCACACCGGAGGTGGCGTAGCCGATGCCGGAGTAACCGATCGCGCCGACGTCGGCGGCGATACCCTGGACGACGGACGAGGAGCCCGGCTGTTCCTTCACGGTGTCCTTGAAGTCACCATTCTTGAGGGCGACTTCCTTGAAGTAGCCGTAGGTGCCGGAAGCGGAGTTACGACCGAAGGCCGAGACAGTCTTGCCGGCGAGGGCGCCCTTCTGACCGAGGTCACCCCAGGTGACGACGTCCTGGCCGCCGCGCTTGCGGGTCGAGGCGAAGATGCCGTCGACCTGCTTGAGGGAGAGACCCTTGACGGCGTTGTCCTTGTGGACGAACACGGCCAGGGCGTCGACGGCGACGGCGATACGGGTCGGCTTGTGGCCGAACTTGGCGGCGAAGGCGGCGATTTCCGTGGACTTCATCTCGCGGCTCATCGGGCCGACCTGAGCGACGCCGGAAGCGAGGGCGACCGGAGCGGTGCCCGAGCCCTTACCTTCGACCTGGATCTTCACGTTCGGATACTGGGCCTTGAAGCCTTCGCTCCAGAAGGTCATCAGGTTGTTCAGGGTGTCGGAACCAACCGAGTTGAGGTTACCCGAAACGCCGGAGGTCACGGCGTAAGCCGGGATCTTCGCGTCGACAGTAACCGCGTCAGCGGCCTGGAGATTGACGGTAGTCGCAGTGAGGGCGACCAGCGCGAGGGACTTGAGGATGGTGTGCATGTGGTTGGAAAGCACAGGCATCATCCCATACGATTGTTACGAACCCGTGTCGGAGGGGTGTTTCTTCGGTGATAGGCCCTCCCCCCTAAAACACCCCTTTTAGGGCTTAAAACCCAACTTAATCGAGGTATTCCTTCAGAATCTGGGCCACCCGGGCCTCCGCCTCAGCCACCGGAAGGCCGCCTTTGACCCCCGGACGCTTATGTCCGGCCTGCTTAAGCCAGGCATCGCGGAGCGTGGCGGAGCTCTCGCGGAGCAGTCTGAGCTTCTCCCCTTCGGCGAAGGCCACGTCTACCTTCCACCTCATCATCGGCGCGAGCGATTGCCACACGGCCTGCGCCATGAAGAGATGCCCCTGCTCGCCGGGATGGAGATTATCTTTCGCGTAGATGAAAGTCGGATCGGCCTTCTTCGCCGCGGCGACCGACTGATGCAGCAGATGATGGATGTCGATGACCTGCCAGCCCGCGGAACGCTGCGCGACGAGCCAAGCACCGTAGGCTTCCATCACGCCGTCGTAGTTGATCGCATCCTTCGCGCGATTGTCCGGCGCATACAGCGGCGGAGTGACCATGACGATCTGCGCGCCGGCGCGGATGCAGGCGAGGCGGAGCTTGATGACGCCTTCCTGGAAGGCGAGCTGACGCGCGCCATCAAGTGGCTGGTAGATGCCGTCGTTGATGCCGTAGCAGGCGACGACGAGCGTCGGCTTGAATTCGGCGAGCACGCGGCCGAGACGCTCATGGAGATCCGGACGCGGGAACGCACCGCCGGCGTGACCGGGTTCGGAGAGGCCGGACGTCGTCTCGCTCGAGAGTCCCATGTTCACGATCGTCGCACGCGAGAGTCCCTTCTGCGCGCGAATCGCTGACTCGACATAGATTGTCCAGTTGCCGCCGTACGTGATGCTGTCGCCGAGGAAGAGGACGCGCGGTTCCTGCTTGTCGGCCGAAGCGCGGGCGGTGAAGAGACACAGGAGGACAAGGAAAAGCCGGGGCATACCCCACACTCTGGCAATCCGGCCGAGAAGGTGAAAGCGGATTAAGGAGCGACTTATTAACGGACGCCCACTTCGGCCTTCTCCCGGCGGGCGGTCCGAGTATCGTCAGCCGTCCTGAATCCGCCCATCCACATCAAGGGAGCCCGCACCCACAACCTCAAGGATGTCGAACTGACCATCCCGCGTGGTCAGCTGACCGTCATCACGGGGGTCAGCGGCTCGGGCAAATCGTCCCTGGCCTTCGACACCCTCCACGCCGAAGGGAGCCGCCAATACCTCGAATCCCTCTCGGCCAAGGCCCGCGGCATGCTGGATTCCGCCCCGCGGCCCGACGTCGACTTCATCCGCGGCCTCTCCCCGGTCATCGCCATCGCCCAACGGACCGGCGGCAATACCAACCCACGATCGACCGTCGCCACCCTGACCGAGATCGCCGACCACGCCCGGCCGCTCTGGATCATCGCCGGCGACCGCCGTTGCCTGAAGGACGGGCATCCCGTCCGCCGTCGCTCGCTGGACGATAACCTCCGCGCCCTCGAAGCCATCCCCGACGGCACCCGGCTGATGGTCGTAGCTCCGGTCGCCAAGGACAAACCCTCGGTGCTCCTCGAAGCCTCCGCTGACCTCGGCCGACGCGGTTTCTCCCGCGTCCGCGTGGACGGCACCGTCGCCACGCTTGAAGAAGCCGCCGGCCTGCTCACCGGCCGCGAAGCCAAGCAGCTCGACGTCGTGGTCGACCGCATCGTCTCCGGACCCGACCAGCGCAGCAGGCTCGCGGACTCCCTCGAACTCGCCTTCCGCGAAGGCCGCCACCGCGCGAGCGTGCTCGCTGAGAAAGACGGACGCTGGGAAGAACACGTGCTCTCACTCCACCTCGCCTGCGAACACTGCGGCGAGACTTACGAGCCCATCAGCCCGAAGGCGCTTTCGCACAATCATCCGGAAGGCGCCTGCGCCGATTGCGGCGGCCTCGGCCGACAGATGCGCTTTCAGGAAAGCCTGTCCATCCGCGACGAAGCCCTCTCGCTCCATGACGGCGTCGTGAAGCCCTGGAAATGCGCCACCCGCAAGACGCTCATCCGACGTAATGCGATCACCCGCGCGCTCGCCGAACAGGTGCCGTTCGACCAGAAGACGCCGTGGCGCGAACTCCCCAAGGCCGTCCGCGACCTGCTGCTGCACGGCGATCCGAAGCGCAAGTTCCTCCTGCCGCCGCCCAAGGGCCGCAAGCCCGTCGAGACCGTCTGGTCGGGCATGTTCACCGAACTCGAACACGCCTACCGCACGACCACCGGCGAGTCGCTCCGCCAGCGCCTGCTGCAGTTCCAGGCGGGCTCCGTCTGCGCCGGCTGCCAAGGACGACGACTCTCCCCTACCGCCCTCTCGCTGCGCCTGAACGGCAAGACCATGGCCGAGTTTTTGGCGATGACCATCCCGGCCGCGCTGGAGTTCACGAAGCAGCTCGCGACGCACCCGGGCGTGATGCCCGCCGAGGAAGCCCGCCGCGGGCTCGAGCAGCGCCTCGCGTTCCTGCACGAGGCCGGCCTCAACTACCTCACGCTCGACCGTGAATGCAGTTCGCTCTCAGGAGGAGAAGCCCAGCGCGTGCGCCTCGCCACGCAGCTCGGCCTCGGGCTCGTCGGCGTGACCTACGTCCTGGACGAACCCAGCATCGGCCTGCACCCGAGCGACCATCATCGCCTGATCGGCTCGATCCGCGGTCTGCGCGACCTCGGCAACACCGTCCTCGTGGTGGAACATGACCGCGACATGATGCTCGCCGCCGACCACCTCATCGAGATGGGCCCGGGCGCGGGCATCGACGGCGGACGCATCGTCTTCGAAGGCACGCCCCAGGCCTGCGGCGCGCACGCGACCTCGCGCACCGGGGCCTACCTTTCCGGACGCGCCACACTCGAAGGCATCGTGAAGCGCAAGCCCATCGGCAAGGCCGCCATCACGGTCAAAGGCGCCACCGAGAACAACCTCAAGGACGTTACCGCCTCCTTCCCCATCGGCGCGCTCACCGTCGTCTGCGGCGTCTCCGGCTCCGGCAAGAGCACGCTCGCGATCGACATCCTCTCCGCCGCCGCGGCTCGTAAGATCAACGGCGCCAAGGTCGTCCCCGGCCGTCACACGGGACTCGACGGCCTCGAGCAGATCACCGCTTTCACTGCGGTGGACCAGGAACCCATCGGCCGCAGCCCGCGTTCGAATCCGGCCACGTTCACCGGCATCATGGACCTCATGCGCGACCTCTGGGCCGCGCTTCCCCTCGCCAAGGCCCGCGGCTACGGCCCCGGACGATTCAGTTTCAACGTGCGCGGCGGACGCTGCGAGACCTGCGCCGGCGAAGGTTCGGTCGCGCTCGACATGCAGTTCCTCGGCGAGACGTTCGTCGATTGCCCCAGCTGCGCCGGACGACGTTTCAACCGCGAGACGCTCGAGGTCCGCTTCAAAGGACTCAGCATGGCCGACGCGCTCGGGCTCTCCGTCAACGAGGCCGCCGAAGTCTTCCGCGCCCAGCCGAAGCTCGCCGAGAAACTCCGCACCCTCGCGGAGGTCGGCCTAGGCTACCTCAAGCTCGGCCAGGCCGCCAACACGCTCTCCGGCGGCGAAGCGCAGCGCCTGAAGCTCGCCGCCGAACTCGCGCGTCGGGACCATTCCGGTCGTCTCTACGTCCTCGACGAACCTACGACCGGCCTGCACTGGGACGACATCGCTAAGCTCCTCGCCCTGCTCGGTCGCCTGCGCGACGCGGGCGCGACGCTCATCGTCATCGAACACCACGCCGACGTCATCCTGGCGGCGGACCACGTGATGGAACTCGGACCTGAAGGCGGCGAAAAAGGCGGTAAGCTTGTCTACGCCGGCCTACCCGAAGACCTGCTCAAGCAGAAGGGGTCGCCGACGGGACGAGCGCTGGCGGGCGACAAGCAACGTTCTTAGTTTCTTGTTCTTGGTTCTTCGTCAGAACCAAAGCAGATGATTTACAGCCTCGCGGAGATCAA
Source organism: Opitutales bacterium (assembly GCA_044350605.1). GTDB lineage: Bacteria > Verrucomicrobiota > Verrucomicrobiia > Opitutales > UBA953 > UBA953. Next base: position 11,354 of record JBILHF010000032.1, read on the forward strand.
GGCCGCGACGGCATTCAGGTCAGCGATTTCGGCTTCAGTGAAGTCATAAGGTTGGATCTTACCGATGCCGAGCACGCCGATGACTTTGCCGTCGGCGCCGACGATCGGCACGGCGAGGGCGCCTTGGACGTTCGTCTTCTGGGCGTCGGGCTTGGCGACGCCGCCGAGGTCTTCCTGGAGATTGCAGAGCTGGACGGCCTCCTTGCGCTGCGCGGCGCAACCGGCGATGCCCTTGCCGAACGGGATATTGTCGATCTTCGGCAACAGCATCGGGAGCACGTGCGGCGGGATGCCATACTGGGTGACCAGCATGAGCAGCCCCGTGGCTGGATCGGTACGATGAACCGTCCCCGTGACGCATCCGAAATTGGCGAGCACGCGAGCAAGCACGGCCGTCCAATCAGGCTGGCCGACGAGGAGTTCAGGGAGACCGGCGGTGGGTTGCGACATGGTAAGAGGAACTATACCGCACGATATTCAGACTAACGCAACCGGCCCGCAAATCAAATGGGACTGACCACACCCAACCGATACATAAACTGTTTTTAGGCCCGTAAAATTGCGATCAACTGGACCAAAAAAGCGGCACTATCCCACAAGCCGCCAACGTGAGCCGATCACTGATCAAGGATCGTACACGTTGGTGCCGGGCTTTTCCTTCGGGAACAGATTCTTATCCGAATCGAACTCCAGGTTCCGGTCGTTGGGCGCGGGATTGAAGTAATATGCTAGGCTAAAACCACCGGGTCCAGGCGTACTGACGCGAAAATCGCCGATGACCTTGGCGTAGTTAGCCGATATCATCTTGCCTTGCTTATCCCTCCTCACGCGCGTGCGTAGAAAAAGTCCGATGTCTTCTCTCCCTGGAGAGAAGTTGCCATTTACCACGGAACTACGAGTAGGCACATACCCTTCTTCAGGTGCGAGATGCGGAAGCTTCAGCGGGCAGTAGGCCAGAAAACGCTTCTCCTCGAACACCCCCTCTCCTTCGCCTGGGAAAGAAAGCTCCATCACACCCTCCCATTTTCCGGCTGTGATTTTGAACTCCTCCATGGTCCATTCCTTCTTGATGCGCTTATAGAAATCTTTGTGCATCTCGATGCGTTCCTCCAATGATTTCTGGCTTGAACTCCACCCCTTGAACTCGTTCTTGAATCGCAACAGGAAATCAGCGGTCTTTCCCTTGCCGTGCGGGGCGACCCAGTCCGCCACCTCCAAGTCGAAGCCGACCCACTCGTTCTGGACGGGGAAAGCAATCGCGGTAGCACTTCCGCCATGCTGGGCGTAGAGAGGTATAGGATTCAGGATCCTCGGCAGAACCACCTCCACATCGTGGTCCTCGTCCTTGGAAAGCCCTTCGACTCTCGCCTGGTAATGACCATGCTTGGTGATGATGAAACCAAAACTGTTCGTACCGCTTCCGTTGGCTGACGAAACTCCGTTAATGTCGGTTACACCATCCCGCCGCTCATCGTGACGGGCATTGACGAAGTATATCGAGGACTTGGCCCCTGCGACTGGCGATCCATTCTCATCAATGACATGGACCTTGACCTCCCGAGCGGTCAAATGACTACATAAAAGCATCAAAATCAGTTTTAAAGGCTTCATTTGGCAGCAAGGGTCACTGACGTCGCTTGAGCGCCAGCCACAGCAAGGCAATTGAGCCCGCAATCAGTAAGGCGATGAAACTCCACGACAACGCGGAGCTGGGCTCTTCGGTCGGCGCCTGTGATAACGGCTTTGCTTCAGGGGCCTTCTTCGGGACGGGTGCAGTGTTGATCAATGAAGATGAAGCCGACCCACCAGAGGCCACCTTGGATATCACTTGTGCAGATCGGATGCCGTGTGAATCACAATATTTTATGTGGTCCCGCTTTGCTTTGCCGGAGATTAGCATTCGAATATATTCCGACTCTTCCGAATCGTCACGGTATCGAGCGAGTAACGCCGGAAGCACCTTAGCGACACGAGGATCAGCATGATTGACCGCAATAACCCCTTCCATGTCCGAGCTGGGAGATGGAAATAACGCAATGGTGCCAACTTCAGGAGAAATGCTTCCCTCTACTACGCCTTGAAGGACAGCAGTGACCGCCTCCAGGTAGGCGCTTGCATCAAAGCTTTCGTCGGCGGCTTGGATGACTATTTTTTGGTTTTTTGCGGAAAGTGCCAAAAAATTACTCATTGGCGGAGTCAGCCACTCCTTAGACAGCCGGCAAATGGCACTTACGTCATCGGGACTCCCGCTCAACCTACGATTGGAATCAAAAGTAAGTCTTGATAGTATATCCTCAGGTCTAGGCTGTTGCTGCGAATAGAGCGAAGTCGCCATAATCGTCAGTAATAGGAAGAATAATGCAGGCTTCATTTCAGTTTCATTTGTCGTATTTACGAACCCCCTGAGGCTGGTAGTTTTTCGGGTGGCAATATTTGTTTACTTTTAAAGGTCCGGCTGAAATCCAACTCCCATCATAATCGAAAATGCCGACATGCGAGGCGTATTTATCCGACCGAGCCCCAAGCACTGGACGCGCCACGACAAACCCAGGCTGAGGCATCGCATCATCAGGTAATCGACTCCAGTTTGGGATATCAATGGTAGTAATGATGTTACCTGACATATCTTTCTTACCGAGACTATTGTCGTTCCACCAGTCTATGGCCAAAGGAGGGCTAGTTCGTAATCCCAGCCATTTTCCTCCTCTTGTGAGAGGAACTTCAATCCCTGCTTCGTAGCATTTATGGTAAACAAATGCATTACATTTATCGCTTGGACTATCGTATGTCGTGCGCGGGAAGCCTGGCGTCACAAACACGCCATTTTGTTTGTATTTTTCGCTGCCAAGATCTGCCAACGCCTTCTCTCGTAAGTCAATCTGCCATTGCTGGTCCGCAACCCCGAAGTAATCGACCGCACCAGCCTTGTGTATGTCCTGCTCCGCGCCCTTGCTATCACTTGAATGCGGAGCGTCCTTCTTTCGTGTGAGCGGATAATCCGAGGCTTTTCCGCCCGGTGGTGTGACAACGGCCTTCGCTTCGAAGACCCCGCCTTGGTTGGTCATAAAATCTACCTCAGCACCTTGGCCCTGAAGATCGGCCCACTCTGTCGTCATACCATCATGCTTGAGCTGCCGGACCTTCCACTTAACAGACTCAGGCGGAAACGGGAACTCGCCAGCTGGCGCTGATCCATTGACATCAAAGGTGATGACATCCCCTTTCTTGACCAACAGTCCAGTCTCGGGTGCCGCAGATTCCGTCTTCTTTCTGACGACGACCTCCACGGATACAAGGTTCAGGATATCGAAGATATCCGATGACATGACACCTGATGGATGCTCGCCGTTAAACTGACCATACATCATCCAAGGAAAGTGGCACGTCAGCGTAACGCCCCCACCTCTCACGGACTCGATCAGATGCACCCAAGTGCCGTCATTAGGGGGCACGTAAGGCACGCCCATCAATATCTCCCTGCCTTCAACTCCTTCACCACCCACCATCCTAACGGAATAAAGTCGGATGAATCCAACGCCTGACTGGTTGAATGTAACTGACCCGCCAGCTTTCACATAATCAGCAGGCAACGAAAGGTTCAGCTCAGTAAGCCGATTGATGGCCATCTTTCCGGCCCGAGGCCCTGCGTTTATGACCAACCCTCTTTCATCTAGGTCGCGCTTCGGCGTGACACCTTCGGCAGGAGGCGCGCCTAGTTCGTCATAGCCGTCATTGAGGATGACCAAAGGCGAGGCTGACGCCGACGGCTGGGGGAGATCCGGCTCGCGGGGTGGCCCGCCCTCCGGCTCGGGGTCGTAGAAATTACTCTGACCGTCATTGTCCAAGTCCCCGAGGGCGGATGCGCCAGGCCAGAAACGGAAGTTAGTGCCGCTGTAATTGTACGGGTCAATGGGCGCAGGGTCGTCCGAATCCGCGAGCCCGTCACCGTCCGTGTCCATCGGGTAGGGATCCGAGTCCCAATAGTTGGCCGTGCCGTCACCATCGGCGTCTCCGAAGGCGTCGGGACCCCAGTCTACGCCATTAAGAGGACTTTTGTTCGAATAGCTGCCCGGATCAGGGTCGACGTTGTCGGGAATGCCGTCCTGGTCCAAGTCATACACCGGCGGATTACCGTCATAGAAATCTTCCGGATAGAGATCGAAAAAGTTGAGCCTGCCGTCCCTATCGAGGTCGCCCAGGGCTTCGGTACCATACCAGTAGCGCCCGTTGTGCTGACTGTAGTTCGAGTAATCCTCCGGCGCCGGATCGGAAGGGTCCGGGATACCGTCCATGTCCGTGTCCAGCTGTCCGTTCAGGCGGTCATCCGGCCACTCGTCGTAGTAATTGAGGATGCTGTCTGCATCGTCATCGCCGAGGGCGGAGGCACCCCAGCTCAGGCCGTTATAAGAGCTGAAATTAGAGGAATCTCACTGCGCCGGGTCGGTCCTGTCGGGAATCCCGTCTCCGTCCGAGTCCACCACGCCGTTCATGCTGTCTTCGGGCCAGACGTCGAAGAAGTTCAGGACGCCGTCACCGTCGAGATCCCCCAGCGCGTCGGAGAACCACTCACGGCTGTTCGATGAACTGAAGTTACGCAGGTCTGCCGGAGCCGGGTCGACGCCGTCGATCAGGCCGTCTTCGTCGGTGTCCGGGCGGAACGGGTCGGTGCCGAGCTGCAGTTCCTGCGCGTTGGAGAGCCCGTCGCCGTCGATGTCGTCGGAGAAGGCGTCGAGTTCGGGGAGCGTGAAGACCGTACCGTAGGCCGAATCCACCCAGACGTCGTTGATGCCGTCGCCCGAGGCGTCGGCCCAGTAAGCCAGCAAGGCCGGGAATGGCGACAGCAGCGCGATGAGCAACAATGCCAAGGCGCGGTACGATGCCTGCATGAAGCCTGCGGAGTGCGTCTTCGTGGGCATCATCGGAATTCAGCATCCTCACGCATCATCGATCTGCAAACGTCATATGCGCTATGGGTATTTGTACCCATATTTTAATGACGCATAACCTGCCTAACCTGCTTCATCACTCAGGGGCGCGGACGGAGTCAACCCGCACCCGGCCCTTCGATTGAACCGAGAACCAGCGATTTCATGCATGATTTAGTTCACCTAGCCGAAGACAGGGCCTGATCCATTGGCGATGCTCTCCCACTGGGCATGGTGTCAGCGTTGGTCATGGTTCTTGGCCATATCAGGGAACCAACGGCACCGTTGGGTGATGTTTTAGGCAGCGCCGATCGACAGGGAGCCCCGAGCTAAGCCGACATCTTCTCCGCGACGGGGCTTAAGGCCAAGAATGATGACCTAAGAGCTCGCCGAGTGAAAGTGGCGGAAAGGATGGGATTGGCTCCGCTTCGCTCCGGGCCTGACGGCCCAATGCCTATCGGCATTGCCTGTTCGCCTCACGGCTCACCGAAAGGGTTCTCACCCCATCCGGCATACCCAGTTGGGCGAGTAAAGTGGCGGAGAGGATGGGATTCGAAGTCAGACTTTACGTCTGTATGTCGTTGTACTTCAACGACCGAGCTTTTTTGCGGACAGTTTGCGGACAAGTTAACTGCCAACTCTGCAAATTTACCCGACCGAATTTAGCGCGCAAGGGAAATATGAGCCGCTCAGCGAGCCGATTAAGGATCGTAGACATTAGCACCTGGCTTATCCTTCGGAAACAGGTTCCCCTTCGGATCAAACTCCAAGTTTCGGTCGTTAGGCGTGGGGTTGAAATAGTAAAAGAATTCAATCTGCCCGGTGCTAGCTCTGGCATTCATTCTTCCGATGAACTTGGCGTAGTTGGCCGAGATAATCCTACCTTGCTGGTCCCTCTTGACGCGCGTACGCAGGAAGAAACCCGTGTCATTGGGCAAGACAATGCCGTCATAATTATTCACCATGCGCTTCCATGCGGACAAATAACCATCCTCGGGAGCGAGATGCGGCAGTTTCATCGGACTGTAGCCGATGAAACTTTTCGCCTCTATGATGCCATCACCTTCTCCAGGAAATGACATCTCGACCCAACCATCCCATTTGCCTTCGTGGATTTTAAATTTATCCATAGACCATTCTTCTTTAGTGAACCCAAGCAGCCTTTTGTGCGACGCAATACGTTCATCCATAGTTCTCGAGTAGCTCTCCTCCAATCCCTTAAATTCGTTCCTGAAGCGCAGCAAGAAGTCCGCGGTCTTGCCTTTTCCATGCGGGGCCACCCAGTCCGCTACCTCCAAGTCGAATCCGACCCACTGGTTATGAACGGGAAAAGTCATCTCCTCGCCAGGACGACGATGTGCAATATTTATGCGCATAGCAAACAACGAGATGGGTTTGATGATCCTCGGGAGAACCACCTCGACGTCATGATCAGCATCCTTCGAGAGATCCCTTAAATTTACCGGGTAATATCCCGGTTTAGACACAATTAACATGACGCTATGATTCCCCTGTCCCTGAGCACTATACCTGCCTTCAGAGTCAGATAAACCCGCATGAACTTTCTCAGCGTTATAGCTTACGAAAACTGTCTCAGTAGTCGCTCCTGCCACCGGTGCCCCCGCCTCATCAACTACGCGCATCTTGACCTCGTTGCCAAAGAGTTGGCCGAAGAACAGCAGCATAAACAGGTTAAAGGGGTTCATTGGGAGGTTCATTTGGAGTTAAGAACTCCTTTGGTTATCATCTCTTGAAACATAGGGTAAACATAAGGAAGTGCCACATTTTTGAAATCCGAATGTATCCAGCGTCCGGCACGATACTTGTCGTCATGTCCAACAGTCGGCCATTTGCCAGCGACACGCCCTTCCATCTCCATGTCTATGCTCTTAATATCAGGCAAAGCATTCGCTGCTGCCGCATAGGACATGGCTGGAATCCCTCTCGCAAGGACATCATATCGAACTTTCGGCTCTGCCGCTACTTGAGATCCGTTTTCACCGAACAGACCTTGCTCCAAAAAACGTTTAAAGATGGGGGCTTTTCGAAGCAAATTGGGATAAAACCGTTTTTGGTCCAGCGAGGCTCATTTCAGGGGGTGGCTAAGTGTTATGATTAACCTGCTACAAGAGTCAACAGGTGAGCACGCCGGTCGACAGGCTTCCCGGCGAACTCGTCGGGG
>JBILHF010000074.1:0-6802 GCA_044350605.1 Opitutales bacterium
CCCTACCTTCACGCTCAGCGATGATCCGGCTTCCAGTGATTCACGCGGTTCACGAGATACTTCACGTAGATGTCGGAATCGTTGAGGCAAGGGATCTGGGCGAAGTGCTCGCCGCCGGCGTGGATGAAAGTCTCCTTACCTTCTTCGCGGATTTCCTCAAGGGTCTCGAGGCAATCAGACGTAAAGGCGGGGCACATGACCAGGAGGTTCTTGGTGCCTTCTTCGGGGAGGGCTTCCAGGCGCTTGTCGGTGTAAGGCGAGACCCACTTCTCACCAGCCAGACGGGATTGGAAGGAAAGTTCATACTGCGACTCCTTGAGGCCGGCGGCGGCCACGAAGAGACGCGTCATCTCGACGCACTGGTGGCGGTAGCACGTCGCCTGACAAGGGCTGTAATGAGAGCAGCAATCCTTCATCTTCATGCAATGCGCCTTCGAGGGGTCGCCCTTGCGCAGATGCCGCTCCGGCAGTCCGTGGTAGGAGAAGAGCAGCTTGTCGAACGGCTTGCTGAGCCAAGGCTGGGCGGATTCGACCAAGGCGTCGATGTAGGCCGGGTCGTTGTAGAACGGCTGCAGGACGTGATACTTCACGCCGGGCGCGAGACGCGCGAGTTCTTCCTGCACCTTGACGACGACGGTCTCGTAGGAGGACATCGCGTAGTGCGGATACTGGGGCATCACGAAGAGGTCATCGATACCGGCGGCGAGGACCTTCTCGACGGCTTCGGCGCAGGAGGGCGTGCCATAACGCATGCCCATGATCACCGGCAGGCCGGTCGCCTTCTCCAGCTTGGCGCGCAGCTTGTCGGTGGTGACAACCAAAGGCGAACCCTCGGGGGTCCAGACGCTGGCGTAGGCGGCGGCGCTCTTCTTGGGGCGCGTCCGGAGGATGATGCCCTCCAGGAGCAGCCAGCGGAGCGGGGCCGGATAGTCGATGACGCGGTCGTCGTTCAGGAACTCACGCAGGTAGTTACGCACGTCGGGCACGGCAGTGCTCTTCGGGGAACCAAGATTCAGCAGCAGGATACCTTTGCGGGACATAAGGGCAGAAAGAGGCGGGACGGCGGGCGTTGTCAAACGCCGGAGGCAACCACGGCGTCCACCACCGCCTGGAAGGTCTCGATGCGGGCTTGGGGCGTGATGCCATGGCCGAGATTGAAGATATGCCCGGGGTCGCCGGCGTTGTCGGCCAGGACGGCCTGGGTCGCGGCGGCCGCCGCAGCAGGTTCGCCGGTCATGAACTCCGGATCGAGGTTGCCCTGCAGGCAGATCGGGCGGCCGGCCAGCTGGCGCACCTGCGAGAGCGGCATGGTCCAGTCGACGCCGAGACACGGGACGCCGGTCTGGGCGAGCGCGGCGGCCTGCGGCGACTTGCCCTTGGCGTATAGGATGACGGGCGCGCCGGCGGGCAGGCGCTCGAGCACCGCGCGGATGTAACGGAGCGAAAACTCTTCGTAATCGGCGCCGGTGAGCGCCGCGGCCCAGCTGTCGAAGATCTGGATCGCGTCGGCGCCGGCGGCGAACTGGCGCGTGAGATACTGCGCGACGGCGTCGGTCAGGATCTCGAGGATGCGGTGCATCATCTTCGGGTCGGCCTTGAGCAACGCCTTGGTCTTCGGGAAATCTTCGGAGCCGCCGCCTTCGACGAGGTAGCAGGCGAGCGTCCACGGCGAACCGGCGAAACCGAGCAGGGTCTTGCCCAGGCCGAGTTCCTTACGGAGGAGCGTCAACGCATCGTAGACATACTGCAGGCGGTCGGCGGCGCCTTCGAGCTTCAGCGTGGCGACGTCGGTCGGTGAGCTCAGCGCGCGCTCCATGGCGATGCCGCCTTCGTCGCGGAAACGGTAACCGACGCCCAGGGCTTCGGGGATGACCAGGATATCCGAGAAGAGGATCGCGGCGTCGAGCTGCGGGAAGCGGCGGAGCGGCTGGAGCGTGACTTCGACCGCGAGGTCGGGCGTACGGACCATCGTGACGAAGTCCGACTTGGCCTTGAGCGCGCGGTATTCCGGCAGGTAGCGGCCGGCCTGACGCATGATCCAGACCGGCGCCCGGTCATGGGGCTGGCGGCGGAGGGCGGCGAGGAAGCGGTCGCGGGAGTTCATCAGGACCCTTTGAGCCAATCCTGAGGTTTCAGATAATGCGAGAGCAGACGTTCTTCCGGGCTGCCGGGGGCGGGCTGGTGGCCGTAACGCCACTGCACGCGGGGCGGGAGGGACATCAGGATGGACTCGGTCCGGCCGCCGGACTGCAGGCCGAAGATGGTCCCGCGGTCGAAGACGAGGTTGAACTCGACGTAGCGTCCGCGACGGACCTCCTGCCAGTCGCGCTCCCGCTGACCGTAAGGGGTGTCCTTACGGCGGCGGAGGATCTCGGCATAAGCTGGACCGAAGGCGTCGCCCACCTTCTGCATCATCGCGAAGGACGGCTCGAAGCCGCCTTCAGTGAAGTCGTCGAAGAACACGCCGCCGATGCCGCGCTGCTCCTGGCGATGCTTGAGCAGGAAGTAGTCATCGCACCAAGCCTTGAACTTCCGATGGTGCGCGCCCGTGGCTTCGCGCGCGGAGCGATGCCAGGAAGCCGCGTCTTCGTCGAACCCGTAGTAAGGCGTCAGGTCGAAGCCGCCGCCGAACCACCAGACCGGATCCGGCCCGTCGGTGCAGAAGAAGCGCACGTTCATGTGCGACGTCGGGCAGTACGGATTGAGCGGGTGCTGGACGACCGAGACGCCCATGGCGCGGAAGCCCTTGCCGGCGAGTTCCGGGCGGGCGACCGTGGCGGAAGGGGGCAAGGCATGGCCGCGGACGTCCGAGAAAGCCACCCCGCCCTTTTCGATGACCGACCCGCCGGCGATGACGCGGGTACGGCCGCCGCCGCCTTCGGCCCGCTGCCACTCGTCGGTGATGAACTTGGCCTGTCCGTCCACTTCCTCGAGGGTCGCGCAGAGGCGGTCCTGGAGGCCGGTCAGGTAGTTTCTGACGAGATCGGGATTCATCGTCTCCCAGCCAATCCGAGGAGAGCCCGCGGGTCAACGAAGCGCCGCGCCGACCCCTGAGAATCCACCGCGGCTTATTCCCCTTATGCGGACGCCGTCTAGGTAGTCCTTGCTGGAAACCCGCAAATCGGCAGGGTCGGGCGCAGGCCATGAACCCGGAATTCAAGATCCTCCTGCTCTTCTGCCTGGCCGGCGTCTTCGCCTTGGGTCTGCCGTGGCTGGCCTGGCGCCGGGTCCGGAGTCTCGAAAAGAAATATGGCCGAATCCTCCTGGTTCGCGGCGTGAGCGGCGCGCAGGCCGCCCGCATCGTGCTCCTCCGCGGGGAGGTCCCGCAGGTCGACGTCGACGAGAGCGATCTCGCAGTGACGGATTTCTATTCGGCGTTCGAACCGGCCATCAAACTGTCGAGCGGCGTCTACTCCGGCAAGCGGCTCTTCGACGTCGCGCGGGCCGCCCGCCTCGCCGGCCACGCCCTGCAGCACCGCGACCGCAAGCTCGGCGGCCTCGCGTCATGGGATTCCTTCATGATCCTCTGGGGCAACGCCTGGCCGATTCTCCTGCCCCTCCTGCTCATCGCCAGCAAAGGCCGTCCTTGGGCGGTGATCGGCTTCGCCCTCGTCGCGATCGCCATCGCCATCGGCCACCTGCTCAAGCACACGCACGTGCAGGACGCCGCGCGTCGTGGACGCCGGGAACTCGAAGGCGCCAAGCTGCTCGACGGCCATCCCGAGGAGGAGATTGAAGCCGCCTTCCTCGCCGCCCGGCTCGACCACATGGCCCTGCCCTACTCGAAAACGTGGCTTCGGCTGCTGTTTTCCTGAGCCAGACACTGTCAGAACCTCCGCCCGGAAACTTCGTCTTCACTCCGGAGTTATATCTGGTAACCCATTCCCATGAACAAGAACCCCCTCTACGCGCTCCTCGGCCTGGCCGTGCTGGGCTACGGCGCCTACGCCACCTATCAGTGGACCCAGGGCGACGGAGGTACGGTGGTGAAGAGCACCGCCAAGCGCACCGGCTCGCCGGTGAGCAAGCTCACGACCGAGACCGGCAAGCCCCGCGCCGCCAAGGCCCTCAAACTCAGCCGCAAGGACGACGTCGGCACCGAGGTCGAAGAGAAGGATCTCGTGAAGCAGTCCAAGCCCGTCGCCGAACTCGACGCAAAGTTCGCCACCTGGCGCGACGACGGCCGTAAGGCCGTGGACGACATGTTCGGCGGCGATCGCCAGAAGATCAGCGATGCCTTCCGCGCGGCGATGGCCAACGAAGAATTCCGCAGCAACTTCGGCCGCATGCGTGAGCTCGAGAACCAGTATCGCGCGGCCAGCGACGATCAGAAGCAGGCCATCATGGACGAGCTCTCCACGATCCGCACCCGCGGCCTCGGCATGCTCAAGCAGGCCGCCGCCGGCGCGCCCCCCTCGAATCAGCCGACCGTCACGGTCACCGGCGGAGCCATCACCGTCCCCGGAGTCGTGACGACGCCCGGAGCCGCCCCCGCGGCTCCGGCACCCGCCGCGCCGGTGACGTTCGAATAAGCCGGCCCCGCGCCGAAATGAACCCCGCCTTGCGCCGACCGGTCCTGCTGGGCCTGTTTGCGCTCGGCTCCCTCGCGCTCGGCTGGTGGTTCTTCCGGGCGGCCGAGGAGCCCAAGCCGGCGGGTCGCCCTGCCCGTTCCGCCGTCGTGACCAAGCCCGGAGCCGTACGCCCGGTCGGCGCGCCGCGCAGCGCCAAAGGACTCATCCCCTCCGCCAAGGAAGACATCTCCGTCGACGCCCGCCCGCCGGACGCCCGTCGCGAGAACATCATCCGCGAAGGCCTCGGCACGATCCAGGAACTCAAGTTCATGCACCCGCAGGTCTTCGACGGCGCCGCGAAGCGCTGGGGCGAAGATCCGAAGGTCAAGGCCCTCGTCGCGGAATGGAAGGAAGTCGAAGCTGCCTGGAAGACGCAGGACGAAGCCGCCAAGGCGGCGCAGCTACCGCGCATGCAGGCCATGTGGGGCGAGGCGATGGGCCTGCTCCGCGCCGAGGTCGAACAGTCAGCGCGCGAAGCCGCGGTCAAGTAGCCGCGAACCGCGCGAGCACCGCGCGGAGTTGCGCCAGCACCGCCTGCGTGCGCGTGAAACCCGCGTGCCGCTCGCCCGAGACCTCATCCATATAAAGGTCGCGGCGCACCTCGATCATCACGGACCAGAGCCGCGGCTCCCGGCCGAAGCAGGCGTTGGGCACCATCGCGCCGCTGAACGGGACGTCGACGCCGACCGAGTACCCGTGCGCGCGGAAGAAATCGACGGCGAGATCGCTCAATTCAGGCGGCGTATGCCCGGGCTGCGTGCCGATGCCGATCTCGGGCGACGGGCCGGAGGCGAGCTGCGTGGGCAGCGGACCGGTCGGAAAGGAATGGGCGTCGAGGACGAGGCATCGGCCGAAGCGCGCGAGGCGTGCGGCGGCCGACGCGTCGAGCCGATGATGGTGCGGCCAGTAATGGCGGGCCATCAGCTCCGCGCGGCGTTCCGGCGTGAGCGCGCGCAGCGGCCGGCCGTCGGCGGTACGCACGTAGGTCGCGCCCATCCCCACCCTCGCACAGGGTTCCTGCGTGTCGTCGGCGAAACGTTCGACGTCGACGACGAGACGCGAGACCTCGGCCCGCACGAAATCTTCCGGCGGAAGGCCTTCGGCGTAGAGCGCCGCCGTATGCGCGTCGGTCAGGCGGAGGCTTTCCGCCCGTAGCTCCGCCTCGGACAGGAGGAAATCGCGGCGGTCCTCGGCCGGGATGGCGGTGGCGTCGTGCGGGATATGGAGGAGGAGCGGGGTCATCGGCGGTCCTGAGATTAAGCCCAGGGGCGGCCTGGGCGCACCCCGCCGGCGTGTCATATTTAAATTTAAAACCTGCAACTCGCCCTCGGAGGCGGGGTTTCATCCCTGCACCCCCATACCTATCATGAAGATCAAACTCGCACTCCTCCTGGCCCTGATCACCTCGGCCGGCCTCCTCGCTCAGGACGCTCCCAAGCCCGACGCCCCGAAGGGCGACGCCCCCGCCAAGAAGGGCGAAGGCAAGGGCGGCAAGAAGCAGCAGGGCCCACAGCGTCCGGAATCCGTCGACGAAGCCACCTGGAAGAAGTTCGGCGAAGCCATGAAGGCCGCCCAGAAGGACGAAGCCGTTGTCGCCGCCAAGGCCAAGGCTGCTGACGCCAAGACCCCGGAAGAAAAGCAGGCCGCCGGCAAGGGCGTGATGGAAGCCACCAAGGCCGCCATCCTCAAGGCTGACGCCTCCCTCGAATCCGTCTTCAAGGCCCTCGAAGAAGCCCGCGCCAAGGGTAAGGGCAAGGGCAAGGGCGACAAGGGCGGCAAGAAGCCCGAAGGCGACAAGGGCGGTAAGAAGCCGGAAGCCAAGTAATCCTCGGATCACAGGCTCGAACAAGACCCCGGTTCACCGGGGTCTTTTGTTTGGTGCGGGTAATGGCGGTTGGCGGATAGCGGCTGGCGGTTGGGAATACAGCCGCTCAAAGGGAAACCGGAGACCGGATGATTGGCTGGGGAGCATACTTTCAGGTCTCGGGTCTCGGCCATCAGGCGCCTGGTTCGGGTATTCAGGTTCGGGTGCAGGTTCAGGAAATCTGCCATCGATTCAGTCATCTGTCATCGATTCAGCCGTCGCTAAAACCTTCTGCCATTCCCGGTGTTCCATCGGTATGCGCTTCCCTGCCCTGCTCTGCTTCCTCCTCGCCTCACTCCCGCTCTTCGCGGCTGACGAGAAGAAGCCCGAAGTCCCCGCGACCAAGCCGGCGGAGAAGCCGGCGGAG
>JBILHF010000120.1:0-4181 GCA_044350605.1 Opitutales bacterium
GCGGCTTCGGCCGGATGCGCCCGGTAATAGGCCCGGGCTTCGGTCAGGGTCTTGCCGAGCGCCGCGGCCTCACGGTCGTCGCCTTCGCGGGAGAGGACCTTGCGCAGGAGCTTCTGCAGGCGGCCGGCGTCTCCGCCTTCCTTCATCACGTCCGCGGCGATCGCTTGCGAGGCTTCGAGATAGGTGAGGTCATTCTGCAGGGTGAGCGCCTGGAGCGGGGTGTTGGTCCGTCCGGTGCGCACTTCGCAGGATCGACGCTGGGCGGAGTCGAAGAGGAAGGTGGGCGCGATCGACCGACGCCAGAAGGCGTAGAGGGTCCGACGATACTGGGCCGCGCCTTCGCTGGGCTCATATTTGAAACGACCCATGAAGAGCTCTTCCCAGACGCCGTCCGGCTGATAAGGCCGCACGGGCGGTCCGCCGAGCGCCGGATTGAAAAGGCCAGCAGTCCGGAGCGCGGCGTCGCGGATCATCCAGCTGGGCAGGCGGAAACGAGCGCCTCGGGCGAGCAGTTTGTTCTCGGGGTCCTTGGCGAGGAGGGCGGGGGTGACGGCGGAGTCCTGACGATAGGTCTCGCTCATGACGATGAGCTTGAGGGTGCGCTTGAGGTCCCAGCCGTGCTCGACCAGATCGACGGCGAGCCAGTCGAGGAGTTCGGGATGGAGCGGTCGCTCGCCTTGCAGGCCGAGGTCTTCGGTGGTCCGCACCAGTCCCTGACCGAAGAGCATCTGCCAAAGATGGTTCACGGTCACGCGGGCGGTCAGCGGGTTGTCCTTGGAGGTCAGCCAGCGGGCCAGGCCGAGTCGCGTGCGGGGCTGACCTTCCGGCCATCCGACGAGCGCCTGCGGGACGTCTGGGGTCACTTTATCGCCATGCTTATCCCAGACGCCGCGGACGAGCACGAAGGTGTCGCGCGGCTGCTTGCGCTCGGCGAGCACCATGACGTTGAGCTTGCCGCTCGCGGCCTTGGCTTCGCCGAGCTGTCGCTGAGCGCGTTCCAGCGCGAGTCGTGAGGTCTGATAGGGCGCGTGGTCGGCGAGGAATTCGCCGAAGAGGCGCTCACGTAATCTGGCGCCGATGGGCTGGCCGGCCGGGAGGGCCGCGAGTTCTTCGCGCGGGCTCGGGCCGACCTTGTTCACGGCTTCGCCGGCTTCGGCGGCGATGGCCAGGCGGAAACGTCCGATGTTGGCGTCGCCGAGCGTCGAGCGCTGGCGCAGTTCGATCATGAGCTCGTCGTCGGGTCCGAGGACGAGCGGTTCGGCGAGCGCGTAGACGGCGATATGCGGCTTGGTCTTGTCCGCGCCGAGGGTGCTCCAGCCATTGCGGGGATCGTCGTCGAGCGTGTCTTTCACGTCCCCGTAGTTGCCGTTTTTCTTCTTGTCGGCCATCACGTCGGCGACGGCGTTGGCCATGAGGATGTCCTTGATCTGGTTGTTGCCCCGGGTCCGCACCTGCAGTTTGACGTCGGTGAGCTTGAACTCGCCGTCCTTCCCGCGGGAGAGGCCGCCGCCGGTGTGTGTGGCGTGCGGAAGGACTTCCAAGCGGAGGCCGGTGATGCGCGCGAGGCGGTCATGGCTGACGATCCGGTATTCGTCCTGATTAGGATGCGGGCCAGAGGCCTGGATCGCGCCATCAGCTTCCTGCTTGAGGACGGTGCCTTCGGCGGTCTCGAGGGAGGCTGCCTTGATGACCTTCCAGGTCTGCCATCCGGCTTTGGCGTCGGCGCGACTCTGCTCTATCCATCCGGTGAACGGAGTTTCAGCCTGTTGACGGGCGGCGGCTTCGGCGGGCTTGACGGTGTCGACCAGTTGCTGGGCTTCGGCGACCGCGCGCGCGGCATATTTCGACTGATAGGGCAGGTACGGCTTGGCTCCGCCCCCCGCCTTGCCGTCCTCGTCGATGCTGTTGAAGAAGGCCGAGAGCGAGTAGTAGTCGGCCTGCGTGATGGGGTCGAACTTGTGGGTATGGCACTGCGCGCAGCCGAGCGTCAGGCCGAGCCAGGTCGTGCCCATGGTGTTCACGCGATCCAGTACGTAATCGACGCGCGATTCCTCGGGGTCGCGGCCGCCTTCGCCGTTGGTCATGTGGTTGCGCTGGAAACAGGTCGCGAGCTTCTGCTCGGGGGTCGCGTTCGGGAGGAGGTCGCCCGCGAACTGCTCGAGCGTGAACTGGTCGTAAGGGATGTTGCGGTTGAAGGCTTCGACGACCCAATCGCGCCAAGGCCAGTTATTGCGGGTGGCGTCCGATTGGAAGCCGTCGGTGTCGGCGTAACGCGCGGCATCCAGCCACCACATGGCCATGCGTTCGCCGTAGTGCGACGAGGCGAGGAGACGATCGACGGCGCGCTCATAAGCCGCAGGCGAAGTGTCGGCGAGGAAGGCCGCGGTCTCGGCTTCGGTGGGCGGCAGGCCGGTGAGGTCGAAGGAAAGTCGGCGGAGCAGGGTGTGCTTAGGCGCTGGCTTCGCGGGAGCCAATCCCTCGGCGGCCAGCTTCTTGCCGATGAAATGGTCGACGGGGTGTCCGGCCGACGCGGCCTTCACGGGGGCTTCGAAAGCCCAGTGCTTACCCCAGACGGCGCCTTCGGCGATCCAGCGGCGCAGGATATCCACCTGCTCCTTGGTCAGCGGCGCCTTGTGCGACTTCGGCGGCGGCATGAGCTCGTCCTCGTCGGTGGTGACGATGCGTTCGATCAAGGCGCTGACGTCGGGCTTGCCGGGCACGAACGCTTCCTTGGCGATGGCCGCTTCCCGGACGTCCAATCGGAGCTTGGCCTTGCGGTGCGACTCGTCCTGGCCGTGGCAGCCGAAACAGTTGTCAGAGAGGATGGGCAGGACGTCCCGACTGAAGCTGACCGGCTCCGCCGCGAAAGCGGGGAGGGCGAGCGCCCAGAGGGCGAGGAGCAGCGGGGCCGGCTGATTCATCTGGGGTTTATTCTACCCCGAAGCCGCCAGTTTTAAATGGCATGCCCCGACCGGCAGGTTGTATTATCCTACCATGGCTCAGCCCCCCGTCGCCAACCGCTTCCCGATCTCGCTCTACGCGACCCCGAACCCTTCGCATCAGGAGGTGTTCTACACGGTCCCCCGTGCGGGCCATCTGCTCGCCGGCACGGAGCATCATATCAAGCGTGACCACTTCCCCGGACATGAGCTCATCCTCTGCCTGCGCGGCAAGGGCTGGACCCGTATCGCGGGCCGGATGCATCAGGTTCGCCGCGGCGACCTGGTCTGGATCAATTGCCACCACCCGCACGAACATGGCGCGGTTCAGGATGATCCCTGGGAGGTCTATTGGATCCGCGCCGAGGGTCCGCGGATGGCGCAGTTGTCCGACTTGCTGGGTGTCCGCGAGGCTCCCGTCATCGCTGGTATGGATCTCCGTGCGGCGACGCCGGTCTTCAAGGAGCTCTTCCGGCTCATCCCGGCCGACTCCCCGGAAGCTCCCGCTCTGATTCATGCCCAAGTGGCCGAACTCGTGGCGCAGGCGTATTGCGCCCGCCAACGTCTCGGTGACCTCGCGCCGAAGGTCCCGCCGGCCCTCGCTCGGTGCGTCGAGCAGATGAAGCTCTTCTACTTCGAGAAGCATACGGTGCCTTCGCTGGCACGGCTGGCGGGGCTGAGTCCGACCCATTTCTCGCGGGTTTTCAAATCCTCTTTCGGCACGAGCCCGATCGATTGGCTGCGTCGTGAACGCATCAGCCAGGCGAAGCGTCGGCTGGCCGACACGGCCGACGACATCAAGGAGATCGCCGAGCAGGTGGGCTATTCCGACCGGTACTTCTTCAGCAAGGATTTCAAGAAGCATACCGGGTTCACGCCGACGCAGTTCCGCGTCCGCGAGACCGACCGCCTGCGCGCGGAGTGATTGCCTCAAGGAGAATCCGAAAGCAATGGATCGGTCGCGGGTAGGGATGACCGGCCCGGTCATCCGTGGGCGCGCGGGCCGCACGCCCCTACCAAGATACACCCCCGCCAACTATCCGGTTCCCCCATGCTGCCCCCTTTGAGTTCTGCTTCTCCTGTTCCCGGTCTCCCCTTGAGCTCTGCCTCTCCCTATACTCGATACTCGATACTCTCGTATCCTACTTGCCGGAGTTGACGTATTCGTCGCGGTTGACGTCACCGCTCAGATCCTTGTCGAACTTGACGAAGTTCTTGGCGGCCTGCTCGGGGTCTTTCTGG
>JBILHF010000123.1:0-4045 GCA_044350605.1 Opitutales bacterium
TTGGCTTTGGCTGACGTGTCTTATCTGTGATCGATTCAGTCATCGATCCAGCCATCGACTCAGCCCTCTCTTCTGCGGCGCTCCGCGCCGTCCCTCAGAACCACCGCTTCCGCTTCATCCAGAGGATGATGCCGGTCGCGAGGGCGCCCATGGAGCCGAGCGCCAGGAAGTAGCCGTATTTCTCGCCCCACTCCGTGTGGATTTCCGGCATGAAGTGGAAGTTCATGCCCCAGAGTCCGACCAAGAAGGTCAGTGGGATGAAGACCGAGCTCATCACCGTCAGCACGCGGATGACTTCGTTGGTCTTACGCTCCTGCTGGGTGTGGTGGTATTCCTGCAGATCCTGGAGGATCATGCGGGCGTGCTCGATGCGGTCCGCCGCGCGGATGGCGTGGTCGTAGAGGTCGCGCAGGAACATGTCCAGGGACGTCGGCAGGAGCGGATGCTCGTAGTGCTCGAGGACGCTGACCATGTCCTTGAGCGGCTGGGCGAGGCGGCTGAGGCGCACGACGATGCGCTTGAGGCGGTAGACCTCGTTGAGATCCCAGTCGTCGGTGCCCTTGAGGATGGAGTCCTCGAGTTCGGTGGTGGCGTCCTCGATTTCTTCGGTCTGGTAGAGCAGTCGGTCGACCAGCGTGTCCAGGAGGGAGTAGATGAGGTAACCGGCGTGCCACTTGCGGATATTGCCTTTGTTGTCGGCGATGCGCCTTTCGATGGCTTCGAAGACCTTCTCGTCGTTCTCGTGGAAGGAGATGACCCAGTTCTGGGCGGCGACGATCGAGATCTGCTGGCCGCGCGGGGTGTCTTCCTCGACGCCGATGCGGACCGCGCGGGCGATGGCCAGGAGCTTGTCGCCGTGTTCTTCGAACTTCGGGCGGGAGGTGGCCGTCAGGATGTCTTCCTGGGCCAGCATCGGGATGTCGAAGAACGCGCCGACGATGTGGACGATCTGCGGGTCGGTGATGCCGAGGACCTGGATCCAGACCATGCCTTGCTTGCCGGCGTAGCGGCCGACGGAATCGAGATCGGAGAACTCCTCGACCTTGCAGTTCGACTCGTCGTAGGAAATGACCCGGAACTTGGTCGGGACGGTCGACTCGAAGGGGGAAGCGGCCGGCAGCTGGCCCGGGGCGCGGCCGATTTCGGTGTCCTCGTAGGCGGCTTCGCCAGGCAGGGGGGCGGCATCGGCCTTGAGGCCGAGACGCGAGCGCAGGTCGTTCATGCGGCGTTCCAAGAAGGAACGGGCCCGCGCGACCTCTTGTTGGCGCCTTTGCTGATGCCGGCTCATCCCGTCATCATCCGCAGGCCCGTGGCCTTGTCAACGGGTTCGGCGGGGGCGCGGGCGGGGGGACTCAGCCCTTGCGCTGGCCCTTGGCGTTGCGCCGGCCGTTCTTGCCGATGCCGAGGGTGACCAGTTTCCCTTGGTTCACCTTCTGGAACAGATTATTCGAGTTGGTCACCCCGAGGCAGTAGAGGACCGCGGCCACGTCCGTGGCCTTGTCCTTGTGGACGAGTCCGGCGTTGGCCAGCCACGTCGCGAGGGCGTGGTGGAAGTTCGGGGGGCTGATGTCCATCTGCTCGCCGCCGAAGCGCAGCCAGAGTTCGGCGCGATCCTTCATCGTGCAGTTTCCGCGCTTCTCCTGCCGTTCATGCAGGAAGGCGATCAGTTCGTTGAGTTGGGCGGGGAGTTTCGATGAGGAAGGCTCGGACATCGGAAGAGGGTCGGTAAAGGGTGCGAAGGGCGCGGTGGAGGAACGAGGCCGGGAGGCGAAGCTCGTCATCGAAAGCGTATGGAATAATTAAGCGACAGTTCGCTGGGAACACCTAATTACAATCTGACCCGTAATATTATAAAGTAATAGAAGCCGCTGCCGATCATCCCATGAGCGGTCGCTGGGTGGAAAGATCCCGGGTGGTGGTCGCGACAGGACTTGAACCTGTGACTTCAGCAATGTGAATGCTGCGCTCTAACCAACTGAGCTACGCGACCGTGACCCGGATTGGCATCATATCCCTCCGGGGAGGGAGGCGGGCAAGCCTGTTTTGGGGCCGCCGGGCGGGAAGCCTGCCAAAGGGGCTGGCGGCTTGTCTTTCGCGGGGGGCGGCCTCATCTTGGCTGGAGATGGATACTTCCGTAACAGCCGTCGGTCCGCGCGTCGCCGACGAGCGCCTGATCCGACTGTCGGCTCCGGCCGGGGTGAAGGTGCGTTCCCTGGCCGCCCGCGAAGCCCAAGGCGGTTTCCTGCGCGTGGCGATCTCCGGCGGCGGATGCAACGGCCTGTCCTACAAGATGCGCTTTGTCGGCGAGGCCAAGCCGGCCGATATCCTGGTTCGCTCCGAAGGCGTCGAGGTCCTGGTCGATCCGAAGTCGGCTCTCTATCTCCGCGGGACCCATCTGGACTATTCTGACAAGATGATCGGTGGCGGTTTCAAGTTCTCCAACCCCAACGCCAAGGCCAGCTGTTCCTGCGGGGAAAGTTTCTCGCTTTGACCGTAGGTCAAAGCGAGGGGGCACGTTGACACGCTGGCATGTGGGCAAGGGGGTGTGTTTGCCTCAAGGTAGGGGCAGCACCGCGTGCTGCCCTAGTCTATCGCCATGGGTAGGGTCGGGACCGCGTCACGACATAGTGGCTATGGGTAGGGCTGACCACCCTTGGTCAGCCGCGGTTGAGCGAGGGTGGTCAACCCTACCTCGATGCAAGGAACCAAAATCAAGGGGGAACCGGAGACCGGATGATTGGCTGGGGGAGATCCTTTTCAGGTCTCAGGTCTCGGCCGTCAGGTATCTGGTTCGGGAGTTCAGGTTCAGGTGCAGGACCCGGGACTGACGCCCGCACCTGAAGACCTGAACCTGGCTCCCGAGGCCCGTGACCCGGGACCCGAGAACGTTTTATCCGTTGTCTTTAGTCCGCCGGAATCTCGTCCTTCGCGCCGGCTTCGTAACGTTCGCACCAGGCCTTGGACCACGAGGCGAAGTCGCCCGCGGCGATGTGCGCGTGGGCCTGGGCCATGAGGTCCTGCAGGAAGTGGATGTTGTGCAGGGCGAGAAGCGTACCGCCGAGCTGTTCGCCGGCGTGATGCAGGTGACGCAGGTAGGCGCGCGAGAAGTGGCGGCAGGTATAGTTGTCCATGCCTTCGACGAGCGGGCGATGGTCCTCCTTGTAGCGGAGGTGCTTCACGCTGATCGGGCCGTCGGGCGTGAACGCTCCGCCGTGGCGGCCGATGCGGGTCGGCATCGTGCAGTCGAACATGTCGGCGCCGAGCGCGACCATGCGGAGCAGCTGGGGCGGGGTGCCGACGCCCATGACGTAGCGAGGCTTGTTCTTCGGGAGGAGCGGCGCGACGAGGCCGACCTGGTGGAGCATGTGCTCCTCGGGCTCGCCGACGCTGACGCCGCCGATGGCGTGACCGGGGAAGTCGAGGCCGCCGAGTTCTTCGGCGCAACGGATGCGGAGATCGTCGTAGACCGAACCCTGGTTGATGCAGAACAGGTGACGGCCCGAGGCGAGGAAGCCGCTGTCCTTGGCCAGCTGGAGCATCTCCTTCGCCCAGCGGATCGAGCGGGTCACGGCGACTTCGCACGAGGCGCGGTCGCAAGGGTAGGGCGGGCACTCGTCGAGCACCATCGCGATGTCCGAGCCCAGCGCGTCCTGGATGTCGAAGCAGTCCTTCACGTCGAGGAACAGCTTGTTGCCGTCGAGGTGGGAGCTGAAGTGGATGCCCTCGTCGGTGATCGTGCGGAGCTTCGCGAGCGAGAAGACCTGGAAGCCGCCGCTGTCCGTCAGGATCGGCTTGTCCCAGTGCATGAACTTGTGGAGGCCGCCGGCGGCGCGGACGATCTCCCGACCCGGTCGGAGGTTCAGGTGGTAGGTGTTGCTGAGCAGGATCTGGGCGCCCGTCTCGGCGACCTGCTGCGGCGAGAGGCCCTTGACCGTGGCCTGGGTGCCTACCGGCATGAAGACCGGCGTGCGGACCTCCCCGTGGGGGGTCTTCAGGACGCCGAGGCGGGCGGCCGTCGTCGTATCGGTCTTCAGGAGGGTGAACA
>JBILHF010000042.1:0-15254 GCA_044350605.1 Opitutales bacterium
CCCGTACCTCCGCCGCTGCCCCGGCGTGACGAAGCCTGATGGAATTCTTCGGCTACGATTTCCAGTATCCTTGGGCGCTCCTCCTGCTGGCGCTCGTACCGGTCTACGCCTGGCTGCGCGGCCGCATCGGCCGGGCCGCCGCGGTCCTCTACCCTGACACCACGCTGCTCGGCGCCGTCGGCCGCCCGGTCCGCGAACGTACCGGACGCCTGCGTCTCTTCCTCCGCCTGCTCACGGCGATCATCCTCGTGATCGCCATCGCCGGACCGCGCACCGCGAACAAAGAGACCGAGCGCGAGGCCGAGGGCGTGGACATCATGCTCGTCGTCGACCTCTCCTGGTCGATGATGGCCTTGGACATGAGCACCGCCCGCGCCGAAGTGACGCGCTGGCAGGCCAGCCAGAAGGTCATCTACGACTTCCTCGCCAAGCGGCCTGACGACCGGATCGGCGCCGTCGTGTTCTCGGGCAAGCCCTACCTGCTGAGCCCGCTCACGATCAACAAGATCTGGGTCGAGAAAGGCATCGATCGCATGCACATCGGCAGCATCCAGGAGACCGGCACCGCGATCGGCGAAGGCCTCGCGATGGCCGTCGACCGCATGAAGAACATCAAAGGGCGCCGCTCGAAGGTCATCATCCTGCTCACGGACGGCGATGACAACATGAGCAAGGCCATCCTGCCCGTGCCCGCCGCCGAGCTCGCCGCCGCGCTCGGCATCCGCCTCTACTGCATCGGCCTCGGCAAGGATGAGCCCACCGTCCTGCCGCGCTTCGACACCCGCACCGGACAGCTCTACCGCGACGCCCTCGGCCGGACGATCCCCATGCAGACCATCAACCCGGCGAACTACGTGATGCTCGCCAAGATGGCCAAGATCGCCGACGGCCGCTTCTACCGCGCGCTCGACCAGGCCCAGCTCGGCCGTGTGTACGAAGAGATCGACCGTCTCGAACGCACCGAGGTGCGCTTCCGCGAATCCGTCGTCTTCGAAAGCCACCGCCTCATCTGGGTCGGCCTCGCCGCCCTCCTCCTCCTCGCCGAGATCGGCTGGGCCGTCCTGCGGCCCCGCGCACCCTGAGCCATGGACACCACCGATCCGCATTTCGAAGACCCGCGCCTGCTGGGGATCGCCGTCGCCGCGGGCCTGGTGCTCTTCCTCGCGTTGCGCTGGACGGAACACCGCCGCCGCAAAGGGCTCACCGGCTTCGCCTCCGCGACGCTGCTCGGACGGCTCGTCTCCGGCTTCTCCGCCGCCCGCCGACTGACCAAGGACGCCGCCCTCGCGGCCGCGTTCGCCCTCCTCGTGGCCTGTTTCGCCGGCCCGCGCTGGGGCGTCGAGGAGACCAAGCAGAAAGGCGCGACCGAAGACGTCGTCTTCGCGCTCGATGTCTCGAAGTCGATGCTCGTCGCCGACATGAGCCCGACGCGGCTCGCGCGCGCCAAGGTCGCCATCGCCAACTTCGTCCGCCGCAAGGGCACCGGCAACGTCGGCCTCATCGCCTTCTCCGGCCAGGCCTTCCTGCAGTGCCCGCTCACGCGCGACTACGACGCCTTCTTCCGCACGCTGGAAGAGACCGACACGACCAGCATCCAGGTGAGCGGCACCGACCTCGGCCGCGCCGTCGAAGAAGCCGAGCTGGCCTTCTACTCCAACCGCAACCGCAAGCTGCTCATCCTCCTGACCGACGGCGAAGACCTCGAGTCCGGCGGCGTCGAGATGGCGAAGAAACTCAAACGCAAGGGCCTCGTCGTCCACGCCGTGGGCGTGGGCACGCCTTCGGGCGGCCCGATCCGCGTCATCGGCGAGACAGGTTCGGTCGAGACGCTCAAGGACGCGGCCGGCGAAGAAGTGCTCAGCCGGCTCGACGAGAAGACCCTCGGCGAGGTCGCGGAAGCGACCGGCGGACGTTTCGTCCGGCTCGGCCAGGCCGGCGAAGGCATGGAAGCCCTCCGTCTCGCCATCCAGGCGGGCACCGACGAACGTGGCGCCGGCCGCCAAGGCATCCCCCGCGAAGAATGGTTCCTGGGCCTCGCGCTCCTGCTCCTTGTCGCCGAATCTCTCCTCTCCACCCGCCGCCGCCTGACCACGCCATGAGAAACCTGCTCGCCCTCCTGCTGTTCACGGTCGTCGCGCCCGCCGCCGAGAAGGTCACCGACCCGCTGGCCGGCCTCGACGCGCGCGAACTGCACAACCGCGGCACGCAGCGCCTCGCCGAGGGCGACCTCGCGGGCGCCGAAGAAGCCCTCCGCGCCTCGCTGGGCCGGGACGTCGACGCGCTCCGGCCGCCGGCGCTCCACAACCTCGGACACGTGCGCTTCGGCAAAGGCAAGGAAGGCCTCGGCGGCCGTACCGCCGGCGACGTCACCGAGCTTTCCATCGCCCGCTCCTACCTCGAGGCGGCCGACGCCGACATCTCGGACATGAAGGACCAGATCGAGCTGCTCGACAAGGCCAAGGCCGAAGGCCGCGAGCCGGACTACGTGCCCGCGACGGCTGCGCTCGGCGGCGGCATCAACACTTACCGCACCATCAAGAAGCTCATCCCCAAGGAAGAGGCGATGGTCACCAAGCGCGGCGGCGTCATCGCCCTCTGGACGCGCTCGGTCGGCGACTTCCGCGGCGCGCACGAGCTCGACGCCGCCGACGCCCAGGGCAAGGCCAACGCCGACGCCGTCGAGGAACTCCTGCGCGCCCTGCGCCGCGAGACCACCGCGCTCGAAGAGACCATCGAGGCCCAGCGCAAGAAGCTCGAAGAGCTGCGCGACGTCATCCGCGAGCTCGTGAAGCGCATCCCGGACGACAAGCTGCCGCCGGAAGCCGAGAGCGGCGAAGAGGAAGACGAGGAAGACTTCCTCCCGCCCGAACGCCGCAAGCCGAAGCCCCGCTCGGGCAGCGACAAGAAAGGCGAGGAAGGCAAGGAGGAGAAGATGACCGAACAGGAGGCGCGCGGTTCGCTCGAAGGCCTGAAGAACGAATTCGGCCGCAAGATGCCCGCCGGCCAGCAGGACGGCAAGGGCGGCAGCGGCGGCAAGCCCAAGGATAAGAAAGGCAAGGACTACTGAGATGCGTCGTCTCCTCGCCTATTGCGTCGTGCTTTGCCTCGGGCTCCTCGCCCGTGCGGAGGACCGCGTCAGCTGGGAGATCACCCCGCGCGTGACCGCGCCCGGGCAGCCGTTCCGTCTCCAGATCATGGTCGAGTCCGACATCGTGCTCGGCGGCGCGCAGTTCATCAGCCGTGAGATCAAGCCGCCCCGCGGCATGGCCCTGCGCCTGTCCGGGCAGCTCATCCGGCCCGACTCCAACGAAGCCACCTTCAACTTCTCGGGCGTCGCCCCCGAACAGCTCGGCGAACACGTCATCCCGTCGTTCAACCTGCGTTTCGCCCGCAAGGTCGTGGTCGTGCCGGAGATCCGCCTGCGGGTCAGCGACCAGGTGACCTACCGACGCGAAGCCCAGGCCCGCGCCGAACTCGTCCTGCCGGACCGCGTCTTCTACGTCGGCGAACTCATCCGCGGCGCCATCCGCATGCGGGGCGGCGAGAACGAGGCGGTCGTGGCGAGCTACGGGCTCGAGTCCCTCGCCGAAGGCTTCTCCATGGCGGTCACCGCCGAACGCCAGCCCTTGCCCGACGAGCTCGGCCAGGGATTGCAGACGACGTTCGACCTCACCCCGATCCGCGAAGGCGCGGGCGAATTCTCCCTCAACGGCATCATGCTGGTGCAGAGCGGCGAATCCGGCGTCTTCAACCAAGGCGGGCGCGACCGGCCGTTCGCCTTCCGCCGCCGCCTGACGGTCGCGCACGTGCCGGAACGCGGCCGCCCGCCGGAGTGGAACGGCGCCATCGGCCGCTTCGTCGCCGAAGGCCTGCAGATCTCGAAAGACAAGCCGGAGGTCGGCGAACCCATCCGCCTGCGCGCGATCCTGACCGGCGACGGCAACCTCGACCGCATCCTGCCGCCGGAACTGAAAGGCGACGAGACCTGGGACGTGCTGCCGGCGACCGAGCGCCGCCGCCACGCGGAAGACCAGCGCATGTTCGTCTACACGCTCGTGCCGCGCCTGCCAGGCAAGCTGCGCACGCCCGCCGTGCGCCTCGCCGCGTTCGATCCCGCGACCAAGACCTTCAGCCGCCTGGAATTCAAGCCGCTCGAGATCACGGTCACCGGCAACGCGCCGGCGCAGGTCGACCTCGTGACGGCCGACCCGGCCGCGCCCGTCGCCGCCCAGCCGAAGCCGGCGACCGGGCTCGCGACGCCCACGCCGGACCGCTCCTCGCCCTTCTTCCGCGGTTCGCCCGAAGGTTCGCTCGGCGACGCCCCCGGCTTCTGGTCCGCGAACGCGACCGTGCTCGGACTCGTCGTCGCCGCGACGACCTTGACCGGGATCCTCGGCTACCTCGCCGCGCACCCGGAGATCCGCCGTCGCCGGCGCGCCCGCGCCCTCATGCGCGCCGCCCTCGCCGAAGCCGAAGCCTGTCGCCGTCGCGATGACGCCCGGGGGTTCGCCGTCGCGGTCGTCCGGGGATTGCAGGCCGGCGTGGCCGCCCGCCTCGCCGCCGAAGACCAGGCGATGACCCAGAGCGACGTCGAACGCGTGCTTCCCGACGCCGACCGCGCCCGCCTCGACGGACTTTTCTCGCGCGCCCATGCCGACCGCTTCGCGCCGGCCCCGCCCCTCGCCGCCGCGGGGGATGCCGACGCCGACCTCGCGCTCCTGCGCCGCCTCCTCGCCACGCGATGAAGACCTTCGCCCTGCTCCTCTTGTGCTGGCTCGCGCCGCTCGCCGCGGCCGACGCGCCCGGCGCCGCCGAAACGGCCTATGCGCGGGGCGACTACGCGGGGGCCGTCGAACTCTGGAGCCAGGAGATCCGCGCGGAGGGTGTCACCGCGGCCCGCCTCGCCGCGCTGGGGAACGCCGAGTGGCGCCTCGGACGCAAGGGACGCGCGATGGTCTGCTGGGAGCGCGCGCTGCTGATCGATCCGCGCGACCCGGTCGCGAACGCGGGGATCAGACACGGACTCGACGCCGGCGGCGTCGATCGTCCGAAGCCGACCGCCGTCGAGGAATACGCCGCCTTCCTCACCGCCGACCTCTGGCTCCTGTTAGCCGTCGCCTCTTTCTGGACCGCCGTGCTCTGCGTGGCCGTGCCGCGTCTCCGCGGCCGCGCCGCGAGCGAAGGCAACCAGTGGGCCCGCGTGGTCGCCCTCACCCTCCTCGCCCTCTGCTTCCCGGGACTCTGGGGCAGCCGTTCCCTCGACGCGCGCGCGGTCATCCGGAGACCCGAAGTCTCCCTCCGGCTCACGCCGACCCAGCTCGGCGAACCGATGAGCGGCGTGGCCGAAGGGGATGTCGTACGGACCGAACGCCCGCTCAACGGCCACATGCGCGTCCGCACCGCCGATGGGAAGACCGGGTGGGTACGGGCGGGCGAGATCGAAGCCGTCCGCGGCCCCGGACTGCCCGCCGACCTGGACCAGAAGGCGGCGCCCTGAGCCTTTCGCCTTGGAGTGAAGGGCACGGTCGGCTTGGATGCTGACGTGCGCCTCCTCGACCGCCACGTCCTGACCGAAACCGCCGTCGCCGGCGGGGCCGCCACGGGCGCGTTCGTCTTCGTGATGGTCGCCGGCAACATCCTGAACCAGGTCTCGAGCGCCATCGCCGCCGGTCGCGTGAGCGGCTGGGAAGGCCTCGAACTCATCGCCCTGCTCATTCCCGGCGTGCTGCCCTACGCCTTGCCGCTGGGCCTGCTGACCGGCGTGCTGCTGGCCTTCGGACGCATGGGCTCGCAGCAGGAACTCACCGCCATGAAGGCCGGCGGGCTCAGCCTCGGACGCATCGCTCGGCCGGCCCTGCTCCTTGCGGCCACCTTCGCGTTGCTTTCAGCCTGGCTCAACCTCGAGATCGCGCCCGACGCCAACACCGAATACCGCCGCCTGCTCGTGGGTTCGGCCAAGGATAACCCCGCCTCGGTGATCGTACCCGGGCAGCTCAACCGCCAGTTCCCCGGCATGGTCATCCGCGCCAGCGCGCGCGACGGCGAAGTCCTGCGCGACTTCTGGCTCTGGCGCGTCGACGACCGCGGCCGCCTGATCCAGACCGTCCACGCGCGCGAAGCGAGGCTGGCCCGCGCCGTCTCGAAAGCCGGCGAAGGCGTCCTGCGGATCACGCTCACCGACGCGCGGCTCGACACGCGGCCGGCCGGCGACCAGACCTTCCTGCAGCCGTCGTCGTTCGCGACCGCCGATACGTCGACGCTGGAGTTCCCGGCTTCCGGCATCTTCAAGGACGGCGAGAACTTCCAACGCAAGCTGCGCTGGCTGACGACGCAGGAGCTCCTCGTCGCCATCGAGCGCGGCTGGGACGTGCCCGCCGGCGCCGACACCGCGACCCTCGAGCGCGGTCGCATGGTCGCGAAGACCCAGCTCATGGCGCACCTCGCGGGCGCCTTCTCCGTGTTCTCGCTCGCGTTCCTCGCCGTGCCCCTCGCCGTCCGCGTCGGGCGGGCGGAGACGTTCGTCAACGCCGCCGTCGCCCTCGCG
Organism: Opitutales bacterium; assembly: GCA_044350605.1. GTDB lineage: Bacteria > Verrucomicrobiota > Verrucomicrobiia > Opitutales > UBA953 > UBA953. The sequence continues at coordinate 6,545 of JBILHF010000042.1, forward strand.
ATCGCGCTCACCTATTATCTGCTCACCTCGATGGCCGGCTACGTGAAGGATCCGGCCTACCGGCCCGACCTGCTCGTCTGGCTGCCGAACCTGATCGTCGTCACGCTCGGCTGGTTCCTGCTGCGACGCGCCTCGCGCCACTGAGCCGGCTCACTTCTCGCGCTGATACCAGGCGAAGAACGCGTAGCCCATGCAAAGGAGGGCGAAGATCTCGTTGAAGCCCTTCATCACCACCGCGCCGAGGATCATGTCCGCGGCCGCGGAGAGTTCGCTCACGCGCGGCGCCAGCCGGTAGGTCTCATAGATCGGATGGTCGCCGAAGATCAGGACCGCCCAGAGCGGCAGGTCGGCGATCATCAGGCCGAAGGAGTAGAAGATCGCCATCCCGTAGCCGATGCGGGGCAGGCGGGTCGACAGCGAGAACAGCGGCCAGACCATCAGGATCGCCGGCAGGAACATCGACCAGTGCTCGAGCACATGGAGCGGCCGGCTCCGCAGCGCCGCCTCGTAGAGTTCCGGGAAGTGCCACATCGAGAAACACAGCGTGAAGATCAGCCCGCCGGTGACCGGGTGAGTCAGGAAGGCGAGCACGCGTGTGAGCCGGGGACGATCTTTCAGGAAACCGTCGACGAGCTCGGGCGGCAGGCCCGTGACGATGAGCGGCGCGGAGACATAGATAAGCAGCATGTGCTGCAGCATGTGGGCCCAGAACAGGAAGCCTTCGCCGAGCTGGTCCAAGGGCGAACCGACCGCGACGTAGCCGACCAAGACACCGAGATGGAAGCGCACGGCATGCCCGACGGGATACTCCGCCCGGCCCGGCAACCAGCGTGCACGGTAAGGCCCGCAGGCCAGGGCGTGCGCCCAGGATGCGCCGACGACCAGGAGCAGCAGGAGCGGCTCCGTGTGCCAGTGCAGGGGGATGTTCATCAAGGATGATATGAAGCGCGGGCCGCCGAACCCGCAAGCGTGGGCACGAAAAAGGCCTCCGTGCGCACGGAGGCCTTCGACGGTCGGCCGGGGGCCGCTCAGCTGAACCAGCGCGTATCGATCCGGTCGGCGCTGAACAGGCACAGCAGCGCGGCGTAGGTCGCGAAGGCGAGCACCAGGCCGGCGAGGAAGCACCAGAAGAGCAGGCGCTTATCGTAGATCAGGTGCATGAACCACAGGATGACCGCGAAGAACTTGCCGGCGGACATCAGGGTCAGGATCGTGAAGATGACGGCGGTCGGCAGCGGCAGGTAGATCAGGACGATCTCGGCGCCGGTGACGACGGCCAGCCAGAGGGCCAGCACGATGAAGTGGTGGTAGCGACGGACTTCCTCGGCGAGGAAGGCCTTGCTCGGTGCGGCTTCGTGAGAAGAGGACATGGGCGGAAAGGCGGATTATTTGACGACGGCGGGCAGGCCCGAACCCCAGATGCCGTAGGGCCCGAGATATTCGACGAGGTAGACGGCCGTGAAGATGATGATCCACACGATGTCGACGAAGTGCCAGTAGAGGCCCGCGACTTCGACGTCGAGGGCGCCCATATGGCCGCCGAGCTTGCCGGTGAAGCTATAGAAGTAGAGCAGGATGAGCCAGAGGACGCCGATGGCGACGTGCGTGCCGTGCGTGCCGGTGAGCACGTAGAACGTCGAGCCGAGGACGCTGTTCTGGATGGTCAGGCCCTTGTGGTAGAAGTGCGTGAACTCGAAGACCTGGCAGCCCAGGAAGATCAGGCCGAAGATGATCACGCCGAGGACGTTGCGGCGGAAGGACTTCAGCTGGCCCTTGTGCATCGCGGAGACGGCGAGCGCCATCAGGAACGAGGACATCAGCAGGATGAACGTCGAGAACGACGTCAGCTCGATGGAGAACAGGTCCTGGATGAAGCGCTGGTGGCCTTCCGCGTCGGTGAAGCCGGCGGGGAAGAGCTTGCGATACAGCAGGTGGGTCGAGATCAGCGTGCCGAAGAACATGCAGTCCGAAGCCAGGAAGAGCCACATGATGAGCTTCTTGTGGTCGATCCCGGTGGAGGTGGGCGCTTCGTGCGCGGCGGCGGTGTCAGACATGGAGGTCAGAGTTTAAGATGAGGAGGTGAGGCGGCTCAGTGGGCGACGGTCTCGGCCGGAGCCGGGGCGCCGGCCGGGGCCGGGGTCTTGAGCATGTAACCGCCCGGACCTTCGAGGGCCCAGAGCCAGATACCAAGGAAGAGGACCCCGAGGCCGGAGATGACGAGCCAGCCGGCGTGCGGGACACCCATCGCCATCATCGGCATGCCGAAGCCGATGAAGAGGAAACCCGCGGAGGCCAGCATCGGCATCCAGGACTGGCTCGGCATGTGGACGCCGGCTTCGCCGCCGTCGTTCTCGAGGCCGATCTTCTTGGTGCCGTGCTTGTGCTCGAAGAAGGCGTCGCGGGTGGCGACGACCGGAGCCTGGGCGAAGTTGTATTCCGGCACCGGGGAGGGCAGCGACCACTCGAGGGTGCGGCCGTCCCACGGATCGTTGCCGCACTTCTTGCCGCGGAACGCGGTCCAGACGAGGTTGCCGAAGACGAGCACGACGCCGATGCCGAGGATGTAGGCGCCGATGGTGGCGACGAAATTCCAGGTCTCCCAGCCGTTACCGGCGTGGTAGGTGTGCGTGCGGCGCGGCTGGCCGGCGAGGCCGAGGTAGTGCATCGGACCGAAGGCGAGGTTGAAGCCGAGGATGACGAGCGCGGAGCCGAAGTAGGCGACCGGGGCGTTGGGCATGCGGCCGAAGATCTTCGGGAACCAGAAGTAGAGGCCGGCCATCAGGCCGAGGAGCACGCCGCCGAGGAGCACGTAGTGGAAGTGCGCGATGACGAAGTAGCTGTCCTGCTGCTGGGAGTCGGCGGGGGCCGAGGAGTGCATGACGCCGGAGAAGCCGCCGCACATGAACATCCAGATGAAGCCGAGGGCGAGGACCATGGGCGGGGTGAAGCGGATGCGGCCGCCCCAGATCGTGCCGAGCCAGTTGAAGATCTTCACGCCGGTCGGGACCGCGATGGCCATCGTGAGGAGCGAGAAGGCGGCGGTCGGCACGGGGCCGAGACCGGTGGTGAACATGTGGTGGCTCCAGACGGCGAAACCGAGGAAGCCGATGACGGCGCCGGAGAAGACGATGATCGGGTAGCCGAAGAGCGACTTGCCGGTGAACGTCGGGAGGACTTCCGAGACGATGCCCATCGCCGGGAGGACGAGGATGTACACCTCGGGGTGGCCGAAGATCCAGAAGAGGTGCTGCCAGAGCACGGGCTGGCCGCCGGCCGAAGGGTTGAAGAAGTTGGCGCCGAAGGCGCGGTCGAACATGAGCTCGATGAGCGCGACGGTGATGGCCGGGAAGGCCAGGATGATCAGCACGGAGGTGACGAGGGTCATCCAGGTGAAGACCGGCAGGCGCATCATGGTCATGCCCTTGGCGCGCATGTTGATGATGGTGCAGATGAAGTTGAAGGAGGCCGCGAGCGAGGCGATGCCGAGGATCTGGATGCCGATGATCCAGAAGTCGGTGCCGACGCCGGTGAAGCGGAGAGCCTGGCCGTTGGCGCCGAAGGTGCCGGAAAGCGGCGCGTAGCTGAACCAGCCGTTGGCCGGGGCGAAGTCGGTGTAGACGAGCGCCTTGTGCCAGGCGAAGGAGTCGAACCAACCGGCGAGGTGGCCGAACTCGAAGAGCCAGGAGGCGTTGAGCACGAAGGCGCCGAAGACGAACGTCCAGAGCGAGAACGCGTTGAGGCGCGGGAAGGCGACGTCGCGGGCGCCGACCTGCAGCGGCACGAGGAAGTTGAAGAACGCGGCGGAGAGCGGCATGACCCCGAGGAAGATCATCGTGGTGCCGTGCATGGTGAACAGCTGGTTATACATGCGCGCCGTGACGAAGTCGTTGTCCGGGCGGGCGAGCTGCGTACGGATGGCGAGGGCCTCGACGCCGCCGATGAGGAAGTACAGCATCGCGAACGCTCCGTAGAGGATGCCGATCTTCTTGTGATCGACGGTGGTCAGCCAGTCGATCCAGCCGCTGGATCGGTCAGGCCGGAAGAGGCCGAGGTCGCTGCGCTCAGGGGCCAGCTCCGTCTTGCAGGCGACGGGAGCGTGATGGGAGTCGTGGGACATGGTCGGGAAATTTCGGGGTTAAGACTTACTTGAGGGTGAGGAGGTATTCGGCGAGGTGGTCGAGCTCTTCGGCGGTGAACTGCTGGTTGGTCTCGCGGAGACCGGCGACGTTGAACATCTTGTAATAGTGCATGCGGTTGCCGGGCTTGACGTCCTTGGACGGCTTGCCGTCGGCGCCGTGCGCGACGCCGGAAGAACCGATCCACTTGATGAGGTTGGCCTTCAGCGTGGCCGGGTCGACGGGGACGGAGTCCTCGGTGTTGCCGTTCTTCTGCTCGGCCGCGCGCTGGGCGGCGACGTCGCGGTTGTCGAGCCAGGCGCCCGCGAGGGATTTGCGCGAGGCGATGTGCGTGAGGTCGGGACCGAAGGCGCCGGCGCCGAAATGGCCGCCGACGTTATGGCACATGACGCAGCTCTTGCTGGCGAAGAGGGCCTTGCCCTTCTCGGCCTTGGAACCGACGGCTACGGGAGCGGCGTCGGCCTTCTGCTTCTGCACCCACTTCGCGAATTCGGCGGGCTCGAGGACTTCGACGCGGAAGAGCATGTAAGCGTGCGAGTCGCCGCAGAACTCGGCGCACTGGCCGTAGTAGTGGCCGGTCTGGTCGGCCTGGATCCACATATGATTCTTACGGCCGGGCATGAGGTCGACCTTGCCGGCGATCTTGGGGACCCAGAAGGAATGGATGACGTCCTCGGAGCGCAGGTTGATGCGGACGGCCTTGCCCTTCGGGATGACGAGCTCGTTCGGGACGGAATGCTTGGCGTCGTTAGTCATGCCGAGCTGCGGGTATTCGAAACGGAACCACCACTGCTTGCCGATGACGTCGACTTCGAGCACCTGCTCTTCGACGGTCTTGGCGTAGTTCTCGCGGGTGCCTTCGACGCGCGGATACCAGGCGGAGAGCTTGGAGGTCGGGACGGCTTCGGCCGGGACGTCGTCCGTATACCAGATCGCGCTCAGCGTCGGGATCGCGATGATCACGAGCGCGCCGATGGAAGCGGTGATGAGGCCGATTTCGACGAGGGGATTGCCGTGGCCGTCTTCGACGATGGCTGGCTTGTTCTCATCGCCCGGACGGGAGCGGAACTTGATGACGGCGTAGACGAGCAGGCCGCCGACCAGAGCGAAGAGCACCACGACCAGCCAGACGGTGTCCATGAAGACATCGAACTGGACCTGCGCGACCGGGCCCTTGGGATCCATGGTCGACTGACGGACGGTCAATTCTTCCTTGGAGCAACCGGCCATGATGATGGCCAGGAAGGGGGCGGCGAGCAGACCGACCCGACTGAGGATACGAGAAAACATAAAGATAGTGTTTCGGACGCGGAAAAGTCCGTAAAAGTGTGGTAATTTGCAAGCCCCAGCAGGCTAAATCGGTCATAAATAGCCCTTGTTAAGGTTGATACCGAAGCATTAATCCGTAAACTGCTGTTTATTAAGTGTTTGTGGATAATTATGCCTCATCATTCCCGCTAATAGATGTGGGGACGGTCAAAACACCCCCTCCCCCTCTAGGGTTGCTCCCGCCGAAGCCGCCCCCTAACCCCCACGTGATGTCTTGGTCCAGCCCTCATGGCACCGCCCTGCCCGACTGGCGTCGGCGCACGTTGATCATGGGCATCATGAACCTGACCCCGGACTCCTTCTCCGATGGCGGTGTGTTGCCGGGAGTCGACGACGCCCTCCGCCGGGCCGAGGCCTTACTGAACGAAGGCGCCGACGTTCTCGACCTTGGAGCTGAGTCTACCCGCCCGGGCGCCACGCCGGTCACGGCCGCCGATGAGCTCGGCCGCCTGCTGCCCGTCGTCCAAGCCTTGCGCCACCGCTTCCCGCAGGCCGTGCTCTCGGTCGACACTTATAAACCTGAGGTCGCCGCAGCGGCCGTCGCCGCCGGCGCGGATCTCGTCAACGATGTGGAGGGCGGACGCTTCGGAGCCCAGGGAGACGAGTCGCCGATGGGCGCGGTCTGCGCGGCCGCCCGCTGCCCGCTCATCCTCATGCACCGCCGGCGCGAAGCGAATTACCGCGAGTTCTGGCCCGAAATGCTGGGCGACCTACGGACCTCCGTACACGCGGCGAGGTCCGCCGGCATGGCGCCGGAACAACTCTGGACCGATCCCGGTTTCGGCTTCGGCAAGACACCGGCGCAGAACCTGATGCTCGTCCGCGACCTGGCCAAGGTCGCCGCCCTGGGCTACCCGGTCTTGCTCGGCACGAGCCGGAAATCAACGCTCGGTCTGGTGCTCGACGAACCAGATCCGCTCCGTCGCGGACCGGGTAACGACGTGACCGCCGCCTGGGGCATCGCCCAAGGCTGTTCGATGCTCCGGGTGCACGACGTGGCCGCGATCCGCCCGGTAGTCCGCATGGCCGACGCGCTGCGTCAGGCTCCGCGCACGGCCTGAAAAGCCCGCGAATAAGGCCTTTTCAGTGAGGAATCGGGACGGAAATGGAGCCAGCAGTCGGACTTGAACCGACGACCTGCCGCTTACAAGGCGGCTGCTCTACCAACTGAGCTATGCTGGCCATCTTCCCTATTCACAGGGTTGTTCACAGCGGCCCGGTGTCAATCCCGCCCTCGGTACAGGTGATTAGGGGTTGAAACTGCCTTCGATTTGGACGCAATTCTCAGACCCCAAGCCCCGCCCATGCGTATCCACGTTTCCCTCCTCGCCTTTTGCGTCGCACTCGCCGGCTGCAAGTCCTCGGTCGACTCGGCCAACATCGACACGGTCGTGGTGTCCTCGAATCCGACCGCCGCGGCCGTCCGCGTCAACGGAGACGCCGTCGGTCGCACGCCGACCACCATCAAGCTCGACCGCACCAAGAACTACGAGCTGCAGATCGGCAAGGGCGGTTACCTGACCGAGACGACCGACCTCAAGCCCCGCCTCATCACGACCAGCGAAGGCATCGAGTTCGGCTTCCCCGCCGCCGTGAAGGTCAACCTCACCAAGGTGCCCGCCGCCGGTGAAGCCGGCGTGCCCCCCGCCGACAATCCGGAATTCAAGAAGCTTTCCAAGAAGGCCCTCGGCGAAGAAGCCGCCGCCAAGGAAGAACTGAACTCCGACCTCGCCGCGACCAAGGAAGCCGCCGCGAAGATCCAGGCCGCCCTCGTCGCCCGCGAAGCCGCCGCACAGGCTCGCCTCGCCGAGATCGCCAAGAGCATCGAAGCCGCCAAGGCCGCCAAGGGTAAGGATGCAGCCGCCAAGGCGAAACTCGCCGAAGCCGAACTCGCCCTCGCCCAGGCCACCGCCGACGCCGAAGCCGCCCGCGCTTCCGCCGAGAAGAATCTGAAGTCCGTCGCCGCCCGCCGCGCCGCCCTCGCCGCGCCGGAAGCCAAGGTCTCCCAAGCCAAGGCCGTCGTGACCCAGGCCAAGGCCGCCGCCAACTCCGGCGAAGACCGCCTCGGCAAGCTCGAGCAGACCTACGCCGCCGAGATGAAGTCGCTCAAGGCTTCTCAGGACAACGCCTCCATCGCCATCAAGGCCCTGACTGCCCGCGCCGACGAACTCGCCCGCCGCTCGACGTCGAACGTCAAGGAAGCCACCGCCGACAGCGAGAAGGACCTCGCCAAGGCCCGCCTCGACCTCGCCGCCCAGAAGGCCGCCGCCGCCAAGGCCAAGCAGGATGCCGACGCCAAGCTCGCCGCAGCCAACAAGGCCGCCGAGAAGGCCGTCACTGACGCACGCCTCGACGCCGAAGCCAAGCTCGCCGAGGCCAACAAGGCCGCCACCACCGCTCGCGCCCAGGCCGAAGCCAAGCTCGCCGAAGCCAACAAGGCCGCCGAGAAGGCCGTCGCCGACGCCCGCCTCGACGCCGAAGCGAAGCTCGCCGAGGCCAACAAGGCCGCCGCCACCGCCCGCGCCCAGGCCGAAGCCCTCAAGTATTCCGAGTTCAGCTCCCGCTACGCCCTCCTCGAAAGCAAGCGTCGCTCCAAGGCCATCTCGGAAGAAGACTTCAAGGCCGCCCTCGCGGGTCTCCGCAAGGAACTCGGCCTCTGAGCCGGACTTCGCTCCGCCTCGCAAAGCCCGGCCGCTCGGCCGGGCTTTTTTGTTGGAAGAAAAAGCCGGGGGCCGCACCTTAGCCTGACCATGTCGGCCCCGCTCTCCCGCACGCCTCTCTTCGCCCTGCACGTCGAACTCGGCGGCCGCATCGTCCCCTTCGCCGGCTGGGAGATGCCGGTGCAATACACGGGCATCATCGAAGAACATATGGCGGTCCGCCAGACGGCCGGCCTCTTCGATGTCTCGCACATGGGCGAGGCCCGCGTCCGCGGCCGCGACGCCGCGAAGTTCCTCGACGGCATCATGACCAACGAGATGGGCACGATCAAGGTCGGCATGGCCCGCTACACGGTGATGTGCCAGCCCGACGGCGGCTGCGTCGACGACCTGATTGTCTACCGCCTCGCCGAAGACGAATTCCTGATCTGCCTCAACGCCTCCAATGCGCCGAAGGATATCGCCTGGATGCGCGCTCATGTCGGCAACCATCAGGTCGAGGTGCTCGACGAATGCGCCGCCTGGGCCCAGCTCGCCCTCCAAGGCCCGCGCGCCGAAGCGATCCTCGCCCTCGCTACGGCCACC
>JBILHF010000106.1:0-4615 GCA_044350605.1 Opitutales bacterium
CACCGCCTCCCGCTGCGCCTCTCGGCCGAGCCTTTCGTGAAGTGAAGGGTTGAAATAATCCCCACCCGCTTTACCCAGAACCCATGAGCAACGTCCCTGCCGACCTCCATTACACCAAGGACCACGAGTGGATCAAGGTCGCCGCCGACGGCACCGCCGTCATCGGCATCACCGACCACGCGCAGGCCGCCCTCGGTGACGTGACGTTCGTCGACCTCCCGAAGGTCGGCGCGTCCTTCAACCATGGCGACGTCTTCGGGACGGTGGAATCCGTCAAGGCCGCCTCCGACCTCTACAGCCCGGTGTCCTGCGAGATCCTCGAGGCCAACGCCGACCTGAATAATTCCCCCGACCTGGTGAACCGCGAACCGTATGGCGGCGCCTGGATGATCAAGGTGAAGGTGAAGAATCCGACCGAGCTCGCCGCCCTCCTCGACGCCGCCGGCTACGCCGCGACGCTCTGAGCGCGCGCCCGCCCTTGCCCTGCGCGATTTTTGGCCCACAGTGACGGGCTGATGTCGTTCGCCGAAGTCCATGCCGCCCATCCTTGGGACGAGGTCCTGGGCTCCGTCGCGGCTAAGACGGAGGCCGACGTGCTCCGCGCCCTCGCGCGCGCCGAAGCCGACTCGGCCGACCTCGAAGACTTCAAGGCGCTGATCTCCCCGGCCGCCGCGCCTCATCTGGAACGGATGGCGCGACTGAGCCATGAACGCACGCTGCGCCGCTACGGCCGCACGATGCAGCTCTTCGCGCCGGCGTATCTTTCCAACGAGTGTCAGAACGTCTGCACCTACTGCGGCTTCTCGGCCGGCAACAAGGTCCCCCGCCGCACGCTCAATCCGGCCGAGATCCTCCGTGAGGCGGGCGCGCTCAAGAAACTGGGCTTCGACCACCTGCTCATCCTGACGGGTGAATCCAATAAGGTCGAAGTGCCCTACTTCGTCCAGGCCCTCGACCTGCTCCGGCCTCACTTCTCGTCGCTGTCGATGGAGGTCCAGCCGATGGAGACCGCGGAATACGCTGAGCTCCGTAAACATGGCCTCAACGCGGTGCTGGTCTACCAGGAGACTTATCACCGCGAGACCTATAACGTCCACCACCCGAAGGGACGTAAGTCCGACTTCGCCTACCGCCTCGACGCCCCGGACCGGGTCGGCGCCGCCGGCGTCCATAAGATCGGCCTCGGCGCGCTCTTCGGCCTCGAAGACTGGCGCGCGGAATGTTTCTTCACGGCCCTCCACCTCCGCTGGCTCGAACGTAAGCACTGGCAGAGCCGCTACAGTGTCTCCTTCCCGCGCATCCGTCCGCATGAAGGCGAGCTGCAGCCGAAGGTCGAGATGACCGACCGCGACCTCGTCCAAGCGATCTGCGCGTTCCGCCTGCTGAGTTCCGAAGTCGAACTGACGCTGAGCACCCGCGAGAGCCGCAAGTTCCGCGACCACGCCTGCCGCGTGGGCGTGACGGCGATGAGCGCCGGCTCGCACACGAACCCCGGCGGTTACGCCGAAGGCCGCGAGGCTTCGCTCGAACAGTTCGCCATCGAGGACGACCGCTCACCCGACGAAGTCGCCGCGATGCTCCGCGCACACGGCTACGAACCGGTCTGGAAAGACTGGGATCCTTCTTACGACCGCCCGGTCGCCCTCGCCTGATGAGCCCTCTCCGCGTCTGGATCGACCACGAGCAGGCTCCGGCCTGCAAGCCTGGCGCCCACGTGAAGCTTTCGGCGACTGAATCCGCCCACGTGGTCCGCAGCCTCCGCGCCCGCCGCGGCGACGCCGTCGTGCTCCTCGACGGCGAAGGCCTCGTGGTCGAAGGCAAGCTGGCTTCCGCCGACGGTGATGGCGCGATGGTCGAAGTGGTCCGCGCCCGCGTGGCCGATGCGCTCACTCCGGCTATTTATGTCGCCCAGGGGATGCCGAAGGGCGGCACGATGGACGACCTGGTGCGCTCGTGCTGCGAAGCCGGCGCCGCCGGCATCATCCCGCTCGAGACCGCCCGCTGCGAACTGAAGCTCGATGCCGACCGCGCGCGCACCCGCCGTGAACGCTGGCAGCAACAGGCCGTCGAGGCGTGCAAACAATCTGGCCATCCGTGGCGCGCGGAAATCGCCGCGCCAGTCCGCTTCCGCGAATGGATCGAACGCCTGCCGCCCGCCGTCGAAGGTGAACTGCGCCTCACGGGCTCGCTGGAGTTCGACGCCGAAGCGGTCGCTCACTTGGATTTCACGAAGGCCTCGAAGGTCACTTGGCTCATCGGCCCGGAAGGAGACCTGACCTCGGAGGAATACGCCGCCGCCCGAGCCGCCGGGTTCATGCCCGTGGTACTGGGACCGACGGTCCTCCGCGCCGAGAACGCCGCGCTCGCCTGCGTGGCGATCACGCAAGCCCTCGCGAAACGCTGAGTCAGGTCCGCTTCCGTCGTCCGGCCTTCTTGGGCTCCGGCAACACGTCGTCGATCACCCAGTCCGGCCAGGTCTCGCGCGTGTAGCGTTGGAATTCACCGATGGCATCACGCACCAACGGCGTCAGCTCGCACGTCCAGCGCAAGCCGATGTCCATGGGGGCGAAGCCTTCGAGCGGCAGCGCCCGCACTTCGGGATGCTCAATCGCTTCAGGGATGGCGAGGTTGATGCCGTAGCCTTCGCCGTTGGCGACATAGCTGGTGACCATCTCCATCGAGCTGACCTCGACGGTCTGACTCCAGACGACGCCCTTCGCACGGAGGTCGCGGAGGAAGCTACGCGTGACGCTGGAAGCGGGCGGCAAGGCGACCAAGGGCTCACGGATCTTCTTCTGCTTCCAAAGGTCGGCGGCGCTCCGGTGCGGCGACCCCTTGGGCACCAAGAGGACGAGCGGGACGCGGGCGAGGCGCAACTGGCTCTGCCGTCCCTTGGTCTTGGCCTCGATCGGCACGATCGCGAGGTCGATGACGCCATCGCGCAACCACGTCTCGAACTGCATCTGGTAGCCAGGCGTCAGGCTGAGCAAAAGCTTCGGGTGTCGTGCCCGCAGGCGCTGGGTGACGGTCGAGATATGCAGACGCAGGACGAGTTCCGACGCACCGAGGCGCATCTCGGGCCGATCCGCTTCCCGTAGTTGACCTTCCAACCCATCCAAGCCCGAGAAGAAAATTTCGATCTGGGAGTAGAGCTTCCGGCCCGCCGCCGTCAGGCGGAACGGCGCTCGCTCGAAGAGCCGCACGCCAATATTCGACTCCAGCGCGGCCATCTGCCCGCTGACGGCCGGCTGCTGGATGCCGTAAGGGATATGTCGGACCGCGGCGCTGATGCCCCCGTGCTTGGCGACGTAATAGAATAGCTCGAGGTGATGGACGTTCATCGGGGGTAAAAATCATCTTCACGCCGTAAAAGGGGCTAGCAACGCCCTTTATCCCCAGAGTGATAGGTCATATCAAGAATATCGATTAACGGCCCTGGGCCCGGAGGAGGTAAAATAGACGGCGACAAATACGTCATGCATACCCTCCAGATCCTCCTCCAAGCCCTCGGCGTCATCCTGCTGGCTGATTTCCTGGCCGGCGTCATCCATTGGCTGGAGGACGCCTACGGCACCGAGGATACCCCGATCATCGGCCCGCTGGCCATCAGGCCCAACATCATCCATCATCACTATCCGCGCTTCTTCACCAAGCTGACCTGGTGGCAAAGCTCCTGGGATCTCCTACTCATCGGCGCGCTGATCATCGGCGGCGCCATCTGGGCGGGCGTGCTCACCTGGCACGTCTGGCTCTTCGTAGGCGTGAGCATCAACGCCAACCAGGTCCATAAATGGTCGCACCAGACGCGCGCCGAGAACGGACCGGTCGTCTCGTTTCTCCAGGACTGCTGGATTCTCCAGACTCCCCGGCAGCACGCGCTACACCACACAGACCCGAAGAACACCTTCTACTGCCCGGTCACCAACCTAGTGAACCCGACCCTCGAATTCATCGGCCTCTGGCCGAAACTCGAAGCCGTCATCGAAGCCCTCACCGGAGCGACCCACCGGAAGGATGCCTCCAACCGCGGCGAAGGCCCGGCGCCCGCGTGGATCGCCGCCTACCGGCGCCCCAGTCGCTGAAGGTCATCTGACCCTCCCAGTCCCGACATGATTCGCATGCACGTCACCCTTGCCGCCGGCATCGGGACGGTTTACTTCCTCGGCAAGCCCTTCCCTTCGACTCCCCTCGCCGGACTTGAGACACCATAACGCTTCTGGCTATGCGCTATTTCCTTGGCCTGCTTCTTATCCTCGCGACCACGGGCTGCGATTTCCTCACGGACGCCGCCACCCGCGCGGCGTATGAGATCGAAGCCGCGACGCATGAGATGCGCCGAAAAGGCCTCGCGTCCTATGAGTTCACCCATGTCCCCACAGCCTCACCCGACGGCGTCGACGGGCCTTGGGAACTGCTCATCCAAGAGAGCGGCAAGCTGGCCGGCCAAGGAGCCCTCTGTCTCGGACGATACGCGACCGGCTACCATAACCGCTTCGTGCGGGTGCCCCGCACCCTGAGCGTCATGAAGCAGGCCGGCGAAGGCTGCGTCATCGAGCTCCGCCGGAACGGCGACGCGATCGAACTCGTCGGACTGCGTTAAACTCCCCTACTTCGC
>JBILHF010000076.1:0-6408 GCA_044350605.1 Opitutales bacterium
GTGTCCTGCTTGAGCGAGGCGAGGTCGGTGGCGAGGAAAGCCTTCAGCGCGGCGCGCTGCGTTCCGGTGAGCGCGAAATCCGGCGCCGTGGCGCGGGCGGCGGCGTCAGGGGAGAGGCAGCCCTTGTCGCCGGCGGCGAGGACCTTCGCAAGCGGCGGCTGGGTGGTCGCCGGCATGCCGGCGTGGCAGTTGAGGCAACCGGCGCTGACGATCAACGCAGCACCGCGGGCGGCGTCGCCGGCGAGGGGCTGGCGCTTGATCATGCGGGAGTTCGCGAGCAGATAGGCTGCGAGCTGCGTGGCTTCCTCTTCCTCGAGGCGGAAGTGCGGCATACGCGTGGCCGGGTAGTGCTTGGCCGGATCCTGCAGGTATTCCACGAGCGCGGCGGGATGCCACTTGTCGGCGATGTGTCCCATCGGCACGCGGTCTTGCGCGTCCTTGCCTTCGAAGTCCGGACGCTGGTGGCAGGCGATGCAGCCGAGGTTGGCGAAGAGTTCGCCGCCCTGCGGGGCGAGCTTGAGGTCGACCGCGCCGGCCTTGGGCGTGCCGCCTTGCGTGAGCATCGCCGCGAGGTCGGCGGCCTGCTGGGCGGAGTTCGGTCCGGTCAGAGCTTTGGGCATCAGCGAATGCGGACGGATGGAGTGCGGGTCGTGGATCCAGTCGGCGAGGAAGGGTGTCTTGAACTTCGTGCCGAGCTCGGAAAGTAGCGGCGCGTTCTGGCCGTGCTCCGGCATGCCCGAGCCTTTCGCCGGTAGACGCGCGGCGTCGGCGTGGCAGGCCGCGCAGTTCATCTGCGCGAAGAGCAGGCGGCCTTCACGGCGTTGGGCGGCGAGGTCGAGGTCCTTGTCGGCGGCGTGCGTGAGTAGGGTCGGGGGGACGGGCTCGAGAGGGAAATCTTTCGACGCCCAGCTCAGGCGCGCGAACGTGTCGCCTTTGGTCGCGCCGGTGATCTCCGCCACGAGGCGGTTCGGGCCCTTGTTGAGCTGCACCGTCTTGATGCCGGGGCCATCGAGGAGCGGCTGGCCGTTGAGGCTCAGCTTGAACTGGCCGGAAGTCTCGACCGACAGCTTGAACGTTCCGCGCATCGGCGACTGGAGGTCGCCTTCCCACTTCGCGGTGAACGGACCGGCCGGGATGAAAGGCGTCGGCGCCTGTCCGGCGGGGACGTAGAGCGCGAGGAGGCGGTCCGTGCGGACGTCGGTCTGGCCGGCCGCGGTGAACGTCACCTTCAGTCCCGGCAGATCCTGGGCGGAGAGGGCGGTCGCGAGGGTCGCGGCGAGCAGGCAGAAGAGACGGCGGAGACGCATGGCGGCGGAACACATCTATTGGGACGCATTCCCGCCGTCAGGCAAGCCCCCAACAAGAAGGCCCGGCGTGAACCGGGCCTTCGTCGATGAGGAATTCGCCTCAGCTTACTTGGCGAACGAGCGGTAGTCTTCGCCTTCCTTCTCCGGCACCACGTTGATCGTGTGGGCGATGTCGTCCGGCACGCGCGAGCCGTCGACGGCCTTCACGTTCATCTTGATGCGCATCTGCATCACGGGGACGAGTCCTTCGACTTCGAGGAAGACGGACTTGCCGTCTTCGGCGAGCTTGACGGACTTGACCGGGACCTGGTCCGAACCTTTCTCCTCGGGCTTGCTGACCTTGTACGTGTCGGAGCCGTAGGCGCCGGAGTAGAGGTAGTTATACTGCTCGAGGGACCAGTTCTGGGAGTCGGACGCCGACTTCTTGTCGAGCGCACCGGTGAAGCGGACGGTGATGCCCTTCTTGGAGACGTGCAGCGACTCAGGCATCGTGACGGACTTGCCGGTGTAGCGGACGCGCTGGATGGCGCCGTCTTTCACGCCGTTGGTCTGCCAACCCTTGAGGCCGGCGACGTAGAGCTGGCCGTCGACCGGATTGAAGCGCGAGCGCATCAGGCCGGTGGCGAACTTGAGCGGAAACTTCACCACGCCGCCCTGGGCGACGTCGCCGACGCGTTCCTGGAGGACCGCGAAGAGCGAGGACTTGCCGTAGGATAGGTAGAGCATGCGGCCTTCGAAGGGACCCCACTTGCCCTTGTTGGCAGGCACCCAGATCTGGCCGCCGTTGGAGTTGTCGACGTCGTAAGGGACCCAGCAGAGGTGCGGGCTATACTTCGTCGGCGCCGTGGCACGATGCGCGAGGTCCGGGACTTCGATGAACTCGCCGGGCTTGGAGAAGTGGATGTAGTCGACGGGGACCCAGGTGCCCTGGTTGTCGCCGTTGGAGACTTCGCCGTTGGGGCCGACGCCCATGCCGTTCGGGGCGCGGATACCGGTGGCGTAGACTTCGAACTTCTGGCCGTCAGGCGAGACCTTGAAGATGCAACCGTGGTGGTCGCTGAGGGGACCCCAGCCGCGGCCTCCCGGATTCACGGGTCCGCCCTTGAGGAAGTAGAAGTTGCCCTGCGAGTCCGTCTGGAGGTCGAACATGAACTCGTGGAAGTTCGAGGTCACCTGGACGTCGTTGTTGAAGTTCTGGTAGAAGTCGGCTTCGCCATCCTTGTTGAAGTCGTGGAGCAGCGTGATCTGGTCGCGGCCGAGGACGTAGATCTGCTCGTTGACGATCTTCAGGCCGAGGCCGTGGAAGATGCCGGTGGCGTAGCGGCGCCAGGTGATCTTGCTGAGCTTGTCGTCGGCGAACTTGCCGACCCAGACGTCGCCGCTCCAGGTGGAGAAGGCGATGCGGCCGTCCTGGAAGAAGTCGATCGCGCCGACGCGGATCCAGGAGTTGTAGGGGTTCTCGGCTGGGATGGTGACGGTGTCGACGAGGTAGGGCGCGGCCTGCAGCTCGGCGAGCTGGTCCTTCAGGGACTGCTTCTGCGCGGCGTCGGTCTCGCTCTCGATGCGGCCCTTGAGCGTCTCGATCTGCTTGGCCTGGTCGGTCTCGCCGAGCGTGCCTTCGGTGACGACTTCCTGCGTCCAGTGGGCGGGGCCGCCCTGGGTGAAGGCGCGGAGGTCGGTGGCGGCGGCGACTTTGGAGGTCACCTTGCGGAGCACGTCGCCGGCGTTGATCGCGCCGTGGGCGAACGAGACCTTGAACGAGGTGCCGGCGGCGACCTTGGTGAGCTTGAGCGCGAGGAAGTTGCCCTTGTTGCTGAGGATCGAGCCGTTGGGCAGGCCGTTGACGGTGACCGTGGTGAGCTCGTCGGCCGGCTTCACGATGGCGGGAGCGTTCTTGGCGGCCTTGGTGGTCTTGGCCTTGGCCTTCGGGTCGGCCTTCTTGCCGGGCTGTTCGGGCGGGAGCGGGATCTCCATGCGGACGATCGCGTTGGCGCCGTCAGCGAGGTCGACCTTGCCGCCGTAGGGGAGATCCATGAGGCGGACGGACGAATCGAGCTCACCCTTCACGACGGTGAAGGAGCGGGAGAGGACGAAGGTATCGCCGATTTTTTCCATCTCGGCGGATTCGAGGACTTCGGCGCCACCGACGGTGTAGGCGAAGACGACGCGGTCGCCGTGCAGGTAGAGACCCTGATACTTGGCGTGCTCGCGCGGGAGCGGGCCGAGGGGGATCTTGGACATCACGCCCTCAGGGCCCTTGGGCAGGGTGCGGGTCTCGTTGAAGGTGCCGTTGAAGCTCCAGCCGGGGCCAGGGTTCGTCTCGAAGTAGACCTTGGCGCCGACGGCGGGGCCGGGGTTGGGTCCGTGCTTGCCGTCAAAGGCGACGCCTTTCGTCTGCATCCAGCCGCCCGTCCAAGCACCGGCGCCACGGAGGGTGTCGGTGTCGAAGGCGAAGCCGGCTTCACGGTTACCGAGGTTCACGAGGACGGCCTTGTTCGCGGCGCAGCCCTTCTGGTCGAAGGGGCTCTTGCCCTGGGTGTTGTCGATGGAGGCCGAGAGGAAGCGGCCGTAGTCCATCGCTTCCCACTTGGAGAGCGGCTTGGCGTCGGGCTTCTTGACGGCGTCTTGCGCGAGGCCGGTCATCGCCGCCAGCGCGAACGCCAGGGACAAGGAAGTGCGGGTCAGGGATTTCATATGATAGGAAATGGTGTCGGGGTGGGACGGGGGTCGGCAGAATTGATTAAACCGCCCCCCGCTGTCCACCGTATTGGAGCGTCATGAGGGATGGAAGTTCCGCGCAAAGAGTCGATGACAGAGGACGGATGACAGAGGGCAGAAAAGCAGGGGACAAGGTCAGGTGAGCGGAAACGACCGAATAAAGGGGGTCTCCGTCCTTGCTGATGAGGTAGGGCGTCCGTTTTCTTTTGGACATACCCCCGTCATGCCTTCCCGCTTCCTCATTTTGGCCAGTCTGCTCGTCACCGGCCTTTCCTCGGGTCTGCTTGCCGCCCCGACGGCCGCGGAGCCCGCCTTGGTGTTCAATGCCACGGTTCCGAAGAATGACCTGACGGGATCTTTCAAGGCGCAGGTCCTCTTCGCCCAGAGTCAGGTCATCCCGTCCCATCCGCGGGAGGATGATCGCCAGCCGCGCCTGATCAGTCTGCGTAAGACGCTGGTGATGGTGCGTCCGGTGCGCATAGATTCGGCGCCGATCGCTTTCAACGACCCGGTCGTGCTCACCGCCATCGATGGCGCCGGCAAGGAACTCGGCACGCTTACTCTGAATCCGCCGCAGCAGCTGCCGAAGACGGCCTACTTCGTGGACGGCACGCCGGTGAAGGGCATCGATTTCACTTCGCCTGCGGGCAACGTCGCCGCCATCGATGATCCGGCCACGGTCGCGAAACTGGCGGAGCCGAACGGTTCCGCCGTCCTTGAGTTGCTGCGTGGACACGCGCTCGTCCGCATCGAGACCGCTGACGGACGGTGGGTCCGCGACATCCATCTGCCTCCGGCCAAGGGCCTTGACGGCAAGATGGTCCGGGTCGAAGCCGGGGCAGGCTATGGTTCGACGATCCATTATGGCGCCGGTAGCGTGAGCATCAGCCGCGGTCAGAGCGTGGTCTTCAAGAGCGTCAGTGGCCGCTGGTTCCGCGAGGGTGAACTGGATAATAACCGTCTGCTTTACGCCGCCGACGCCTGGAGCGGCGACCTGCCGGCGGAATGGCTGCGTCCCGGCCTGCGTCTGCGCTTCCGTAAAGGCCGCGAAGAAGGCGAACTCGCCGCGCTCGACATCGGTGCGCCGACGCAGCTGCTGCTGCACACGATCGACCTGGGTTTCCTGACGACCCCGCGCGGCGCGTTCGGTTTCGCCAAGGACCCCGAAGCGCATCGTGAGTATTTCCAGACCGCGCCGGTGAGCCGGCTCATCGTCAGCCAATACGCTCCGCTCCATCTCAAGGAAGTCATGCTGCCCACGGGCGTGCTGCTCAAGGAAGTCGATCCGAGCAAGGGCGGCTGGCATGAAGGCGCGATGCGCCAGCACATCGGTAAGGAGCTGGTCTCGCATGGCATCGACAACGCGAACTACGGACTCCACAGCACCGCGGGCGCCGGCGAGAAGAGCCACCCTTATGCGGTCGCCCAGCTCACGGCCCACAACAGCCGCGGCGTCTACTCCAACGGCATGCAGGTCCACGGCGGCTCGGGTGGTAACGGCATGGTGACGCTCGATAATTCGCTCGGTAACGAGTTCAGCCACGAGGTCGGGCATAATTATGGCCTCGGTCATTACGTCGATGGCTTCAAGGGCTCGGTCCATCGCTCCGCCGACCAGATCAACTCGACCTGGGGATGGGACGCCGATAAGCGCCGCTTCCTCCCCAACTTCTCGCCGCTGCGCACCGGCAAAGATGCCACGCTCGAAGGCCAGTCGCAGCCGCCGTTCGAGGGACGTAGCTACGGTTTCGACGCCATGGCCGGCGGCGCGCCGTTTTCGTCCTTCAATCGCTTCACGATCTACACGCCGAACACCGCGGCGATCATCCAGAAGTTCCT
The DNA here is from genome assembly GCA_044350605.1 of Opitutales bacterium. Lineage (GTDB taxonomy): Bacteria > Verrucomicrobiota > Verrucomicrobiia > Opitutales > UBA953 > UBA953. Next base: position 5,865 of record JBILHF010000076.1, read on the forward strand.
GGAGTCGAAGGCGGTCTTCGATCCGCTCTCGCCCACCGGCTTCAGCAAGTGGAATGAGTCGGCCGCGAAGATGGAGCCGTTCAGCCATCGCCTCCCGAAGGGACGTGCCATCGGCGCGCCGATCAAGGGCCTGAACGAGGCGAGCCTCGCCAAGCTACTTTCTGAGTATGAACGCGTCGAGGTGGCGATGGGCGACGGCAACTGGACGAAGGAGATCCCGCTGCCGGCGGCCTCCGCCGCGAACAAGGGTCGTTCCGTTTCGATCGCCCATGAGGCCGGGTATAACTCCGTACTGCTCATCAACGGAGAGCAGGTCACGGTCTCGCGCGGTTTCGCCCAGGCTTATGTTTCCGATGGCAAGAAGTGGCGGGAGGGTAAGGGGGACGAGGGTTCCTTGGAGCGTAAGCCGCAGACGTTCGGCGCCGCGGTCGTCACGTTGCTCGGTTATTACGACCCTTCGGCCCAGCTGACCAGCTACGCCTATCCGGCCCTGCATGGTTCTCTCGGGTTCTGCTACGCGGACGATACCGCCGAGGTGAAGCCC
>JBILHF010000079.1:0-6350 GCA_044350605.1 Opitutales bacterium
TCGACCTGGTCGCGGCCGACATTGTCGACGTCGAAGTAGATCGACTGCGGATTGCCGAAGTAGAGGCCCGAGACGGAGGCGGCCGGATTCATCGCGAAGGTCTCCGTCAGCGTGCAGCCGAGGCGGTTCGCGTTGAGCAGGCGCCAGAGCTCTTCCTTCTCGGTGTGCTCAGGACAGGCCGGGTAACCGGCGGCCGGGCGACGGCCCGCGTATTTCTCGTCGACGAGTTCTTCGACCGTGAGGGCTTCGTCCGGAGCGTAGCCCCAGAGCTCCTTGCGGACCTCGCGGTGCAGCCACTCGGCGCAACCCTCGGCGAGACGGTCGGCGAGGGCCTGGATCATGATCTGGCGATAGGGGTCCTTCTGTTTGAAGGAAGCCGCGTAGTCTTCGACCTCCTGGCCGGCGGTCACGGCGAAGGCGCCGATATGGTCGCCCTTCCCGGTGGACACCAGGTCGGCGAGCGAGCGGCAGGTGGCGACCTTCGGACGCTGGCGCTGGTCGCGCAGGAAGTGGAAGCGGCCGATCTGCTTCGTCTGGGCTTCGTCGCCGAAGACCTCGACGTCATCACCCACGCGACGGGCGGCCCAGAGGCCGGCGACGCCGCGGAGATGCACGCGGTTATGGCGGATGATGTCATCGAGCTCGGCCCGGCCGGCATCGAAGGTCTTGCGGGCTTCGCTGCCATACTTGCCGGACTTGAAGATGTTCGGGAAGGAACCCTTCAGCGACCAGGTCACGAAGAACGGCGTCCAGTCGATGATCTCGGCCACCGCGGCGGGGTCGATGCGTTCGAAGAGCGTCACGCCGGGCTTGCGCGGGGCGGGCTGGACCGGGGCGGTCGTGATGAGCGGGCGCTTGCGGGCTTCGGCCAACGGGATGACCTCGGCGGGCTGCTGCTTCTCGTAGGCGTCGCGCATCTCGGCCTGTTCGGTGCGGAGGTCACTGACGAAACCTTCCCGCTTGGCGGCGTTGAGGAGGTCGCTGCAGACCGTCGTGACCAAGGAGGCGTCGCCGACATGGACCATCGGGCCGTCGTAGTGTTCGGCGAGCTTGATGGCCGTGTGCTCCTTGGAGGTCGTGGCGCCGCCGATGAGCAACGGCGTGCTGATGCCGGCGCGCTTGAGTTCGCGGGCTACGTTCACCATCTCGTCGAGCGAGGGCGTGATCAGGCCGGAGAGGCCGATGAAGTCGGGCTTCAGGCGCAGGGCCTCGGAGACGATCCGCTCGGTCGGCGTCATCACGCCGAGGTCGGTGACCGCGTAATTATTGCAGGCCAGGACGACGCCGACGATGTTCTTGCCGATATCGTGGACGTCGCCGCGGACGGTCGCGATGAGGAATGCGCCTTGGGTGGAGCCGCCGACTTTCTCGGCGGCCATGAACGGCTCGAGGTGGGCGACCGCGGTCTTCATGACCTTGGCCGACTTCACCACCTGGGGGAGGAACATCTTACCCTCGCCGAAGAGCTTGCCGACGACGCGCATGCCTTCCATCAGCGGGCCTTCGATGACGAGGAGCGGGCGACCCAGCTTGACCCGGGCCTCCTCGGTGTCGGCGACGACGTGGTCGTCCATGCCCTTGACCAAGGCGTGCGAGAGGCGGGCGTCGACGTCGAGCTTGCGCCATTCGTTCTTCTTCGAGTTGTCGACCTCGGTCTTGGCGCCGGCGAAGCGCGCGGCGGCTTCGGTCAGGCGCTCGGTGGCGTCGGGGCGGCGGCAGAGGACGAGGTCCTCGACGAGCTCGCGGAGCTCCGGGTCGATCTCGGTGTAGACCTCAAGCATGCCTGCGTTGACGATGGCCATGTCCAGGCCCGCCTTGATGGCGTGGTAGAGGAAGACCGAGTGGATCGCCTCGCGGACCTTGTTGTTGCCTTGGAAGGAGAACGAGACGTTGGACAGGCCGCCCGAGGTGCGCGCGCCGGGGCAGAGGCGTTTGATCTCCGTCACGGCCTCGATGAAATCGAGCGCGTAGCGGTTGTGCTCCGCCATGCCCGTGCCGACCGTCAGGATATTGGCGTCGAAGATGATGTCCTGCGGGTCGACGCCGGCTTCCTCGGTCAGGATGCCGTAGGCGCGGACGCAGATGCGGACCTTGTCGGCGAGCGTCGCGGCCTGCCCCTTCTCGTCGAAGGCCATCACGATCATCGCCGCGCCGTAGCGGCGGCAGAGGCGGGCGCGACGGACGAACTCCGCGTGGCCTTCCTTCAGGGAGATCGAGTTCACGATGGCCTTGCCCTGCACGCAGCGCAGGCCGGCTTCGACGATGTCGAAGTTCGACGAATCGATCATGAACGGGACCTTGGTGATGTCCGGCTCGGTCGCCGCCATGTTCAGGTACTTCGTCATCGCCGCGACCCCGTCGAGGAGGCCCGCGTCGAAGTTGATGTCGATGACCGTGGCGCCGGCTTCGATCTGCTGCTTCGCCACGCCGAGGGCGGCGCGGTAGTCGTTCTTCTCGATGTGACCCTTGAAGATCTTCGAGCCGGCCACGTTGGTGCGTTCGCCCACGTTCACGAAGGTGCCGGGGCCGCCGATGATGTTGAGGGCCTCGAGACCGGCCAGCTTGAGGGCGGGGCGGACTTCGCCGGGCACGCGGGCCGGATACTTCTCGGTGCGGCGGCGGATGGCGGCGATGTGGCCGGGCGTGGTGCCGCAGCAGCCGCCGAGGATGTTGACCAGGCCGTCGCGCGCGAAGGTCTCGAGGATGGCCGCGGTGTCTTCGGGGCCTTCGGGGAAGCCCGTCGGCGAAAGCGGATTAGGCAGGCCGGCGTTCGGATAGCAGGAGACGTAGATGTCGGCCTTCTTCGCCAGCTCGGCGATGTGGGGGCGCATCTGTTCGCCGCCGAGGGCGCAGTTCATGCCGATGCTGATCGGCTGGGCGTGGCGGACGGAGTTCCAGAAGGCTTCGGTCGTCTGGCCCGTGAGCGTGCGGCCGGACTGGTCGGTGATCGTGCCGGAGATCATCAGCGGCAGGCGGAAGCCGCGGGCCTCGAAGGCCTCGTCGATGGCGAAGACGGCGGCCTTGAGCACGAGCGTGTCGAAGACCGTCTCGCAGAGGATGAGGTCGGCGCCGGCGTCGATCAGGGCGTCGACCTGCTCGCGGTAGGCATCGCGCACCTGGGCGAACGTCACGTCGCGCTTGGACGAGTCGTTGACGTCGCGGGACATCGACAGCGTCTTGTTCGTCGGGCCGATGGCGCCGGCGACGAAGGCGTCCTTGCCCGGGTTGGCGGCCTTGAAGGCGTCGACGGCCTCGCGGGCGACCTTGACCGCCGCGGTGTTCAGCTCGCGGACGAGGTGCGTCATCGCGTAGTCTTCCATCGCGATGGACGTGCCGTTGAAGGTGTTGGTCTCGAGGATGTCGGCGCCGGCGTCGAGGTAGGCGCGGTGGATGTCGCGGACGACGGACGGCTTCGTGATGACGAGCAGGTCGTTATTACCCTTCAGCTGGCCGGGGTGGTCCTTGAAACGGTCGCCGCGGTAGTCCTCCTCCTGCAGCTTGAGCTGCTGGATCATGGTGCCCATCGCGCCGTCGAGGTAGACGATGCGTTGGCGCAGGAGGGCCTCAAGGCGCTCGCCGGCCGGGTTCAAAGGGAGTCTCTGGCGGGACATCGCCCCTAACGTGCGGGTTGCCGCCCAAGGGTCAAGGCGGGGGGCGGACCTATTGTGTCATCCCGGGCATGTCCGGCTTCTTGCAACGCAGGAGGTCCTGGCTGCGGTAGAGGACGATGCGCTTACCTTCGAATTTCTCGTCGTTCCAGAGCAGGGGGCGGAGTTCGCAGCTGAACACGGGGTTCAGGAAGGAAAGCTCCGCCTCGACCGCGGGGTCGCCGCCCTGCCAGTAGAGGATGCCGTTGGGCAGGGAATGCTTGGCGCCCTTGCACAGGAGCTGGCGGGTGTTGTGGACGAACGTGCGGAGGTCGGCCACGGCGCGCCCGGTGACGAAGTCATGCTCATGGTTCATCGTCTCGGCGCGGGCGTTCTTGACGTCGACGTTCTTGAGGCCGAGGCGCGTGGCGATGTCCTGGACGACGGTGATCTTCTTGCCGACCGAATCGACGAGCGTGAAGCGGGCCTTCGGGTAGAGGACGGCGAGGATGAGGCCGGGGAAGCCGCCGCCGGTGCCGACGTCCATGACACGGCAACCGTCCATGAGCTTGAGGAACTTCACCGCCGCGACGCACGGCGCATAGTGGTGGCGTTCGAGGTTCTCGATGTCCTTGCGCGAGACCAGGTTGATCTTCTCGTTCCACTCGCGGTGGAGCGCGGCCATGGCGGTCAGCTGCTCCCACTGGGCGGGCGTGACTTCCGGAAAGAGGGGAACAAGGGACTGCATGCGAGGCCGCCAGCGTGTCCCGAGGTCGGCCTGAGGCAAGGACGCCTTTGCCCGGCGCACTTTGCTGTTTCCTTCGGACGGGACTTGGCCAAACCTTGCCGTCCTATGTTCCACCACATCGTCTTCTTCTACCTGAAAAAGGACATCACCGCCGCCCAGCGCGCGGAGTTCGAGACCAAGCTCCGCGGCCTCCTCGCCATCAAGAGCATCCATAGCGGCTACGTTGGCATCCCGAGCACCCACGCCGTCCGTCCGATCATCGACACCTCCTACGACTTCGCCGAGTTCTTCGTCTTCAAGAACCACGCCGACCATGACGCCTACCAGATCGACCCGATCCACCAGGCCTTCATCGCCGACTGCAAGGCCTACTGGGATTCCGTCAAGATCTACGACTTCGAATAAGCCAACCCGGCTCATCGACGGATCAGGCGCCGCAACCCCGGCGCTTTTTTTGTGCCCGGCGAATACGCCCTATCATTTTTATCAATCCGCCGGATGACGGCGGAGGACTCTATTGGGTTGGCTATGTCACGCCCCGCCCGTATCAATCACCCCCATGGCGATGATCCCCCGCGTTGCTGCCCAGAGGCTGACCGTACCTGAGTCCGTCGAAGAGCTGGCGCGACGTGCGGGTTGGAGCGTCGGGCAGGCTCTCGCCGCGGGGGCTGGCCGAACCAGGCATCGAGTACCCGCAGGCGTTTCGCAGGTCGACCTCATCTGTGATGCCGTCGCCAGGCTGCACTTAGCACCCGCCCGGCTGAGCGAGGCGCAGTGGTTGATCTGCGCCCAAGCGGTGCCTTGGCGGGCGATGCCGACCAATGCCGCCGCCGTGCACGCCCGTTTCTCGCTGCCGCCTTCGGTGCAGTGTTCCGACATCAACGCCAGTTGCCTCTCTTTTCTCGCCGCGCTCCAGCTGGTCGGGCCATGTGTCGATGCCTCCGGCAAGCCCGCCTTGGTGGCTAGTTCGGAAGATCCGCTGATGGCCTTGGACTGGTCCGAGCCACATTCTGCGGCGTTGTTCGGCGCCGGTGCCGCCGCCGCCTGGATCGTGCCGGATAGGTCGCCGGAAAAGGGCGAGACGCTCTTGGCGATCGGGACGCATCTGATCGAAAGTCATACGGCAACATCTGAGGCCTGCGTGATCCGCGGTGGTGGTACGAAGGACCCGTTTGGCGCCGAGGGCTACGGGAAGTTCTCCATGAATGGGAAGGCTCTTTTTCAGGCCGCCTCACGCCATATGGACGGTTTCATCGAGAAGTTTGTCTCCCTCGGCGGAGTCAAGCCCGCCGATGCGGATTGGGTCGTCGCCCACCAGGCGAGCCGCGAAGCCATCGAACTCATGCGTCGCAGGCTGAATATCTCCCCTGACCGTATGCCGGTTCGCTTCGAGGAGTTCGGCAACCAGGTCTCGGCCTCCATGCCGGAGGGGCTGGCCTCGCTCTACCATTCGGGACGACTTCGGCATGGCGACCGCATCTTGCTGCTCGGCACAGGCGCCGGCTTGCTCATCGGGGCGACCGAACTGACCGTGGTCGCCGACAAGCCATGAGGGTGCTGGTACGAGGCGGAACGGGTTTCGCCGGCCGACACGTGGTCTGGCGCTCGCTGCTTTCCGGATACGACACGGTCTTCACGGGGCGGAATCTTGAGGCGGCGGGTCAGGTGATAGAGATGGCGCGACGCGTCTCTCCGGAACGTCAGCCGGTCTTCCAGGCGGAGGGCAACCCGCCCGAGGGGCGTTTCGATGCCGTCATCGATTGCGCCGGCAAGGTCGACCTCGTCGGATCTTTGGCGGATTATGTGTCGGCGAACGTCGACCGGACCAAGGACGCCTGGGCGCACGCGCGCGAATGCGGTGCCCGCACTTTCGTCTCCGTTTCTTCCGCCTCCGTCTTGTTTGCTTGCCGCGATCAGCTCGGCCTGACCGACGGAGTCCCGGCCACGCCGCCGGGCATCCATCCTTATGCGGATTCCAAGGCGTTGAGCGAGACGATGCTCTGGGCCAGGCGCGG
>JBILHF010000081.1:0-6208 GCA_044350605.1 Opitutales bacterium
TGCGCTTGAACGAAAAGTGGAGCGTCGGTAATTACCTCGACCTCCGCGCCGACGACGGCGTCGGCGACGTCCACACGTGGATCGTGAGCCCGCGTGTACGCTATGACCTAAACGCCACCTGGCAGCTGCAGGCCAACCTCTCGGTGCTCGAGGCCTTCAACGCCGACGAGACGGCCCAGCCCAGCTGGCTACGCTTCGAATTCGAGATCAACCCGACCTTCCGGCTGACGGATTCACTGACGCTGTCGTTCCGCGACCGCTTCGAATGGCGCTGGCGCGACGGCGGCGACGAGTATACGACCCGCGTCCGCATCCGTCCCCAGCTGGACTGGACCCTCCGTCGCGAAGGCCTCTTCCGCGGGCTCTACGCCAACAACGAAGTGTTCTTCGATTTCAACCAGGAGCGCGTGACCGAGAACCGCCTGATACCCTTGGGCGTGATGCTCCGCCCCTCCGAACATCTCGACCTACGTCTGTTCTACCTCTGGCGCACGACCCGGGGAGGCCAAGGCTGGCGTAACTACCACGGCCTCGGCGTGCTGGCCTCGCTCAATTACTGAGCCCGCCGGCTGGGCTCAACGGTACGCCGGAGTCCGGCGGACGACCTTATGCGCGGCCTCTTCGGTGACCTTACGTTGCGAGGCCGGTACCTTCGCCCGATATTCGGCCAGCTTAACCTCCCAGAGGCCTTGGCCGAATCCCTCGGTGCCGACGATGAGCCAGAGATAGGCCTCGGTCGGATCGCGCGAGATGTCATCGCCCTCGGCGAGCCGCATGGCGAGCAGGCGGGCCGCGCCACGGTCGCCCGCTTCGGCCGCCGCCCGCAGCCATTTCACGCCAGTGAAAGTGCTCCGCGCGACGCCCTGTCCATCGAAGTAACACTCGGAAAGCTTCCCCATGGCGGCGGCGTCGCCCAACGCGGCCGCCTTTTGATAGCAGGCTGCGGCTTCGCGGGGGTCGACCTTACCCTTGGCGACAAGGCCCTTCGCATGGAAATCACCGAGCAGGCGCCAAGCCTTGGGGTGCTTGCGCTCCGTCGCCTTCTTCAGCCAACCGACCGCCTGCTCGGCCGAACCGCCATGATAAAGCGTCGAGGCGAGCGTGAACTGGGCCTCCGCATCGCCGGCTTCCGCCGAACGCAGGAGAGCGGCCAGATCCGGCCTGCCGCCGGCAGACAGGCTGAGACAGGCGGCAAAGAAGAACCAGGCGAGGAAGGTGAATCGCATGCCCATACCCAGGGCGGTTGCCACGGCCTAAGTAACTAAAATCTAATAGGTATAATCTATCAGGGAATATCCTTAGGGAACCTTTCGCGGATTGGGTCGGGACGGCGTCACGACCTAGCGGCCGCCGCATGGTGGCCGAAGGTAGGGGCGTGGCTACGCCGCGCCCTCAGAAGAAACAGCTAGGACAGCACATGGTGCTGTCCCTACCTTAAATCTCCCAAACAAAAAGGGCGGCCGAAGCCGCCCTCATCATTCACTCCCCTTGCCCACGTGTCACCGTGTCAACTTGCCCCCTCGAAGTGAGCGCTCAGCGCTCACTTCGCATACAGTGCATCCTTCGGATTCGCACCCGAGACGAGATAGGCGAGCAGGTCGGCGACTTCCTGGGCGTTGAGCGAGTTGATCAGGCCGACCGGCATCGGGCTGTCCGGCGAACGGTCGATGCTCAGGATGTCGGAACGGTTGACCGAAATCTGGACCGACGGATCGAAGGGATTCACCGAGAGCTGCAGCTTGTCGCCTTCCTCGTTGAGGATGCGGCCGATGGTCTTGCCGCCGTCGACGCGTCCGATGACGGAGTTGGCGTATTGGTCGGAGAGCACGGCGTTCGGCTGGACGATGCTCATGAGCACGTCGGCCGGCGCGGAACGGGCGCCGAGGCCGGAGAGATCCGGACCCTGCGCACCGCCGTCATTACCCATGCGGTGACACTGCGAGCAGAGGGCGGCGGCGAACATCTTCTGGCCGTTGGCGAAGTCGAACGACTTCTTGGCCTTGGCGTCATCCCAAGCCTTGAGGGCTTCGGCGTGCGTCCAGAGACGACCCGGGCCTTCGGCCGCCGGCAGCGGGACGACCTTCACGGCCGGCGCGATGGGCTCGAAGCCAGAGCGTTCGGCTTCCGGCATCGCCGCCAGGGTTTCCTTGCGGATGTTGCGGACGAAGCCCTTCAGCGAGTTGCCACCCTGGGCGAGGGCGAGCTCATCGAGGAAACCGAAGAACTGCTTCCGCAGCTCGGGCGTCCAGCCGACGGTGGCGCGGCTCAGATAGACGGCGAGGCCGATGCGCGTCGACGAGGGCGTGACGGCCATCGCGGAGGCGGCGGCCTTAGCGTAACCTGGGTGACGGGCGAGGATCTCCGGATCAGCGACGACGGCCGGGCTGGGCTGCGCGATCTTCATGGCCTGCAGGACGCGGCCCGGCGCACTGGGCTCCCCAAGATAGAGGGCGAGCTGGGCGAGCAAGCGGTCGAGGGCGTTGTCGCCGGAGGGGATACGGCCGGCGCTTTCCTTGCCGAGGCGGGCCACGGTGGCGGCGTCCGGCTTGCCGTGACGCGCGAACGCGACGTGGAAGACGCGCAGGCGGTCCTGACGGAGACGGAGGTCCTTGGTGTTGGCGGCCGAGTCAGCCGCGGCGACGATGGCCGCGAGATCCTGCGCGCCACCGCTGCGGGCGAGGGCGAGCGCGGCGTTGAGCGCGAGGTCGAGATTGGCGTCGGCCTTAACGCGAGAGCGCCAGGCGTCGACAGGCTGGTGCTCGACCGCGATACGGGCAGCGTAGCGGACCCAGCGGTCGGGGTGACCCATCAGCGGCCAGGCCTTGTCGAGCGCGGCGGCGGACGGGGCGATGTCGCGGAGGGCTTCGAGCTCACGACGCAGCTTCTGTTCCGGCGTGGCGTCGAACCAGGCGACGGGCGCAGTGGACTCGGCACCCTGATAAGTGATGCGGTAGAGCGCGGACTGACCGCCGCGGCCACCGATGGTGACATACATGTGGCCGTCCTGCGGGCGGATCACGGCGTCGGTGACGGAGAACGGCTTGCCGGCGGCGAAGACTTCCTTGCGCGCCTTCCAGCCGCCGCCTTCCGGCGTGAGGTGGATCGCGTAGAGCGTGGCGAAGGTCCAGTCACACGCGAAGAAGGAGCGCTGATAGGAAGCGGGGAACTTGGCGCCGGTGCCCATGGTGGTGCCGGTCGGGCTGCCCGGACCGATGTCGACGAGCGCGGGCTGCATGTCGAGCGTGGGGAAGGCGTTGTTGCCGGCACCGGAGCGCCAGCCGAGCTCGCCGCCCGGGGTGCAGAGGTAGATGCGCGTCGGGCGATACCACGGGGCGCCCATGTCCCACTCCATGTCGGAGTCGTAGGTGAAGATGTCACCGTCCGGCGCGACGGAGCAGTCGTAAGGATTACGGAAGCAGGTGGTCACGCGGACCCAATCCTTGCCGTCCTTGTCCATGCGGGCGATCCAGCCGCCGACGGCCTTGATGCCGGAGGCGTGGCCGTTGGCGTCTTCATATTTCTTCAGGAGGTCGTCCTCGTCGTAACGCTTCACCGGCGCGCCAGCCTTCTCATCGTCAGGCAGCTTGGTGTGGTTGCCGCCGACCACGAGGATCGAGCCGTCGCGGTCGAGGACGAGCTGGTGCGGGCCGTGTTCGCCGGAGCCCTTGAGCGCGCGGATCAGGGTCTGTTCGGCGTAGGAGCCGTCGCCCTTGGTGTCGCGCAGGCGCCAGATGTCGCCCTTGCCCTTCTCGCTCGTGCAGGCGTATAAAGCGCCGTGGGCGAAGAGGAGGCCGTGGCAGCCGAAGAACTTCGTGTCGATCTTGGTGACGACGGGCTTGTTGGGGTCCTTCAGCGAGATGCGCCAGAGCATGCCGCCTTGGTCGCCGGCGACGAGGTCACCTTCCGGCGAGACGGCGAGCGAGACCCACGAGCCCTGCTCCGCCTTGGGCACGAGGTGCAGGAGCTCGGCCTTGAAGCCGGGCTGCAGGATGAGTTCCTCGGGCGCGGCGACGGAAGTGGACGGCGTGCGCTTGCCGCTCTTGGCGACCGCGGCCTGACGATCGAAAGGCTTACCCCATGGCTGTTCGCCGTATTTCTTGACGAACGTCGCGGCGGCCCAGGAAGCGTCGTCGAAGCCGGCGTTTTCCCAACCCTTGCCGGGCTTGGCCAGCGAGGCCTTCCAGTTCGTCCCAGTCTCGGCGAGGACGGTCTTGCCGGCGGAGAGGCGGAGGGACATCGCGGCGATGCCGCCGTCATTACGGGCGAGCACGGCGAGCGTGTTCACGCCGACCTTGAGGTCGCCGCCCACTTCGGCGGTGAAAGCCTCCGCCCAGTCATCGGAGCCGCCGAGCGCCTTGCCGTTGAGCCAGACCACGCAATGGTTGTCGGCAGTGGCCTGCAGCAGCGCCTTGGCCGGGACTTCCTTCAGCTCGAAGGAGGCGCGGAACCAGACTTCCTGTTTCGCGACGTTGTTCTTCGCTCCCCAGATCCAGGAAGTCTCCGCCGAGGCGACGACGGAGCAGAGGCAGAACATGAAGAGGCAAAGCAGGCGTGAGGGCATGGGGAGATGCGGGGTTATCCATCGAGATACCCGCTAATCCGAGGCTGGCAAGCGTCCCCAAGGCCTTAAACCACGCCTTTCCCGTTCATTTACGTCTTGCCCGCCCGCCATCCAGGGACTTCCTCAACAGTCCTGGTTAGGAGGGGTGGCAGAGTGGTCGATTGCGTCTGATTCGAAATCAGATGAACCGCAAGGTTCCGGGGGTTCGAATCCCTTCCCCTCCGCCAGGAAACTTTCATCAACCCCGAACGAAAGAATCATGGTGTCATCCTTCAGAAACGGCATCGGTGAATTCTTCCGGGGCTTCTGCCTCTCCGGGGCCCTGCTCGCCGCCGCGTCGGCAGACCTCGACGCCGCCGATGAGGCGCGGCAGAGGGTAGCCGAATACCAAAGCAAGGGGTACAACGTCCTGCTCATCGCCGTCGACGATATGAACGACTGGGTGGGCTGCATGGGAGGGAATCCGCAGGCCATCACCCCGCACATGGACAAATTGGCCAAGGAAAAAGGGGTCGTCATGAACAAGTCCTATTGCCCCTCGACGGTCTGCTGCCCGAGCCGTTCGGCCATCCTGACAGGCAAGCAGCCGGCTTCGACCGGTGTCTATGGCAATCGGCAGAACCTGAAGAACGCCCCGAAGGCGAAGGACGTCGTGACGCTGCCGGAATACTTCGCCAAGCACGGCTATCACACCCTCTCCTCGGGAAAGATCTTCCATAAGCATCCGACCGCGAAAGGAATCGATGAGGGGCAGTGGGCGTTCAAAGAGTTCGTGGACGCCGGCGGAAATAACGGCGGCCTGGTCTGGTCGGAATCTCCCACGGCCGGAAGCCTCGGCGAGAAGGGCGAGGAATTCCGGTGGGGGGCGACCAAGAACCCGGTCGATAAGACCAAGGACTATGTCGCCAGCCGATGGGCCGCCGACCAGCTCGGGCGAGACTTCAAAGGGCAGCCCTTCTTCCTGGCTCTCGGCATCTCCAAGCCTCATCTGCCGTGGGAAGTCCCGCAGCAATTCTTCGACCTCTATCCCCTGGATAAATTCAAGACCGTCGAGATCTTTCGCGACGACCTGAAAGATATCACGAACAAGGCGGGAAAGGAGCTCTTCTCGGCTGATCCGCGCTTTCTGGCCGCGGACAAGGCGAAGATGCACAAACAGGCCCAGCGCGCTTACCTCGCGAACCTCAGTTACGCCGACCACTGTCTCGGCGTCGTCTTCGACGCCCTGGCCAAGAGCAAGTACGCCGATAATACCATCGTCATGATCTGGGGCGACCATGGCTGGCACCTCAGCGAGAAGCTGAAGTACGGCAAGACCGACCTCTGGGAAGAGTCGGACCGCGTTCCCTTCATCGTGAGCGTACCGGGCGTGACCAAGGCGGGACTGAAGAGCGAAGCGGTCGTCAACCTGCTCGACATGTACCCGACCCTGATCGAACTTTGCGGACTTCCCGCCAACCCCGAGAACGAGGGGCGCAGTTTCGCGCCTGTGCTGAAGGATCCGACCCTGGCCTGGAGCCTCCCCACGCTGACCACTTACAACTACGGGAACCACTCCGTCACGGACGGCCGCTACCGGTTCACGTATTACGGCTCGAAAGGCGGCGCCGAGGAACTCTACGACCACACGACCGACCCGCTCGAACA
>JBILHF010000082.1:0-6045 GCA_044350605.1 Opitutales bacterium
TTCATCCAGCAGATCATCGACGCCGACCTGGCCGCGGGTAAGCACGCGACCATCGCCACCCGTTTCCCCCCGGAGCCCAACGGCTACCTGCACGTCGGCCACGCGAAGTCCATCTGCCTGAACTTCGGTCTCGCCCTCGAGTTCAAGGGCCGCTGCCACCTCCGCATGGACGACACGAATCCGACCAAGGAAGAGGTCGAATACGTCGACTCCATCAAGGAAGACGTCCGCTGGCTGGGCTTCGAGTGGAACGAGCACTACTACCAGGCCTCGAACTACTTCGAGCGCATGCACGCCGACGCCATCAAGCTGATCAAGCTCGGCAAGGCCTACGTCTGCTTCCTTTCGCAGGAACAGATCCGCGAATTCCACGGCGACGAGAAGCACCCCGGCAAGCCGAGCCCGACCCGCGACGCTTCAGTCGACGAGAACCTCGCGGCCTTCGAAAAGATGACCCGCGGCGAGTTCGACGAAGGCAAGGCGGTCCTCCGCGCCAAGATCGACATGGCCTCGCCGAACATGCACATGCGCGACCCAGTCATCTACCGCATCCGCAAGGCCCATCACCACAATACCGGCGACAAGTGGTGCGTCTACCCGATGTACGACTACGCCCACCCGCTCGAGGACGCTTATGAAGGCATCACCCACTCGATCTGCACGCTGGAGTTCGAGGTGCACCGCCCCTTCTACGACTGGCTCCTCCGCACGCTCGACACCCCCGCCAAGCCGCAGCAGATCGAATTCGCCCGCCTCAACCTGACCTACACCGTCATGTCCAAGCGCCGCCTGCTCGAGCTCGTGCAGGAGAAGCGCGTCTCGGGCTGGGACGACCCCCGCATGCCCACCATCTCCGGCATGCGCCGCCGCGGCTACACGCCGGCCGCGCTCCGCAAGTTCTGCGAGACCATCGGCATCACGAAGAACAATTCCCTCTCCGACGTCGCCCTCCTCGAGCACGCCGTGCGCGACGACCTCAACAAGACATCCTCCCGCTTCATGGCGGTGCTCGACCCGGTCCGCCTGGTCATCGAGAACTACCCCGAAGGCCAGGTCGACGAGCTCGACGCCGTCAACAACCCCGAGGATCCCTCCGCCGGCACCCGCAAGGTGCCCTTCTCCAAGACGCTGCTCATCGAACGCGCCGACTTCATGGAGATCCCGGAGAAGAAGTATTTCCGCCTCACGCCCGGCCAGGAGGTCCGCCTCCGCTGGGGCTACTTCGTGACCTGCACCGGCTGCAAGAAGGACGCCGCCGGCAACGTCATCGAAGTCACCTGCACCTACGATCCCGCCACCCGCGGCGGCGACGCCCCGGACGGCCGTAAGGTCAAGGGCACCATCCATTGGGTTTCCGAGAAGCACGCCGGCGACGTCGAGGTCCGCCTCTACGACCGCCTCTTCGCGCACGAGGACCTGAACGACATCCCCGAAGGCACCGACTGGCGCACTCTCCTCAATCCCGGCTCGCTCAAGACCATCCGCGGCTTCGTCGAACCCGCCCTGCTCGCCCTCGCGCCGAGCACGCGCGTGCAGTTCGAACGCACCGGCTACTTCTGCGCCGACGCCAAGGACTCCCAGCCCGGCAAGCCCGTCTTCAACCGCACCGTCGGCCTCAAGGACTCCTGGGCGAAGGCCGTCGCGAAATAAGGCAGGGACAGCACCACGTGCTGTCCTCTGCTCCGCGTCCGTTCGCCGCTTAGCATGCCTAATCCGGGCATGCCTTCAGGCCATACCATATCCGTCCGCCGACGGATGCGACGTCGTCGCATCCCTACCCCCTAACCCGCCCACTTGTACGCGCTCAACGACGCCTACCCCCACCCCTACCCCTGCCCCTACCCCTACCTTAAACACCCTTGACCCACCCCCCGCCCTCCCTTTGATGCACCTTCTAGCTGGTAACAAAGGAGAGGTGGCAGAGTGGTCGATCGCGCTGCATTGGAAATGCAGTGTACCGCAAGGTACCGAGGGTTCGAATCCCTCCCTCTCCGCCAGCTAGACAATTCGCTTCGCTCTAGGTCCAGAGATAGGGCTTGGGCTAGGACTAGGCGTGCCCGGAGGGATGAGAACCCGAGGGTTCGGTGAAGGCCGCAGGCCGAACAGACGATGCCGAAGGCATCGGGCCGCAGGCCTGAAGCGTAGCGCAATCAATCCCTCCCTCTCCGCCAGCTAGACATTAAAGACGAATAAGTGGGAATTTCTCAGTTATAGGTCCGGCATATCTGCGGACTCTAACAAAAACTCTGACAAACCCCATGCGCGGGAAAGAGGCAGGCCTCAGGGAATAGGCCTCATACTCCCGAGATTGAATAGGCCCCCGCACCGCCAAGCCTCAACGGCCTCAAGGCCGATCGACGAGCGGCTGCTCCTGGTTGACAGGTTGCATTTATAGCAGTTAATGTCGACGCCATGCACCCGACCACGATGGAACCTCCGAAGAACAAGCAGGCGCGCGCCGACCTCGGCCGAATCGCGGAAATGCGCGGCGGCAAACGCGGGCTCCCCCGTCTGGTGGACGGCTCCGGCCAGAGGATCCCCCTTCCGGGCGACCTCTTCCAGCTCCTCGTACAGGTCGCCGGCGAACTACGCTCCGGCAATTCGGTGGTCATCCTCTCGGCGGAAGGCGAGATGACGCCGCAGACGGCGGCGGACTTCCTGGGGATGTCGCGTCAGTTCCTGATGCGCCTCCTGGACAAGGCCGAACTGCCCTTCCACAAGGTGGGCGCCCATCGCCGCATCTTGCGCAAAGACGTCGAGACCTATGCCCGCAAACGGGCCGCCCAACGCAGCGCCCGACTGGAAAAGCTGCGCGACAAGATCCAAGCCGCCGGGCTGGACGACTGAGGGATGCCGGCACGTCCGCCCATCGTGGTCCTAGACGCGTGCGTGCTGGCGAACCAGACGGTGGCGGACCTGCTGCTCAGATTGGCCGAAGATCCACCTCTCATCTGGCCGAGATGGTCCGAGGAAATCCTAGCTGAAGTCAGGCGGACCCATCGGAAACTGGACTGGCCGGACTCCCTGGCCGAAAGCTGGCAAACCGACGTCTCCGCTTGCTTTCCAGAGGCAGCTTTCGACGCACCACCCGGCCTGCTTCCTCGGCTTCGGAATCAGGCCAAGGATCGGCATGTACTCGGAACCGCCATCGCCAGCAAAGCCGAGACCATCGTGACGTTCAACCTGCGGGACTTCCCGCCAGCCGCCCTTTCCCCTTGGGACATCCAAGCAAAGCACCCGGATGCTTTTGTCGTTGGAATCCTGCGGAGATATCCGGCGGAGACGTTGCTCAAGGTCCAAGGCATGGTCCGCCGTCATGGGCCTGCGAAGACCCTGGAGAAACTGAGACGCGACCTACCCGCCACGGCCAGCATTCTGGCCCCGTACCTCCCAACGTAATGAGTACGCCCCTCAGATCGCCACCAGGAGGAAGGTCAGGGCGAGTTTGTATCGCAGACGAAGCTTGGAGACGAAGACGGCGCCGATGAGCCCGATGGAGATGCCGCTGAGATAGTGGTTCCAGAAGAAGCCGAAGCCCTCATCGGCGCCCTCGAACTTCGACATGACCCAGAACCGGATCGGCAAGGCGCACATGATGACGATGAAGTAGCCGGCGATTTCTCGGCGGAGACGACGTTTGAAATCAGAGGTCTGGCTATTTGGCATCTTCGTAAGGTTTTTCGGCCGGGACGACCACGGGGGCGATGACGGACTTCCACACGGCGTAGCCAGCCGGCAGCATATGGATGTCCCCCGGGATGAAGAGTTCGGCCCGCGGCTTGCCATCCGCGCCGATCAGCGGCTCGGTGATGTCGATGAACTTCATCCACGGCTGCGTGGCGCATTCCTTGGCGAGCAGTTCATTCGTCTTCCGGAGTTCGGCGATCTTGAGGAAGCGCTTGCCGGGGCTGGGCACGACGCCGAGCACGTAAAGACGCGTCTGCGGCAAGGCGGCATGCAGTTTGCCGGAGAGCTTCCGAAAGTTCTCCAGGACAGTCTCCGGCTTGGCGCCGGCGTTGATGTCGTTGCTGCCTTCGTAAAGGATCACCGCGCGCGGCTTGAACGGGATGGCGAGGTTATCGACGAAATGATCGGCGGCCTGATTCATCCGACTGCCACCGATGCCATAGTTATGAACGGTCAGAGGCGCCAGGTCGACCTTCACGCTCTTCCAGAACTGCATGTGCGAGCTGCCGAGGCAGATGATGCCACCGGGCGCCGGCGGAGCCTTCTGCGCCCCGGCCAGGACCTTCTGATACAAGGCCATGACCTTCGCGGACGAGGACTTATCCGTCAGGACCTCGTCGGCCGCGAAGACGGCGGACGTCGTCAGGATGAGCGAGCAGAGCAGACGCAGGGGCATCCCGATTACTTAGCCTCTTTGACCTTCTTTGTCTTCTTCTTTTTATCTTCCTTATTACCGCTCCGGCCGGAGCCGTCGCCGACCTCGTCCTTGTAGCCGGCACCCGGATTCAGACCCGTCAAAGCGGCCGCCAGGCGCGCCCGGGCGGCCACGGCGGCTTCGTCCTTGGTGTCCGCCGCGACGGCGACTTCCTTGAACGGGGCGTCCTTCATGTCGTAAAGGGTGCCTGACTGGTCGAGCTTCCAGCCCGCCTCACGGACATAGTAGTTGTTGCTGAGCTGGCAGAAGGCCCAGGTACGCGGCGACTGCGCATCCCCCTTGAACTGCGAGAGAAGGCTACGCCCGTCGATCACGCGGCCGGACGGCAACGGGGCGCCGGCGATCTCGGCGAAGGTGGGCAGGAGGTCGCTGGCGTCGGCGACATTAGCGTTCACCTTTCCGGAAGGGGTCATGCCAGGCCAAGCGGCGAAGAACGGCACGAGACCGCCGCCTTCCTTCATCGAGCCCTTCTCACCTTCGAGCCGTCGTCCACCGATCGTGGCGTCAACCGCGGCCGACTTAGTGCTGCCATTGTCGCCCATGAAGACGATCAGGGTGTTCTCGCGCAGTTTGAGGCGATCGAGTTCGGCTACGAGCTTGCCGACGAGCTTATCCATATAAGCGATGTTATCAGCGAGCAGACGTTGTCCGCGTAGGGCATTCGACTCTCCCTTCGGGGCGGGGGAACTATCCGGTGTCGGCAGGATCTCGCCGTGCACATGAGACAGCGAGTAATACAGGAAGAACGGGCTTTCCTTATGGGCCTCAAGCCAGGCGGTCGCGTCCTTGTGCAGCAGGTCAGGGATATACTCCTCGTCCTTGACTTTGATGGACTTGCCATCGAGCACGTAGGTATCGGGGTCGCCGCGGACTTCGCCGCCTTCGGACATCGGCTTGGCCACCTTGCTGTTCCAATACATACCGCTGCCTTTGTAATAGAATTCATGGTCGAAACCCCAGTCCGACGGATCACCGGACGGCGTCAACTGACCCCACTTGCCGATCAGCGCGCTCGCGTAGCCGGCCTGTTTCAGGACGGTCGGGATCATGACCTCTGCCTTGTCTCCCTTACGGATGATCGTCTTGCACGCATCCTGCGTGACCGCACCCGTGCGGAAGGCGTATCGGCCGGTCAGGATCAATGCCCGGGAGGGCCCGCAGAGCGGCGCGGTGTAGAAGCGCGTGAAGCGCACGCCGCTGTTCGCCAAGGCGTCGATGTGCGGGGTCTTGTAACGGTCGGAGCCATTGCAGCCGAGTTCGGCGAAGCCCAGGTCATCGGCGAGGATGAAGACGATGTTCGGCTTGGGGGCCGCGGAGGCAACCAGGCAGACCAAGGTCAGGAGGATGGAGACAAGGGCGCGCATGGGGTTATTGATGAAACCCCGGGGAGGCCAAAAGTTTGCCCATAAAACGATGTTTCCATGCCTAAGCCCGGCCTCCATGGTCACCCCCATGCGCCCCGCCCTCCTCGCCCTGCTCGCCTGCGCCACCGCGATGGCCGCCGACATCAAGGTCACCCCGAACGAAGCCGTCGACGTCGCCCAGGAGGGCAAGGTCGTCGCCCGCTTCATGACGGCCCACGACGTAAGCACCCCGGCCAAGCGCCTGGAGACGTATAAGCCCTACCTCCACGTCTTCGACCC
>JBILHF010000179.1:0-2623 GCA_044350605.1 Opitutales bacterium
CGGTGGATGCACGGCGGCACGGGGCTGCCGGGCCAGCGCGTCGCGATGCGCCAGAGCGCGAAGGTGCCGAAAGGGTAGGGCGTCGCGCCGGGCTTCGGCGCGTAATGCGAGTCGAAGCTGTGCTCATGCAGGAACTCGGCGAAGCCGACGTCGTCCGCCCCGCCGTATTCCTTGAGCAACGCCGCGCGGATCTCGGGGATCTCGACCTTGAGGAGGGCGTCCTCGTTGCGGAGGCCTTCGCTGCAGGCTCCGAAGTAGGTGCAGAGCCATGTGTCGACCTCGACGGGCGCGCTGTCGACGTGGAAGGAGGTGACGTCCGTCGGCACGGTGCCGGCGTCAGACCCGCGCACGCAGTCGTAGACGCAATTAAGCGAGGGAGCGAGGTCGTGGTCTCGAAGGAGCTGCTGGTCGGCGAGCATTGCTTCGGCGGCGAGACGTCCGGCGGGACTGAGGTCGAGCGCCCGGACGCGCTCATCCTCGAGCGGCACGATGCCTTCACCTGGTCCGAGCTTCGCGATGACCTCGGCGTAATCGCCGGTCAGCGTGCGTTCCCAGCAGAGGGCGTTGACGCCGTCGGCGAAACGCGTGGTGCGCAACTCCTCGAAGTTTCGCACCCGACGGACGAGCGGCTGGCCAGCGCCGCTCACTTCAGCGCGAAGCGCTTGGCGAACTCCTTGGCGAGCGCGTCGTAGGCGACGGAGCCGGGGGAGTGGATGTCGTATTGGAAGATCGTCTGGCCGTGGCTCGGGCACTCCGACAAGCGGATCGTGCGCGGGATCATCGAATCCATGACGAGGGCGGGGAAGTGGGTCTTCACCTCCTCGACGACCTGGCGGGAGAGCTTCGTGCGCACGTCATACATCGTCATCACGATCGCCCCGACGGTGAGCTTATCGCTCGCGCCGGCGGCCTTGAGCTGGTCGACCACGCCGAGGATCTGGCCGAGGCCTTCCATCGCGAGGTATTCGGTCTGCAGGGTGACGATCAGGTGGTCAGACGCGCCGAGCGCGTTCATCGACAGCATGCCGAGCGCGGGCGGGCAATCGATGAGGATGGCCTTGTATTTGCCGGTGGCGATGACCGGCGCGAGGGCTTCGCGGAGGCGGCCGAGGTAATTCTCGGCCTGAGCGAGTTCGGATTCGACGGCGGCGAGGTCGACTTCGGAAGGAATGAGGTCGAGCTTCTCGGTGGACGTCGCGACGATCATGTCGGCGGCCTTGGCTTCGCCGTGCAGGACCTTGTAGAGGGACTTGCCTTCGGTCTTCTCGATGCCGAGCGCGCTGGTCGCGTTGGCCTGGGCGTCGAGGTCGATGATGAGGGTCGGAATGCCGAGGCGCGCGAGGCCGGCGCCGAGGTTCACGGTGGTGGTCGTCTTGCCGACGCCGCCCTTCTGGTTCGCGATGGAGAAGACCTTGGCCACTTAAGCGTCCTCGATGGGGCGTTCGACTTCGGTCGGCGCTTCGTAATCGATGCCGGCGAGGCCGAAGCCGAAGTTCTTCATGAAGTCGGTTTGGTAGCCGGCGAAGTCGGCATGCGCGTCAAAGGTCTCCGTCGTGACCTGGGGCCAGGCGTCGAAGACGGCCTTCTGGACGTCGGGCGCCATCTCCCAGTCATCGATGCGGACGCGGCCGTTCTCGTCGAAGTCGAGGGCGTTGCCGTTATACATCTGCTTCTCGAAGAGACGCTGGATCTGCTCGATGCAGCCTTCGTGCGTGCCCTTGGCCTTCATGATCTTGAACAGCAGCGAGACGTAGAGGGGGACGACTGGGATGGCGGAGCTCGCCTGCGTGACGACGGCCTTGTTGACGGACACGAAGGCGCGGCCGCGGTGCAACTTCATCAGGTCGTCGATCTTGCGCCCGGCGCGCTCGAGGTCTTCTTTCGCTTTGCCGATGGTGCCGTCTTTGTAGATCGGCCAGGTGACCTGCGGTCCGATGTAAGAGTAAGCGACCGTCTGACAGCCTTCCTTGAGGACGCCGGCGCCGTCGAGCGCGTTCATCCAGAGTTCCCAGTCTTCGCCGCCCATGACCTTGACCGTCTGCGCGATGTCGTCGGCGGAAGCGGTCTCGAGCGTGACCTCGTTCACGACCTTCTTGTCGGTGTCGAGGTTCTTGGCGTGGAAGGGCGCCCCGGTCGGCTTGAGGACGGACTTGTAGGTCACGCCATCGGGGGCGGTGCGGCGCGGGGAGGCGAGGGAGTAGACGACGAGGTCGATCTTGCCGCCGGGCATCTTGGACTTGATCGCTTCGATGACCTGGGCCTTGAGCTCGGCCGAGAAGGCGTCGCCGTTGAGTGAAACGGCCTTGAGGCCGGCCTTCTTCGCTTCGGCATGGAACCCGGCGGTGTTATACCAGCCGGGCGAGCCGGGCTTGTCGCCTTCGCCGTTGCGTTCGAAGAACACGCCGAGCGTGGCGGCGCCGGAACCGAAGGCGGCGGAGATGCGGGAGGAGAGGCCGTAGCCCGTGGAGGCGCCGATCACCAGGACCGACTTGGGGCCGCCCTGGATGGGCTTACGGGACTTCACGTAGGCGATCTGCTCGCGGACCGCCGCGGCACAGCCGTCGGGGTGGGAGGTGATGCAGATGAACCCGCGGACGCGAGGCTTCAGGACTTGCTGGGACAT
>JBILHF010000143.1:0-3199 GCA_044350605.1 Opitutales bacterium
GCGAAGCGACTCGCGGCCGGTCAGCCGGTGCTCGACCTGTCCGATTCCAATCCGGCCAACGCGGGCTTTGCGTGGTCCGCGGCCGATCTGGGTCCGCTGCTCCGTCGCGACGGCATCCAGCGCCAGGATCCGAATCCGCTCGGCCTGGCTTCGGCCCGCACGGCGATCTCGGATTACTATTCTTCGCGCGGCGCCCGCGTGCCGGTCGACCAGCTCTTCCTGACGGCCAGCACGAGCGAAGCCTACTCCTGGGTCTTTAAGTTGCTCTGCAATCCCGGCGACGAGGTCCTCGTGCCCGAGCCGGCGTATCCGTTGCTCGAGGTCATCGCCGCCCTCGAAGGCGTGACGCTGCGTCCGTATCAGCTCGTCCAGCTTGCCGGCGAATGGGTCATTGATGCCGCCACGCTGAGCGTCAACCGCCAGACGCGCGCGGTGCTCTGTATCAATCCTTCCAACCCGACCGGCGCGTTCGTCGGCCGTCGCGACCGCGACGTGCTGCGCGGCTTCGCGCTCAAGCACGGCCTCGCGATCGTATGCGATGAAGTCTTCCTCGATTACCCCGCCGAAGGCGTCGCCTCGCCGGGTACTTGGGCTGGCGAAGCCAACGTGATGACGTTCGTGCTCAGCGGTCTCTCCAAGGTCGCGCTGGCGCCGCAGCTCAAACTTGGCTGGATCGTCGTCGCCGGCCCAGCGACCTCGACGCTCGAAGCCTGCCGCCGCCTCGAGCACATCGCCGACGCCTTCCTTTCGGTGAATACGCCTGCTCAGCTCGCCTTGCCGGATCTCCTTCGTCGCGCCGAGCCGCTCCGCGCGCTCGTCCGCACCCGCGTCGCCCAGGGGGAAGCCACCCTCCGCGCTTGGGTCGCCTCGACCGCCGTCGGCTGTACGGTGCTGCCGCGTCCGGCCGGCTGGACGGCGATCCTGACCTTGCCCCCGGGAGTCCATGAGGACCGCTTCCTCATGAATGCCCTGAGCGAAGGCGTCTGGGCTCACCCCGGTTACTTCTACGGCATGCCTGCGACGGTCCCGAGCGTGGTTTTGAGCCTTTTGACCCCTCCAGACGTCCTTTCGGCGGGCCTGCAGGGCCTCGATCGGGCTTTGAAGCGGACTTAAGGGGTAATTACCGCTTGCCAACGGCCCCGGCACTCCTTTGCTCCGACTTTCCCAAAGGAGCCCGAACACTATGTCCCGTATCTGCAGCGTCACCGGCAAACGCCCCGTCAAGGGCCGCCGAATCATTCACCGCGGTCAGTCCAAGAAGAGCGGCGGTATCGGCTTCCAGCTCGTGAAGCAGACCAAGCGCACGTTCAAGCCGAACGTCCAGCGCATCCGCGTCCTCCAGCCTAACGGCTCGGTGAAGCGCCAGTGGGTCTCGGTCAAGGCCCTCAAGGCCGGCCTCGTCACCAAGGCCTAAGCCTCGGTCTCACGACCCAGCAAAAACCCGCCGTTAACCGGCGGGTTTTTTGTGCCTGGATCAGATCGGGATGATTTAGGCGAACTTCTGCCAGAGCACCGTGCCCCAGACCGACAGGGCGATGACGATGGTCAGGAAGACCGCCGCGCTGCCCATGTCCTTGGCCCGCTTGGCCAGCGGATGCCGTTCCATTGAGATATGGTCGGTGTTGGCCTCGATGGCCGAGTTGATGAGCTCGACGATGAGGATCAGCTGCAAGGTGGAGAAGAGCAGGGCGCGCTCCGGGAGGCTGACGGGGATGAACCAAGCCGCGATCGAAAGGGGAACGACCACGATGAGCTCCTGCTTGAAGGCTTCCTCGTGCTTGGCGGCCGCACGCAGGCCATCCCAGGTGTAACGCAGTGCGTTGAACAGGCGGGACAGGCCCCCTTTGGATTTCATCGACTGGCCGTAAGGCTGCTGGTTGGGCATCTGCGGGCACCTTACCCCCCTGAATTCGCAGGGCAAAGGCATTTTTGGCCCCCAAAAATCGCTTGCCAGTGGGGGGTGCTACCCTAGGTTCAGAGGTTCCTTAGTCGGAAAACCTACCATGCGCGACGATTACCTCCAAGATGCCCGTAAAGTCATCCCTGATGCGAACATTCTCATCAACGTGATCTCCAAGCGCGTGAAGCAGCTCCGCAGCACGGCCGACTACTCCGTCCAGCCCCCGAAGTATAACCACACCCTGGGCGACGTGTTCGAAAAGCTTTCCCCTGAAGACATCGCCCTGCGCGAAGTCATCGAAGGCCGTATCTCCTGGGAGTTCCGTCCTGAGGATCGCCTGCCTGCCTAAGGCAGTCCCTCGCCACAGCCGGCTTGCCGGCGAGTAGCCCTTTCGTCATCCGATGGCCGCCCGCCGAGAGCATGTTCTTCCCGAGGTTAATAACCCGAAGGCGGGACGTGACTATTTCATCGGCCCGACCTATGAGGCTGGGATCGTCCTGCGTGGCACCGAGGTGAAGTCCCTCCGCGCCGGCCGGGCCAACATCGCCGACGCGTTCATCAAGATCAGCCCGAAGGGCGTGATGCTCTACCACGCGCACATCGCGGAGTATGACTTCG
Organism: Opitutales bacterium; assembly: GCA_044350605.1. Taxonomy (GTDB): domain Bacteria; phylum Verrucomicrobiota; class Verrucomicrobiia; order Opitutales; family UBA953; genus UBA953. Next base: position 2,519 of record JBILHF010000143.1, read on the forward strand.
GCAACCTCAACAACCATGCCTCCTACCGGACGCGGCAGCTGCTGCTGAAGCAGGCCGAGGTCGAGAAGATCGCCGCCGAGATCCAGTCCGGCGGCCACGCGATCGTGCCGTTGAAGATCTACTTCAAGCATGGCCTGGCGAAGTGCCTGCTCGCCGTGGGCAAGGGCAAGAAGATGCACGACAAGCGCCAGGACATCAAGGAGCGCGAAGCCAAGCGCGAGATCTCGCGCGCGATGAGCCGACGGAAGTGAAGCCGCCGCTCCATCTCGTCCTGCTCCGCCCGGAGATCCCGCCGAACACCGGCAACATCGGGCGCATGTGCGCCGTGACGGGCTGCGTGCTGCACTTGGTGCATCCGCTAGGCTTCAAGATCGACGACGCCAAGCTCCGTCGCGCCGGGATGGACTACTGGCACGAACTCGACGTCCGTCATCACGATGACTGGGAGGCTTTCCTGGCCTCGCCGGGCCGGCCGGAGCGGCTCTGGCTTTTCACCACCAAGACGACCAACGGCCTCTGGGACGTCCGCTTCCAGGAAGGCGACGGGCTGGTCTTCGGCAGCGAGAGCTGCGGCGCCGCGCCCGAAGTCCACGAATGGTTCGGCCGCGACCGCGAGGTGAAGATTCCCCACTTCAACGACAAGACCCGTTCGCTCAATCTCTCGACCGCCTGCGGGATCGC
>JBILHF010000014.1:0-33187 GCA_044350605.1 Opitutales bacterium
AATCCATCCTCGAACCCAACGCCAAGAAGCATGCCTCCTTCGTGAAGTCGGAATTCGCCATGCCCAGCTTCGCAGGCGTCCTGACCGACGCCCAGGTCGACTCCATCATCCTCTACATCCAGACCCTCAGATAAGATGTCCGCCCCGCTCGACCTTACCCGCGCGCCCGCGCATGACCCTCTCGAGATCTATCGCTTCCGCGACGGTCTCTACGCGGTCGACCTCATCGCCGCCGCGATCACGGAATTCGACCTCTTCACGAAGCTCGCGGCCAAGCCCTCCGACCTCGCCACGGTCTGCCGCGACCTCGGCACGCACCGCCGCCCGACGGACGTCATGCTGACGCTCTTCGCCGCCAACGGCTTCCTGGCGTTGAAGGACGGCCTCTACTCGGTGACCCCGCTCGGGCAGGAGCATCTCGTCAGCACGTCCGCCACCTTCCTCGGCCCCTACTACGCTTCCTTGAAGGACCGCCCGGTGGTGAAGGACTTCGTCATCATCCTGAAGACCGACAAGCCTGCCAACTGGGGCAGCTACAAGGATGAGAAGCCTTGGAGCGAAGCCATGCTCACTGACGCATTCGCCACGAGCTTCACGGCCGCGATGGATTCGCGCGGTTTCACGCTCGGCCCCGCCATGGCCAAAGCCTCCCCGATCGGCGCACGGACCCGCCTGCTCGATATCGCCGGCGGCTCGGGCATCTACGCCTGTGCGCTCGTCGCCAATCACCCCAAGCTGAGCGCCACGGTCTTCGAACGCGCGCCGGTCGACGGCATCACACGCAAGATGATCGCCAAGCGCGGCTTCCAAGACCGCGTCGACGTCAAAGCCGGTGACATGTTCACCGAGGCCCTACCGGCCGGCTACGACGTCCACCTTTTCTCCAACGTCCTCCACGACTGGGATACCGACAAGGTCCGCTTCCTGCTGGCCGCCTCAGCCAAAGCCCTGCCCAAGGGCGGGCTGCTGATCGTTCACGACGCCCACCTCAACGACGATAAGACCGGCCCCGCCCCCGTGGCGGCCTACTCCGCCCTCCTGATGAGCGTCACCGAAGGCCGTTGCTACGGCACCGGCGAAATGCGCGAGCTCCTGACCGAAGCCGGCTTCACCGATATCCGCCATCAGGACACCGCGTGTGATCGGAGTATTGTCACTGCGGTAAAACAATGAACAAGATGATGGATGAATGATAAGTGCCTAACCCCCATCTTTCATCTGTCATCTGCCATCCACTCTTCCATGCCCCGCTTCCTCCTCGCCTTCCTCTTCGCCCTCACGTGTTCGGCCACCGAGCACCCTGAACTCGCCCGCGTAACCGCGGCCAACGACGCCCGCGTGGCCGCCATGCTGGCGCCGACCCGCGAGAAACTCGAAGCCGTACTCTCGCCCGATCTTCGCTACACCCACTCCAACGGACAGATCGATTCGAAGGCCACGTTGATCGACTCCCTGCTCGACGGCTCCGCCAAGTATACGAAGTACCATTTTCATGAGTGCAGCTTCACCTTCCCCGCTCCAGGCATCGCCTTGATGGCCGGGCGCTTCGACGTGAAGGCCGTCGTCAAAGGCAACGCCGCCGAAAGCACCATCAGTTTCCTCGCCGTCTGGCGGCTTGAGCAGGGCGAATGGAAGTTCCTCGCCTGGCAGTCCTGCAAAATCCCGCCGACTGCGCCTGCCAAGTAAGGTTATCCTCGCAACCAGAGGGGTTTTGGACTGTCTCAAAGGCAGCATGAACCCCCTGCTCGCCTCCGTCATTGCCCTGACCCTGGGAGCGGCATCGCTCTTCGCTGCCGATCCCGTGACCAAGGCACCGGTCGCCCCCAAAGCCGGCGACCCGGAGTTCCGGAAATACCCGCTGCCCATCGAGCCCGATGAGAACGTCCCCTACGGCCCGCACAGGATGCAGCGGATCTACTTCTGGCGCGCGAAGTCCGACAAGCCCACGCCCCTGCTCTTCTATATCCATGGCGGCGGCTGGAGCGGCGGCGACCGGTCGGTCGTGCGCAGCCTGCTCAAGCCAGCCCTCGACGCCGGCATCTCGGTCGTCTCGATCGAATACCGTACGATCAAGGACTCGACCGCCGACGGCCTCGTCCCGCCGGTGAAGGGTCCGATGTATGACTCCGCCCGCGCCCTCCAGTTCACCCGCAGTAAGGCCAAGGAGTGGAACCTCGATAAGACCAAGGTCGCCCTCGCCGGCGGTTCGGCCGGCGCCTGCACGAGCCTCTGGATCGCGTTCCACGACGACCTCGCCGACCCGAACAGCGCTGACCCCATCGCCCGCGAATCGACGCGCGTCACCTGCGCCGCGGTCGGCGGCGCCCAGACGACCCTCGATCCCAAGCAGATGCGCGAGTGGACACCCAACAGCAAATACGGCGCCCATGCCTTCGGCATCGTCTGGGACCCCAAGAAGAAGGTCTCCACCTTCGACGTCTTCGTGGCTGAGCGCGAACGCATCCTGCCTTGGATCAAGCAATACTCCCCTTACGAACTCGTCACCCGCGACGATCCGCCCGTCGGGCTGTTCTACACGACCCCGCCCAACCTTGGTAAAGACGAGAAAGACCCCACCCACACGGCCAACTTCGGCGTGAAGCTCAAGGAACACTGCGATGCGAACCAAGTCCGCTGCGAACTCGTCTACCCTGGCGCCCCGAACGTCGTCCACGCCACGGACAGCGACTTCATCAAGGCCCACCTCCTGCCCTCTTCCAAATGAAAACCTTCGCCGCCCTGCTTTCCTGCGTGACACTCATCGCGGCTGAACCCGCGAAACGACCCTCCGCCGAAGAGATGAAGGCGCTGGCGTTCAAGATGGCCGTTGATGTCACCAGCACCAAGGACGGTTCGTCGCAGAAAGTCGTCTACTACCAACCCAACTCCGCCGCGAAGGACGTCGCCGGACCGGCCGTACCTCTGCTGGTCTTCCTGCACAGCTGGAGCGGAAGCATCGAGCAAGCCCCAGGGCTTGTCGGACTGGCCAAGCATCGTGGCTGGGTGATGATCGCCCCGGCATTCCGCGGTCCCAACAACCGGCCCGAAGCCTGCGCCTCGGACCTGGCCTCGCAGGATATCCTCGATGCGGTGGAATATGCCAAGGCGCACGCCCGCATTGACCCCAATCGCATCTACCTCGTCGGCGGTTCCGGCGGCGGACACATGTCGCTCGTCATGGCCGCCCGCGCACCTCACCTCTGGGCCGGCGTCAGCGCCTGGGTGCCCATCGCCGATCTCACCGCCTGGCACGCCGAGAGCACGATGCGGAAGAATAATTACGCAAAGATGATCGAGCAGTCCTGCGGCGGCGCGCCCGGACCGGCGACCGAAGCCGAATACCGCCATCGCTCCCCCCTCTTCCATCTTGCCGCCGCCAAGGGCGTGCCGCTCGACATCAATACGGGCATCCATGACGGCCACACCGGATCGGTGCCGGTGAGCCACTCGCTCCTCGCCTTCAACGCGCTCGCCACTCCTGACAAGCAGGTCTCCGCGGCCGACATCGACTTCATGGTCCGCGAGCAGAAGATCCCCGCCGCCCTCGCCGGCGAGACCCAGACCGACCCCGAGCGCCAGAAGGCCACGCTCTTCCGCCGCGCCTCCGGCAACGCCCGCGTGACGGTCTTCGAAGGCGGCCATGATTCCGAACCCTCGGCGGCCCTGGAATGGCTCTCCCGTCAACGTAAAGGCCAGCCCGCCGATTGGTCGCTGGGCCAGAAGCCAGGCAAGGCCGGTGCTGCGACGGAAGTCTCGAAATAGAAGAAAAAGGCCCCCCAGGGGGCTTTGGCTTCATTTTCCTCTGGTCGGGCTGGTGAGATTCGAACTCACGACCTCTTGCACCCCATGCAAGCGCGCTACCAGACTACGCTACAGCCCGAGAGAGGAAAGATTGGGTTAAGCCCCAGCCCAGAGGGGATGTCAATCCGACAAACCCAGCCCCGTGGTTTCTCGACATAACCAAGGCCTAACCCTATTAAATCCGCATGAGCCGCACCCCCCTGCTCCTGCTGTCCCTGCTTTGCGCCGGCCTCTTCGCGGAGTCCCGTCCGAATATCGTCTTCATCCTGGCCGACGACCTCGGCTACGGCGAAGTCGGCTTCAACGGACAGAAGATTATCCGTACGCCCAACGTGGATCGCCTCGCCCGCGAAGGGATGATCCTCACCCGACACTACTGCGGCAACGCGGTATGCGCGCCGTCGCGCACGGTGCTGATGACCGGACGCAATCCGGGCCAGGCGACGGCCCGCGATAACGGCGATGTCGGCGACCGCGAGCAGTTCCCGCTGCCTGCCGGCATCATGACGTTGCCCGCGACGCTCAAGCAGGCTGGCTACGCGACCGGGGCCTTCGGCAAATGGGGCATGGGGAGTTTCGATTCGACGGGCAGCCCTCTCAAGCAGGGCTTCGACCGCTTCCTCGGGGTGACGAGCCAGTGGGTCGCCCACAGCCACTACCCTCCCTTCATCCAAGATAATGGCGTCAAGATTCCGCTCGATAACGGACCCGACGGCGTGCCGGGACATGGCGTGTTCCCCGCCGATGCCGACCCGCAGGATCCCAAGGCCTACGCACCTTTCATCGGCAAGGACTTCCTCAGCGAGCGTACGATCAAGGGAGCCGAGGCCTTCATCTCCGCCCATAAGGACAAGCCGTTCTTCCTCTACTACGCCTCCCCGCTCCCCCACGTGGCCCTCCAGGTGCCCGCCGAAGAGCTGAAGCAATATGAGGGCGTCATCAAGGAAGCCGCTCCCTATGCACCGCAGAAAGGCGGCTACAGCCCCAACCGCACCCCTCGCACGACCTACGCCGCGATGATCTCGCGCCTCGACAAGGAAGTCGGTCGCATCCTCGCCGCGCTCGAGCAGGCCGGGGTGGCGGACAATACCATCATCGTCTTCTCCGGCGACAACGGCGCGACGCACGACGCCGGTGGCGCCGATACGAAATACTTCGCCTCATCCGGCGGCCTGCGCGGCGCCAAAGGCTCGCTCCACGAAGGTGGCCTCCGCGAACCGACCGTGGTCCGCTGGCCCGCCGGCATCAAGGCCGGCACGCGCTCACAGCGGATCTCCGGCTTCGAAGACTGGTTGGCCACCTTCGCCGACCTCGCGGGCGTGAAGTTGGAACGCACCGCCGGCCTGAGCAGCGAAAGCCTCCTCCCGGCGCTGAAAGGCACGGACGGCGTGCGCGCCGCCCCGCTCTATCGCGAGTTCCCCGGCTACGGCTCGCAGCAGGCCATCTGGGATGGCAAGTGGAAGGCGATCCGCACCGACATGGCCAAGAAAGCCCAGGCCAAGAAGCCGATCGTGACCCAGCTCTACGACCTAGACGCCGACCCGAACGAGACGACGGACCTCGCCGCGAAATTCCCCGAAGTAGTGAAGGAACTCGAAGCCAAGATGGCCGCCGCCCGCGTGCCGAATGCGGACTTCCCCCTCCCCGGCGTCGACCCGCTGCCCGCCAATGCCGGCAAGGGAAAGAAGAAGGCCGCGAAGAAATAAGGTAGGGCTGACCACCCTTGGTCAGCCGCGGTTGAGCGAGGGCGCTCAACCCTACCCTCATAGTTCCTCGATCCCTTCCCTCAACTCCGCCGCTTTCTTGCGCACCGCGGCCTTCTCCGCCGGCGACATGTTCGCGGCCTGACGAACGGCCATGCCGATGCGCGGGTTGTTGAGGAAGCGGTCCTGATGGCGCAACCAGAAGTCCCAATAAAGCGCGTTGAGCGGACAGGCCAGCGGTCCGGTACGATCCTTGGGATCATACGGACAGCCACCGCAGTAGTTCGACATCTTGGAGACATAGCTCGCGGCGCAACAATACGGCTTGCTGGCCAGGAAGCCCCCGTCGGCGTGCTGGCTCATCCCGATGACGTTCGGGAGCTCGACCCACTGGAAGGCGTCGATGTAGACCCCGAGATACCAGCGCTCGACCTCCGCCGGATCCACACCGGCGGTAAGGCAGAACGACCCGATGACCATCAGACGCTGGATATGGTGCGCATAAGCCGTCTCGAGCGATTGCCCTACGGAGTGGCGCATGCAGTTCATCTTCACCTTGCCGGTCCAGAACCAGGACGGCAGCGAGAGCGTGTGGCCGAGCCCGTTGGCGTCGGCGTAGCCCGGCATCTTGGCCCAATAGACGCCACGGATGTATTCGCGCCAGCCGATGATCTGCCGGACGAACCCTTCCGTGGCCGCCAGAGGGTAACGCTTCGGAGCGCGCGTGTGCGCGTCGGCGGCGGCCTCGGCGACTTCCGCCGGCGTCATCAGTTTGACGTTCAGGGCGAACGAAAGGCGGGAATGGAAGAGCCGATCCGAGGACGTATGCATGGCGTCTTCATAGTCACCGAAGTCAGGCAGGCCCCGCTCGATGAAGGCGTCCAGCTGCTTGAGCGCCTCCTTACGATCGACAGGCCAAGGGAAGTCCTTCTCTGACGGCTTACCCATGGTCTTCACCCCGGCGGCCTGGATTTCGGCCCAGATCGCTGAGTGATCGTGTGAGACGTCCCAGGTCTTGGGCGGAGGCGGCGTCCCCTTCCACGGCTTGCGGTTCTCCTTGTCGTAATTCCATTCCCCACCGGCGGGCGTGCCGTCCTTCTCCATCAGCAGACGCGTGCGCACGCGCATCTTGCGATAGTAGGACTCCATCAGCCAGCGCTTGGCGTCCTTCTGGAAATGGGCCGCCACGCCGCCACGGCCGTCGAGGAAATGCTCGGAGCTGACGCAGGCCGTCGTCAGGCCGCATTCCTTGGCAAAGGCGCGCAGGTCCTGATCGAGACGGAACTCGTCAGGCTCCTGATACTCGAAGCGGGTGGCCTTGGTCGCGGCGAAGACCTGTTGCAGGTTCGCGGCGAAATTCTGGCGGTTGTCTTTGTCGTTCAGCCTGAAGTAACGGACCTGATGCCCGGCCTTGGTCAGAAGCTCCGCCATGCGGCGCATCCCGGCGAAGATCGCGATGACCTTCTGGGCGTGATGAACCACGTAATCAGTCTCGGAACGGACTTCCATGAGCACGTAGGTCACGGACGCATCCTTCTTGCCGAACCAGGAGTGCTCCGGGTTCAGCTGGTCACCGAGGATGAGGCGGACGGTGTGAGCCACGTGGCCAAGGGAAGACTAAGAAGCCGGTTGGCAAGCGACGCACCCATATCTCCTTGCCCAGCCTCCGCTTCACATCCAAGAAATTTTCCCATGGGGAAAATCGCCCGCATCCTGGCCGTCACCATCGGCCTCATCGCCGCGCTCTTCGGTCCCGCGGGCGACGCCTGGGTGACGGAACATGGCGACAAACAAGCCAAAGGCGAAAGGGCCATGGCCCTGCTCGGCTCTCTTTTCCTCGGCACCCTGGTGATCATCGGGACCTGCGCTTACCATGAATGGGTCAACCCGCTCGGGAGCGGCCTGTTCGTCGCCATGATCCTGCTTTCGGTGCCAGTCAGCATCGTGCCCTACATCCTCTGGGATCGCGGCATCAGCCGCCGCGAACGCGAACGCGCCGAAGCGGCTGAATCGTCGGCCAAGGAATCCTGAGGTTCGATTTGCGCCTCAGGTCGGTCCTGACTCCTTGGCCTTATGCGCGGAGTGAAGAAAACCGACCTGCCGACCAAAGTCTGCCCGAGCTGCCAAAGGCCGTTCAGTTGGCGGAAGAAGTGGGAGCGCTGCTGGGCAGAGGTCCGCTTCTGCAGCGACGCCTGCCGCAAGGGGACTCCGCGCGGGAAGGCACAAAAAAGCCCGGGGTCACCGGGCTGAATTTCTGAGCCTCCGGGCCTCTGGGCCTCCGAGCCTCTTTAAGCTTACTTAGGCCCGCCCTGACGACGGGTGCCCGGACGACCGAAGGGGCGGTAATTACCCTGGGAGGCACGGAAGCCGCCGTGACGGCCACCCTGCGGGCGGCCTTCGCGTTCGCTATTGTGCGCGCCGGCGCGGGGATCCTGGTGGCGCTGGAAATCTTCCGGGGTGCGGGGCGGAGCCTGCTGGGTGTAGTCGAAGCCCTGCAGCTTGCCGCAGTGGAGGTGCTTGCCGACGATACGCTCGAGGCGGCGGAGCTCGCCGAGGTCTTCGCGCGTGACGAAGGTGATGGCGGTGCCGGTGGCGAGGGCGCGGCCGGTACGGCCGATGCGGTGTACGTAGTCTTCGAGCTGGTCAGGGAAGTCGAAGTTGAAGACGTGGGAGATGCCGTCGACGTCGATACCGCGGGAGGCGATGTCGGTCGCGACGAGCACGCGGATCTCGTTGTTCTTGAAGGCCTGCAGGGCGCGCTGACGCTGGCTCTGCGAGCGGTTGGCGTGGATGGCGGCGCAGCTGATGTCTTCGCCCTGGAGCTTGCGGCAGATACGGTCGGCGCCGTGCTTGGTGCGCGCGAAGACGAGGACCATCTTCAGGGCTTCGTCCTTGAGGAGGTGATGCAGCATGACCTGCTTGAGTGCGCCCGGGCACTCGTAGAGGAGCTGGGTGACGGTCTCGGCGGGATTGGAGCGGCGGCCGACCTCGATGAGCTGGGGTTCGCGCTGATACTGCTTCGTGAGGGTCTCGATCTCGCGGGAGAGCGTGGCGGAGAACATCAGGGTCTGGCGTTCCTTCGGGAGCGCGCGGACGATGGTGTTGATCGCGGGCAGGAAGCCCATGTCGAGCATGCGGTCGGCTTCGTCCAGGACGAGATACTCGACGGCGGAGAAGTCGCCATGGCCCTGGCCGCCGAGGTCGAGGAGACGGCCCGGGGTGGCGATAAGGAAGTCACAGCCGCGGCGGAGGGCGGCGATCTGGGGGCGTTCGGAGACGCCGCCGTAACAGGTGGCGACGGTCGCGCCGGAATAACGGGAATAGGCGGCGACGTTCTCGGCGATCTGAACGACCAGCTCACGGGTCGGGGCCAGGATCAGGCAGCGGACGCGACCCTGGTGGGTGCTGTTCTTGCTCTGGACCAGCTTGGTGAGCAGCGGGAGGGTGAAGGCGGCGGTCTTACCGGTGCCCGTCTGGGCGACGCCGATGACATCCTTGCCCGAGATGATGACCGGAATGGAAGCCTTCTGGATCGGCGTCGGCTCGGTGTAGCCCTGGTCGGCCACGGCTTTGAGGATGGAGGCATCGAGGCCTAAGGATTCAAACGACATTGACGCAAAGTGAGTAGAGGAAATGGAAAGGGCGAGAAGAATAGGGGGATAACGGGCATATGGTGGTAGCGGTTGGCGGTTAGCGGTCAGGGCACCCACCACCCGCCAAAAGGCTGTCGTTTCGGTCTAAGCGCGGCTTCATCCCTCATCCAACCGCTAACCGCCATCCGCTAACCGCCGACACCTTCACTGGGACTGCGTCCCAGCATTGCACTCCCCCTGCCCTTTCCTAGACACCTCGGTAACCCCTGACGATGACGACCAAGCAACCCGACGGCTGGAGCTCCAAACTAGGCGTCATCATGGCCGTCGCCGGCAGTGCGGTCGGTCTGGGTAACTTCCTCCGCTTCCCCGGCCTCGTCGCCGACAAGGAGACCGGGGGCGGCGCCTTCCTGATCGCCTACTTCATCTCGCTCCTGATCGTCGGCCTGCCGATCTGCTGGGTCGAGTGGACGCTCGGACGCTTCGGCGGCACCCAAGGTTTCAACTCCTCGCCCGGCATCTTCCACGCGATCATCCGCAAGCCCTGGGGCAAATACGTCGGCCTCCTTGGCTTCATCATCCCGGTCGGCGTCTATTTCTATTACGTCGTCATCGAATCGTGGTGCCTCGGCTACGCCTGGAACAGCTTCAGCGGCTCACTCGACCTCGGTAAGGACCCCAAGAGCTATGCCGCCGCCTTCAGCGCCTTCACCGGCCAATCAGCGGATGGCTCCATCCTCGGCTTCGGCGGACCGTTCCTCTTCTTCGTCGGCGTGTTCATCCTCAACTTCATCATCATCTACCGCGGCCTCTCCAAAGGCATTGAGTTCATCTGCAACTGGGGCATGCCGCTCCTGATCGCCATCGCCCTCATCCTGCTCGTCCGCGTGATGACGCTCGGCACGCCCGATCCGGCCCACCCCGAGCTCAGCGTCTGGAACGGCCTCGGCTACATGTGGAATCCGCACGATATCTCCAAAGGCCTCTCCAACCCCGCCGTCTGGCTCAAGGCCGCCTCCCAGATCTTCTTCACCCTGTCCGTCGGCTTCGGCGTGATCATCACCTACGCCAGCTACCTCAAGAAGAACGATGACGTGGTGCTGAGCGGCCTGACCGCCACCGCCGCCAACGAGTTCTGCGAAGTCGGACTGGGCGGCATGATCACCGTGCCGGCCGCCTTCGCCTTCCTCGGCGCCTCGGCCGTCGCCGGTGGCACCTTCGCCCTCGGCTTCAACGTCCTGCCCCAGGTCTTCGCCGGCATGCCCTACGGTCACCTCTTCGGCGGGCTCTTCTTCACGCTCCTCTTCATCGCCGCCATCACCTCCTCGCTCTCGATGCTGCAGCCCGGCATTGCTTTCCTCGAGGAAGGCCTCGGCCTGGACCGCTGGGGGTCAGTCACGTTGCTCGGCCTCATCACCGCGGTCGGCTGCACGCTGGTCGTCTACTTCAGCGAAGGCCTGAAGGCGCTCTCGACGGTCGACTTCTGGATCGGCGACATCGGCATCTTCCTCCAAGGCACGATCCTTATCTATGTCTTCAACCTGACGTTCGGTACCGAGCGCGGCTGGACCGAAGCCCACCAGGGCGCGGAGATCCGCATTCCCCGGGTCTTCAAGTTCATCCTCCGCTGGGTCTCGCCCGCCTTCCTGACCGCGATCTTCCTGATGTTCGTGCTGAAGAATGTCGCGGGCTGGAACCTCTCCTTCGACGCGCCGGCCTTCACCCCGACCGACCCCATCCTCGACCTGGTCGGCGGACCCGGCCACCCGGCCAGCGGCGTCGCCCGCCTGACGGCCTTCTTCCTGCTGCTCTTCGCGGCCTTCTCGGCGCTGATGATCCATCGCGCCGGTAAACGCTGGGACGCCCGCTAACCCTCCGACTACACGACCATGACAACCGCCGGCCTTCTCTTCATGCTCATCTCGGTGGGCGCGGTGACCACACTGTTCGTGTGGTGCCTAGTCAAGGTGCTCACGGGCAAGAAGAACCCCGATCACCTCGCGCACGTCGAGCCGATCGAGGCCAAGGATATCGACCGTCGCTGAGCCGGCTTACTTCTTCGCCGGGGCGAGTTCCTGCCGCGTGGCGATGGGCACGTAACCGATTTCGAGCCCCTTCGGCGGCGTGAGGACCTGCGCGGGATCGAGCGCGGCGAGCTTACCAACGGCGGGAGGAGCGAGATACTCGCGATCCTTGGTCCAGGTGCGGTGCAGCTTCTCGACTTTGACCTGCAGGGCTTCGCGCTCGGCGGGCGTCAGGTCGGCGTTGAGGATGGCAGGCTGATCAGCGAAGCGGTACCAGTAATAGGTCACGACGCTGCCGTCGCCGAGGAAGGCCTGGAATGGTCCGGCCTTCGGGCCAGGGACCTTCCAGGTCGTCTTTTCCCCGGGCTGGGTCTCGCGCGGGGCCTGCGGCTTTTCCTTCGGCGGATCGAAGGTCATCTGCGCCAGGCCCGTGGCGGGCGGGACGTCCTTCGCCGTCACCGCGCTCCAGCGGCCGTTCTTCCCGAAGGAACCGAGACGGTAATACTCCGGCAAGGTCACGAGCCCCGGACGGGAGCGAGACACCAGGTCAGCGTTCCACTTGTAACCGTAGGTATGCGGGTCGGGCGAATGCGGCGTCGCGAAGGCCTTCCAATCGAGGCCGGGCTTCGCTTCACGCTTCGTGCCCTGCGGATAGATGCTCCACGTAGAGCCGCCGCCCGTCCGGAAACTCTGAACCAGCTCGCCGGCGGGATTGATCGCGCCAGAGGCCACGGGGCCGCCATCGAACCAGGCCTTCACACCATCATAGAGGGCGCGGCGGTCATAGCAGGTCAGGCGATGCAGGACGACTGTCGTGCCATCGGCGCCGACCGGGAAAGACGTCGGGGCCACGCGCGCGTAGGCGTCACCCTTCTCATCCTTGGCCATCGCCGCGGGGACATACTGGGTCTCCATCTGGAAATGCTTGTTCGGATCCGAACCGCGCGAATCGAGCATCTGCCCGGCGACGGCCGGATTGCGCAGCGCCGCGCGCGACCAGAAATTCGGCGTGAAGAAACAGACCGGCCCCTTGAAGTTCGACGAGTTCAGGAAGAGCGTCCAGCAGTTGGCGCCCGTGGGGACGTCCTTGCCTTCGGTCTTGGCCTTGGCCTCGGCGAACGGCATCGGCAGGTAGCCGTAGCCGAAGAGCTCGCCGTTGACGCCCTGCTTGAGGTTGAGGCCATCGAGCGGGAAGAGCAGCCAAGGCGTGAGCTGCGCGACGCCGTAGAGTCCGCGCGGGTCTTCCCATGTGCCGCGTCCGTAACCCGGTCCGTTGGCGATGTCGTAGAAATTCACGCCGACGCCTCCCATGATGAACTTCGGCGTCACCGACGGGAAATGTGTGTCGCGCCACCAGCCGAGGCCGCCTTCGATGTCGTTATACAGGTCCTTGGGTTTCTCGTCCTTAGGATACTGCGGATGCATCCAGGTGCCGAAGAGTCCGGTCTGGAACCGATGTCCCGGATATTCGCTCAGGAGCGGCCAGGCGGCGGCGTAGATCGAGAAGCCGGCTTCGTAGGGCTCGTTCACGCGCTCGGTCGGGACGATGAGGTAGCCGGCCATCTCGACCTTCTGCGGGGCGGCGGAAGCGACGGCCGCCAACAGGCAGGCGGTCAGGAGTGCGGGGGTGCGCATGCGGAGACTTAAGCCCCAGGACGGTCTCCTGCCCACCCGAAACGATGGGCGGTTGGCGGTTAGCGGTTGGCGGTTCGGCGTGCGCAGCCACCTTGACCTCGTGATCCGCCTATCTCTCGGCGAACGGCAGACCAAGGTTGATCGGCCCTATCCGACGGAGAGACGGAACGTTAGAGACTCTTCGTATCCAACCGCTGACACGCCCTGCCTCAGCCCCTTGAATCTAGCCCCTCCCCTACCCATACCCCTGCAAAGCCTAGCCCTATCCCTACCCCTATCCCTGGCCCTCCAAATTGGTCTTTGACTAGGGTTTTCCCCGTCCGTTAACCATACCCCTCGATTCCGTCCGTCCCGACCCCATGAAACGCACCCATACCTGCAACGCCCTCCGCCCCGCCGACGCCGGCCAGACCGTGACCCTCGTGGGTTGGGTCGACACCAAGCGCGACCTCGGCGGCGTGACCTTCGTCGACCTCCGCGACCGCGAAGGCATGACCCAGGTGGTCTTCAATCCGGGCGCCAACGGCATCCAGGAAGTCGCCCAGCGCCTGAAGACGGAATCCGTCATCGAGATCACCGGCAAGGTCCGCGCCCGTTCGGCCGAGACGGTCAACGCCAAGCTCGCCACCGGCAGCATCGAGATCGCCGCCGAGACCCTCGTCGTCCACAACATCTGCGCCGACCTGCCGTTCCCGATGGACGACGACAAGGCCGACAAGGTGAACGAAGACCTCCGCCTCGAATACCGCTTCCTCGACCTCCGTCGCCCGCGTAACATCGGCCTCCTCAAGCTCCGCGCCAAGGCCGCCCGTGCCATCCGCGCCGAGCTCGACGGCCAGGACTTCCTCGAGATCGAGACCCCGACCCTCTTCAAGAGCACCCCGGAAGGCGCCCGCGAGTTCCTCGTGCCGAGCCGCACCAACCCCGGCGAATTCTACGCGCTCACGCAGTCCCCGCAGCAGTATAAGCAGATGCTCATGGTGGCCGGCGTCGAACGCTACTACCAGATGGCGCGTTGCTACCGCGACGAAGACCTGCGCGCCGACCGCCAGCCGGAGTTCACGCAGGTCGACTTGGAGATGTCCTTCATCGACCGCGAGGACATGTACAAGCTGATCGAAGGCATCCTGAAGCGCACCTGGAAGGAGACCCTCGGCATCGACATCCCGACGCCCTTCCCGCGCATGGCCTACCAGGAAGCGATGGACCGCTTCGGCATCGACAAGCCTGACACCCGCTTCGGCATGGAGATCCAGGACCTGACGGCCCTGTTCAAGAACTCCTCCTTCAAGGTCTTCAACGGCGCCGCCAACACCCCGGGCTCGGTGGTCCGCGCCATCAACGCCAAGGGCCTCGCCGACATCACCCAGGGCGAGCTGACCAACTTCGAGAACATCGCCAAGAGCGCCGGCGCCAAGGGCCTCGCGTTCATCAAGTGCGAAGCGGGCGAATGGAAGTCCCCGATCGTGAAGTTCTTCTCCGATGAAGAGAAGGCCGCGCTCAAGCAGCAGCTCAACATCGAGGACGGCGACATCGTCTTCTTCGCCGCCGCCCCCTGGGAGCAGGCCTCGACCATCCTCGGCCGCATCCGCCTCGAATCCTCCTACCTGCTCAAGGCCCGCGGTCGCCTGACCCTCCCGGCCGACCAGTATAACTTCCTCTGGGTCATCGAATTCCCGCTGATGCTCTGGGACGAAGAAGAGAAGCGCTACCTCTCGGCCCACCACCCGTTCACCGCCCCGGTCGTCGAAGACGAGCCCCTGCTCGCCACCGACCCCGCCAAGGTGCGCGGCCAGCACTACGACATCGTCCTCAACGGCGTCGAACTTGGCGGCGGCTCGATCCGTATCCATAACCCGGCCGTCCAGAAGCGCGTCTTCGAGGATATCCTCAAGATCCCGCAGGACCTCGTGGACAGCCGCTTCGGCTACATGCTCAAGGCCTTCTCCTACGGCGCCCCGCCCCATGGAGGCATCGCCCTCGGCTTCGACCGCGTGGTCGCCATGCTCGCCGGCCGCTCTTCGATCCGCGATATCCTCGCCTTCCCGAAGAACCAGAACGGCCGCGACCTGATGGCCGACTGCCCGAGCCCGGTCGCCCCGAAGCAGCTGCGCGACCTGCGCATCCGCCTCGTCGAAGACGAGCCGAAGCCGAAAGCCTGAGCCCCTGCCGGCTCCCGACCATAGGCACGCGCAAGCGTGCCTTTTTCTTTGGCGGGCATTTAGCCTTCCCCCGCAAGGTGGGTCTCCCTATTCCCTTCAGCCATGTCCGACGCTTCGCCCTCTCCTGCTCCCGCTCCCCACGTCGTGGGCCAGGGCTATGAGTTCGACGAGGTGCGCGCCTTCCTGGGCGGCGACCCGAAGCCCCCGAACTTCGTCATCCACAAGGCTGGCGCGGTCATCGGCGTCTGCCTCGGCCTCGGCTGGAATCCGCGCGCCGACGGCGAACCATGCGAAGTCTGGGTCGGGCGCAAAGGCGACCAGCCCAAGTGGGGCATCAAGCTCGCCGAGACCCGCGGCCCGCTGCCGGTCTACGTCCGTCGCACCGAAGGCGGCAAATGGTTCTACAACGGACTCTACGAAGTGACGAGCCACACGACCGACCCGACGATCATCCGCCCGCGCCTGCTGCCTCCGAAGATCGTGGCGATCGACCGCCTGGTCTTCCTGAAGCGCTGCGCGGCCTGAACGCCATGAACGAAGAACGTAAACCTCACCGCGACCCGCTGCACGGAGTGACCCTGCAGAAGCTGCTTGAGACGATGGTCGCCAAATACGGCTGGCAGGAAATGGCCTACCGCATCCCGATCCGCTGCTTCATGTTCGACCCGACGATCAAGTCGTCGCTGACCTTCCTGCGTAAGACCCCTTGGGCCCGCGAGAAGCTCGAGAACTGGTATGTCGGCGACGTCCGTAAGTCCCAAGGCTACGGGCTCTGAAGCTCGCCGCAGGGCGAGCCAAGGTAGGGGCGCGATTCATCGTGCACTCCTGACAAGCAGGGCGCGGCGAAGCCACGCCCGTAGCATCACCCCAATACTCGATACTCCATACTCGATACTCTATTTGCTGATCCTCCACTTCGCCTGGCGGAGCACCGCCTTGCCGGCAGCTTTCTGGAATTCATACCAGACGGTGAGCAAGGTGCCGTCCGCGAGTTCGACGGTCGAAGGGTAACCCAGGTCGCCGCCTTCGCCGTCGGCGGAGATCGTCAGCGGTTCGCTCCACGTCCGGCCTTGGTCCGAGCTGATGCGTGCCTGATTGCCGAAGGGCTTGCGACGATAGCCATAGGTCATGACCAAGCGGCCGTCCTTGAGCTTCAATAACTGCGAAGGCAGGCCCCAGACCCCGATCGCCTGCGGCACGGTCCAGGTCCGGCCGCCGTCGGTCGATTCGGTCTGCAGCGTGGTGCCGACGTCGGGCTTATTATGATTACGGATCTGGGCGACGATGCGTCCGTCGTCGGTCTCGATCGCGAAGAGCTCGTGATAGCCCTTCTTCACATCGTCACCGGGCCGCGTCGGAATCTCGCTGAGCCAGCTCCAGGTGAGTCCGTCGTCCTTCGATTCGGCGACGCCGATCTTGGCGTCATCAGTCCAAAGTTTCTTCCCCACGTAAAGAAGGCGTCCGTCCTTCAACTGGGTCGGGCCGTGCGGGCTATTGACGATCGTCGCGATCGGCGGCGACCAGGTCTTGCCGCCGTCCGTCGAGCGCAGGACCCATTCGCCGAGCTGCTCCTTGCGTTCCTCGGCCGTCAGGCGTTCCTGCGCCGCCTTCCAGCGCGCCTGCCGCTCCGGCGTCTGCTTGGCGACCAAGCCGCGCTCTTCGTAAGCCAGCGACGTGAAGGTCGTGACGAGTAAGGTCCCCTTGGCGGTCTCCATCACGCCGCTATCCCGATCGTCGATCGGACCGTCGAGGAGCACGCGCGGATAGGTCCAGGTCGCGCCGTCGTCCTTCGAGGTCATCGCCTTCACCTGACCGAGCGGACAGACATGCGCGTCGCGGCCGCCCGACCAGGTGACCCAGAGTTCGCCGTTGGCCCGACGCGCGAGCGTCGACCAGCCGGCATAAGGCTCTTCCGGCGGCGTGATGGTCTTCGTTTCAAGGAGCTGGGCCGTCTGCGCGCAGAGGGCGGACGCGGCCAGCAAGGGCCAGACACGACGGAGAAACGAACCTAGGGTAGGATTCATGAGTGTTTTCTAGGCGGGCGACCGTCCGCCCGCAACCTCGGCTTTCCTCGGACCTGGGGATTGCCTCCGGCCGGGGACAGGCGATGATGCCCATACCCCATGAGCACCCGACGCGATTTCCTCCGTCTTGGCGCGACCACGGGCGCCGGCCTCGCCGCCGCCCGCCTGTTCGGCCAGACCGGCTTCACCACCCCTACCCGCAAGGTCCGTATCGGCATCGTCGGCGGCCGCTTCGGCCTGAGTTTCCAGTTCCACGAACACCCCGACTGTGTCGTCGAAGCGGTGGCCGAGCTCCGACCCGAACGCCTCGCGGCGCTTCAGCGAGTCTACAAATGCGCCAAGGGATACCCGTCGCTCGAGGAGATGCTCAAGGACCCCAAGGTCGAAGCGGTCTTCCTCGCCACGCCCGCGCCGGACCACGTCCGGCACACCCTCCTCTGCCTGGCCGCCGGCAAGCACGTGCTCAGCGCCGTCCCCGCCGCGATGACGCTCGAGGAATGCGGGCAGCTCGCCGGTGCGGTTCGGAAATCCGGACTGACCTACATGATGGGCGAGACCAGTTGCTGGCAGCAGCTCACGATCTCCGCTCGCAAGTTCCACGCCGAAGGCCGCTTCGGGCATCTCTACTACACGGAGTCCGAATACCATCACCCGGGGCTCGAGACGCTCTACTTCGAGAACGGCAAGCGCACGTGGCGCCACGGCCTCCCGCCGATGCATTACCCGACCCACTGCACCGCCCACCTGCTCAGCGTCACCGGCGAACGGCTGACGGAAGTGGTCTGCCATGGCTGGGGCGACGACCATCCGATCGTGAAGGATAACGCTTACGGCAATCCCTTCTGGACCGAAACCGCCCTCTTCCGCACCGACCGCGGCAACAGCATGCGCGTGGCGATCTGGTGGCGCGGCGCCCAGAAAGGCGGCGAACGCGCCCGCTACTTCGGCGACAAGATGAGTTTCTATTTCAGCGACCCGACGGGCGCCCACGGGCCTTCGATCGTCCGGGCCGAGACGAAGACCGAGAAGGATAGCGGTGGCTTCGAGCGGTCTAAGCAGATCCTCGAGAAATACGCGGAGGTGAAGTGGTGGCAGACGGATATGCTTCCCGAACCACTCCGCCACGACAGCGGCCACGAGGGTTCGCATTGCTTCATCACGCATGAGTTCGTCGATGCGATCGCGAAGGGCCGCAAGCCGTTCGTCGGGATCGACGAAGCACTGGCCTACACGGTTCCGGGGATGATCGCGCACCAGTCCGCCCTGAACGGCGGCCAGTCCCTCAAGATCCCAACCATCACCGGCTGACCCCGTGCCCCCACCCGGCCTTCCCCGGGTCCCCTTGCCCCCTAAAGCTTACGGCATCTCCGCGCCACGGGCCGCGGTGACGAGGTGATACCACTCTTCGCGGGTCAGCTCGAGGTCCGCCGCGGCGGCCAGCTGCTTGATCTGCTCAGGCTGGGTGGTGCCGATGATGGGGACGATCTTAGCCGGATGCTTCAGAATCCAAGCCAGCGCGACGAGCTCGCGGGCGACGCCGCGCTCCTTGGCGATGCGGTCGAGGACGGCCAAAACGGCGGTCGGGTTATAGTGACGCTGCCCAGGCAGGAGATCCACGCCGCCCGAACCGAGCAGGCCGGCGCCAAGCGGGCTCCACGCGAGCGGGGTGACCTTCTTCTCCTGACACTGATCGAGCGTGCCGTCGTGCAAGGCGTAGAGCTGCACGAGACTGACCTCGACCTGATTGGTGACCAACGGGAAGGACAGCGCGTTCTGCAGGAGCGAGAACTGCGAAGGGCTGAAGTTGCTCACGCCAAACTCGCGGACCTTACCGGCGGCGCGTAGTTCGGTGAAGACCGCGGCGACCTCGGCCGCATCCATGAGGTAATCCGGACGATGGAGATGCAGCAGGTCGATGGTCTCGACGCCGAGCTGCTTGAGCGAGAGCTCGCACTGGGCCAGCAGATGGGCGCGGGAGAAGTCATAGCGCACCGGGGCGCCGGCGGGGCGGTTCTTGAAACGGATGCCGCCCTTGGTCGCGATCGTCATCTTGGCGCGCAGGCCAGGGTTCTCCTTCAGGATGCGGCCGAAGACGCGCTCGGCCTCGCCGTCGCAATAGATGTCAGCGTGGTCGAAGAGCGTGTAGCCGGCATCGACGGCCGCGAAGACCGCTGCCTTAGCCGTCGCGTAATCTGCGGCGGCGTCGCCCTTGGTCGCGATACGCCAGCAGCCATAGGCGAGGCGACTGGAGGTGAGCGGGCTCTGGCCGAGGGTGACGGTCTTCATACGCCCTGTAGCAAGTAAAGCCCCCGCCCTGCCGCAAGCCTATCCCCAAGGTCGACAGCCTGACCTAGGCTGCTAAGGTCTGGCCATGGACTTCTCCCAGCTGCTGCAACAGGGAACCGCCCAAGCCTGGCTCTATGTTCCCGTGGCGATCCTGCTCGGCGCCCTGCACGGCCTCGAACCCGGCCACTCCAAGACCATGATGGCGGCCTTCATCATCGCGATCCGCGGCACCGCCTGGCAGGCCGCCCTGCTCGGCTTCTGCGCCGCCCTGTCGCATACGCTCATCATCTGGGTCCTCGCCGGCCTGGCGCTCAACTACGGCTCGAACTGGAACGTCGAACAGACCGAGCCCTACTTCCTCCTCATCAGCGGCCTCATCGTCATCGGCATGGCGGTCTGGACGATCATGCGCCTGCGCGAAGAACAAGGGCATCACCACCATCACGGCGAAGGCGACCATAGTCATGACCATCATCACGGCCACGAGGACGAGGATGCGCACGCCCGAGCGCATGCGGAAGAAATCCAGAAGCGCTTCGCCAATCGTCAGGTCACCACCGGTCAGATCGTGATCTTCGGGCTCACCGGCGGACTCATGCCCTGCCCGGCCGCGGTCTCGATCCTCATCGTCTGCCTCCAGCTCAAGGAGTTCTCCCTGGGCTTCGGCATCGTGGCGGCCTTCAGCCTCGGCCTGGCGCTGACGATGATCTCCGTGGGCGTGCTCGCTTCCTGGGGTTTCAAAAAGCTCGCCGAGAAATCCGGCTGGTTCAGCCGCATCGCCGCCCGCGCCCCTTACGTGTCGTCCTACCTCCTCATCGCCCTCGGCCTGGCCTTTGCCATCCGCGGCCTGATGATGATGAAGTAAGCCTTACCAGGGCGTAAACCGGAGGCCGAAGAGCGCGCAGACGGCCGCGGCGAGCAGGCCTAGTGCCGGCAGGAAGAGCGGGTCGAAATAATCGGCGGTCCGCGGCTTCTTCTCGAGGACGACGACCTTCTTCATCTCGTCGATCCGCTTGAAGACGGAATTGAGCGCCTCCGGGGTGACGGCATTGAAGGCCTCGCCGCCGGTCGCGCGGGCGATGCCGATGAGCGCCGGGTCCACGGGGATGTCCGTCAGCAGCACGGCGAAGACGATGACGCCCTTCTCACGGAGGTCGGCGATGATGGGGATGTCCTTGGGCGACTTGATGTCGGGACTCTCGCCGTCGGTAAGGAGGATGATCATGCGGTCGCCGGCGGGCCGCTGGGCGAGGTGGGCCGAGGCGCCGGTGAGGGCGTTGCCGATGAACGTGCCGCCCCAGAGCTCATCCGGCAGGACGTTGGGCTCGATGAACGGACGCGAGAGCATGATGGTCTCGGTATCGAGCGTCAGCGGGACCCAGTGGATGAAATTGCGCGAGAAGATGGTCAGCCCGAAGGCGTCCCCCTTACGGTGATGCAGGAACTTCTCGAGCGACTCCATGGCGGAGTCGAACCGGCTGTGACGCCCCTTGCCTTGGTCGCCGTGCGACCCGCGCATGCTGCCTGAAGTATCGAGGACCACCTGGATGTTCGTCAGCTGCCGTTCGACTTCCGGCGGCTGGAAGGTGACCGGGTGCGCGAGGAACAGGATCGCCACCGCGAGCAGCCCCGCCGGGAGGCAGTTGGCTACGAGCACGAGACAACGGAGGAACCAGCCGCGACGACCCTGGACGCCGTCGTAAGGCATCGCGAGGGGCTGACCGGGGCGGACCCACTCCCAGAAGGCCAGGATGACCGGTATGGCGAGCAGGGCCAGCCACTGGGGATGCAGGAAGGTCATGGGCGGACGGCCTCCGGGGCCGGCAGGTGCTGACGGATGATGCTGGCGATCTCGGTGTCGGCGACGCCCGAGCCAGGGCGATGGAGCCAACGTTGCAGACGTCCTAAGGATTCACCCGTCCGCTCACCGCGGGCGATGGCGGCCAAGACCTCGGCCATGGGAGCCTCGGCCGGGACGAGGCCTTCGCGCCAAGAACGCAGCAGGAGCATCTCCAGTCGGGCCTTCTGTTCGGCGCCGAGGGCGCCCTGTTCGAGCTCGGCGAGCAGCTGTCGTAATTGTTCGGCAGAAGTGAGCGGCGACTTCACGATCACGGCGAGCGGCTTCTTGGGGCGACGCCAGAAGATGAGCAACAGCAGCCAACCGATCCAGAAGACGCCAAGCGCCCAGAGGGTCGCCCGATAATGTCCCCAGACCTGGATACCGATGTCCTCGGTCTCCTTCACGCGGGCTTCGAGTTCCTTGGAGAGTTTCGGGTCACCCTGGATCTTGAACGACGGCAGGCCGCTCAACGCCGCACCATCGTCCGCCATCAGGTATTCGGTGAGGTCATGCTCGCCTTCGCGATTCACGAGGTAGCGGACGTCATACACGTTCAGGCCGTCCTGCCCGGTCACCTGAGCGATGCGCACGTTCACGGCCACGCCATAGCGGAACGGTTTCACGACGAGCGTGGGGCCGCCGTAAGTGATGATGGCCGCCTGTTCGACCCCGAGCGGGACCTTCAGGCTGTCATCCTCCTGCAGGAACCACCACACGGCGACGACGGCCACGACCAGGCCCCAGAGGACCCATCGGCGGAATGAGGACGGCGCGGCGGTCATGATCAACGGGCCGCACGGCTAGCGAAGCCGCGGTTCTTCAAGAAGTGGGTCAGTTTACCAAGGAGGGGCTCGTCGGTGCGCAGGCGGAGGTAATCGATGCCGAAACGGCTGAGCTCGGCCTGCCAGCCGGAGGAATCGACCTGCCGACGTCCGCCGAAACCGACGAACCCGCGTCCGGACTCGGCTTCGACGCCGCGGATCAGGCCGGCACCACGCAGACCCTGCTCCGCCGGATCTTCGAGATGCAGGACGACGCAGTCATGTCGCTGGGCCAGCACCTGAAGCGCCGCGATGGCGTCATGGTCATGCAGGTCGCTCAGGACGATGACCGTCGTCCGCTTGACCAAGGACGGAGCGAGCTCACGGGCACGCACGGCGAGCGAGGTCTTCTCGGTGAAGTCATGCTGTCTTAGCTGGTGCGCCCATTCCATGACGACATTACGCGAGAGAGTCGGACGGACATGCAGTTCGCGGGCCCCGCAACCGAGCAGACCGACGGGCGTCACCGACGACTGGGCGGCGAGGCCGACGCCGGTCGCGATGCGCACGGCCCAGGCATACTTGCTCAAGGGCTGGGACGTGACGCACATCGAAGCGGAGGTATCGAGCAGGAGGTAGAGCGGGATCTGCTTGGTCTCGCGGAACTCCTTGACGTAGAGCTTACCCAGGCGGGCGGAGACCTTCCAGTCGATGAACTTCACGGCGTCGCCGGCGACATACGGACGCGACTGGACGAACTCCAGACCAGCGCCGTGGAACACGGAATCACGCTGACCGAAATCCAGGCTGTTCGCGAGGCGCCGGACGGCGACTTCGAACTGCCGGCTGTCGACCGGATCGTGAGGTAATGTCCGCGGACGAAGCATGCGTTCAGCCCAATCCGGCGAGGATTCCTTCCAGCACCTTGGCGCCGGTCTGGCCGGCGGCCGCGGCTTCGTAGCTCACGCGGATGCGGTGCAGGACGACGTCCTCGGCAAGCTCGAAGAGATCCTCCGGGGTGACGTAATCCCGACCGCGGATGACCGCGCGGGCGCGGGCGGCGTTGACGAGGGCCAGGCCGGCGCGCGGACTGCAGCCGAAATCGAGGTCCTTGGATTCGCGCGTACGGCGGACGAGTTCGACGGAGTGGCGGAGGAAGACTTCGCTCACATGGACGCCTTGGACGGCTTCCATCGCGGCGACGAGGTCGGCCTTGGTGCCCACCGGCGAGTCATCGATCATGTCGAAGGCCGTCTTCGGGACCGCCCCGCCCTCTTCCTTGCGGAGGCCCATGCCGAGCTGGCGCTGGAGGATGTCCTGCTCCTCGTCGCGACCCGGATAGCCGAGACGATGGAGAAGCATGAAGCGGTCGAGCTGGGCCTCGGGCAGTTCAAAGGTGCCGGACTGTTCGACGGGATTCTGCGTCGCGATGACGAGGAACGGCGTCGGCAGGCGCATCGTCTGACCGCCAAGGGTGACCTTGCGCTCCTGCATGGCCTCGAGCATCGCACCCTGCACCTTCGGCGCGGCGCGATTGATTTCGTCCGCGAGGAGCAGGTTCGTGAAGACCGGGCCGCGGTGGATGCGGAAGTCACCGGTCTTCTGGTCGACGACTTCGGAGCCGACGATGTCGGACGGGAGCATGTCGACCGTGAACTGGATGCGACGGAAGTCCAAGGCGATGGCCTTCGCGACCGTGTTCACGAGGAGGGTTTTCGCCAGGCCAGGCATGCCCTGCAGGAGCAGGTGGCCGCCGGTGAGGAGCGCGATCATGACGCGCTCGACGACGACGTCCTGGCCGACGACGACCTTGCCGACGCGCGTGCGGACGTCGGCGACGAACTGATGAGCAGCCTGCACGGCCGCGGGGTTAGGATGGGAGCTCATTGCTTAAGGGGTAGGGATAGGGGTGGGGGTGGTTGTTAAGTCCTCAGCGGAGTTGGCGGAGCCATTTTTCGGCGAGGGTCTTGAGGTCAGCCTCGGAAAGCGTGGTCGCGCCACCGAAGCAGCCGGTCTGGACGCGTTCGATGTCCGCCTTGAGTTCGGCTTGCTGGGCGGAACTGAACTTCACCAGCGGGCTGGCGGCCAGTTTGCGGAGCAAGGCCACGACCGCGAAACCGTCGATGGAGGCGGGCAGCTTGAAGACATCACGGGCGCGAGGCGGGCGCGGACCGGTGTTGCGCGGACGGAAGACGAGCCACCCGACGAAAACGGCGGCGACGGCGAGACCGACATAGAGGTAGGTCAGGTCATCCTCGGCCACCGGCGCGACGTAACCCGCCCCGGCCGCGACTTTGACCCGGTCAAGGAGGACGGAATTCTTCGTCAGCACCACGGGATCGATGTCCTGATAGGTCCGCCAGACGGTGGTCGCGTTCGTGGCCTTGACCGGCGGGAACGGCAGGTCGGTCGCCTTGTCGGCGGCGCGGATGGCGTCACCGTCGAGCGTCACTGACCAGCGGCGCTCCGTGCGCGGCGCGACCTGGTCGCCCCAGGTATTGAGTTCCTTGACCATCAGCGGGTCGATGACCGTGACCTGACGCACCTTGGCCAAGGCGGCCAACGGGGCGAGGTCCAGGAGGTCGTCGAGTTCGGGCACGGTGCCGGACGCAGTCGCGGCGACTTCAAGGCTCAGGGAGCCATTGATGCCGAACTGGCGTGTATCGAGCGTCTGCGTGACCTCAATCTTGTCGGCCGGACGCGGACTGGCCTTACCGCCGGCGACCTTGAGCAGGGTCTCGGCAGAAGTCGCGGGGACGGTCACGGGTCCGCTCAGGTCGATGAAGCGGAGCTCCATCTGCACCGGCGGGATCTTATCGACGCTGGCGTCCTTGGCCCGCACTAGCACGTAGGCGAGCGTGGTCTCCTCCCAACCCGGCCGGACGGCCGGCCTCGGCTTCACGTCGGGCGCGGCGAAGGTGATCGAGCGGATCTCGAAGAAGGGCGAAAGGCCCTCGGTGAGTTTCTTCTCGAACTCATCGCGCGGACCCAGCGCGTCGGCAGAACGCAGGGCCTGGGGACCCCTGCGCTTCGCGGCTGCGGCGGTCGCCGACGGGTCGTTGCTCAGGTATTGTCCGAAGCGGGCGACGCGGCCCATGGCCTCGGTGTGCACGACGCTGACGATGATACCGAAGTCCTGCCCTGCCCCGACCGTGTTCGGTCCGTCGACGCGGGTCTGGACGCGGATCTCGCCGAGGAGCTCGTCGAGATAGTCCGCGCGCTTCTTGAGACCGAGCGAAAACGGGTCATCCTTCGTGACCACGAGCGTGGCGGCGAGGTAGCGATACTTCAGGTCCTCGTGCAGCGGGTTGTTCTGATCGTTGAGGCGGACGTTCAGCGTCTTCGCGAGCTGACCCATGTGCGTGCCCGCGAGCCGGCCCGGGAGCGCCTGGATGGCGGCGCGGATGCGGCCGAGGGCCGCGCGGTTGAGCGGCTTGCCGAGATTGACCTGATTATTAGCCCCGACACCGAGCACGGCGTTGAACCAGCTCAGGTAAGGGTCGATGGACTGCTCATTAGGCTGCAGGCGGACGACCTGACGGCCGTAGGCGTCGGCGGCGCGCTGGAAGTAGTCCTGCGAACGGAGCGTCTTCTCCTTGGCGAGGACGAGGCGCTTGGCGGGCTCGGTCGGAGCGAGGTCCTGGAAGCTCTCGAAATCGGCCCAGTCATTCAGGACGACGGCGCCGAGCAACAGCGCCTTGTGGGCGTCGGGGCGGTCGGCCTGCCATTCGTCGATCAGCTTCAGCAGCGAAGCATAGCCGGCCGTAGCCATCGCGTAGGTCTGGGCCTCGTTGCGACGGGTCAGTCCGCCACGCTGGACGTCGGCGCGGCGCCAGCGATCACCGAGATTGGCATGCATCTTCTGGGCGAGCAGGAAGAACACCTGCTCATCCATCTTGGCGGTCGGACCGAACACGTGCTCGATGTGCGTGTCGCGGTAGGCCTCGGCATTGCTATAGGCGAGGTCGAAGGCGTTGACGACCTTGCTCTGGTCGCGCGGCGCGACGCCGGCCTGACGGAAGAGCGCCATCATGCGGGCGAGGCTGTCGATGTTCCGCTCCATCATCACCGGCGTCACCGGGATACGGGCGTCCTCGGGCAGGCCATAACGGGAACGTAGTTCCGAGGGCAGCTGGGGATTATGGGCCTGCCCCCAGGCGAGCAGGAAATCTTCGGCCAAAGCGACGCCCGCGGCCGGATGACGACGCGCGAGCTCAGTGATACGGTCCGCGGCGAGTTCGAAATTCGCGCTGACGATGACCGCGCGGGCGAGGGTCGCGTCGAAGCGAGCGCGCAGGTCAGGCGACAAGGCCGCGAGCCACTTGCCGGCGGGGGCCAGTTGGAGCATCTCCTCCGGATCGATATCATTGGCGCCATTGCGATTATTGGTGCGACGGGCGCCGCCGGACTGACGGCCGAACGACTGTTCCACCTCGCCCATCCAGGATTCCGCCATCAGGCCGAGGACCTGCCGCCAGTCGCCGCCGGCGACGTCGACGTGCTCGGCGATGAGGTTCGCCAGCACCGTCTGAGCGCGGAGATTGTCCATGCGTTGGGCGGCGGGCGCGCCGCCTTCGTTCTGGATCTTACGCGAAAGGCCGCCGACCACCTTGAGCGCGGCGTCCGGTTGCGACTTGATGAGTTCGGCGAAGGTGCCGCCGAGGACGGCCGGCGAGACCTGCGTGAGGACGCGGAGCATCTCGCCCGCGGCCTTGCTGCGCTCCCAATCGCTGGTCTTCTTCTCCGAACGGAGGATCGCGACGTTGTCGCTCCAGATACGCGAGATCTGATCGCGCTGAGCGATCTCGGTGGCTTGTTCCGCCGCCAGGAAGGCCGCGATCTCCTGCCGGAGACCCTCGTCGGCGATCTGGTCGAGGTCGGCGCCGGCCGGCAGATACTGGCGGGCGAGGTCACGGAAACCACCGGCGAGAAGGACGCGGCCGGCCGCGAGGCGGCGGGCGGGATCCTTGCCGCCGAGCTTCTCGGTGCCGCGCGTCAGGCGCTCGGCGACCCAGAAGCTTTCATTAGGCGCGACGATCTGGCCGAGCATCTGGCCGAGCTTGCGGAGTTCGAGGTCGGTCAGGTCGCCGGGGCCGGCGTCGGCGAGGGCGAAGACATCCTCGAGCCGCACGCCGTTCTTCGGGCGTTCGGCGAGGTCGTTCAGCATCTTATCATAGATGCCGCGGCCAAGTTCGGGCGGCAGCGCGGCGAGCTCCGCGCGGACCTGCGCCCAGTCACCGAGGCGGAAGGCCGAGAGGAAGCGGGCGTCGGCGCCGGCGCGGGCGTCGGGTCGGGCGGACTTCTCCATCGCGGCGAAGACCTCGCTGAGCTCGCGGGAGTAACGATGACGGAGCAGGCGTTCGTATTGCTGCTGCGTCTTGGCGTCGAGCGGCGCGGCCTGCTGGGCGGGAAGCGTCGCGGCGCACGCGAGCGCGGCGCAGAGGAACGGACGGAGGAGTCTCATGATGTTTTTATGTAAAGGGTTCAGGAACCGTTGTCGGGGATCTTGCGGGCTTCTTCGAAGACCTTGCGGTCGTCCGCCTTGGTGGGCTTGCCCTTCGGTTCGGGACCGGCGAGGAGCGCGGCGGCGGCCTTGGCCTTCTTCGGACCCGGCTTGCCGGCGGCTTCGACCTGCAGGGCGGCTTCGAGATTCTGCTGCTTCCCGGCGCCGATGCCGGTGACGCCCTCCACGGGCTTGATACCGCCGGCGGCGGGCTTCACGCCTTCGGGCGGCTTCACTCCCTTGACGCCGGCGAGGCCCTTGGCGGGCGGGGGCGGCGGCGTGGCCTTCATCCCGGCTCCCTTGACGGACTCAGGAGGCTTCACGCCTTTGACGGCTTCGACTCCCTTCTGAGCGGGAGGGGGCGGCGGCGTGGCCTTCGTCCCGGCGCCTTTGACGCCCTCGGGCGGCTTCACACCTTCGGTGCCGACGAGTCCTTTAGTCGGAGGCGGCGGAGGCGGCGCCTTCGCTTCGGCTCCTTCCACGGGCTTGGCGGTGGCCGTGACAGAGGCGGGCGGCGGAGCCTGCATCACGGGCTTGGCACCGCCGGGAGTTTTGACGCCATCGACTTTCTCGACGCCTTGGACGGTGGTCGGCGCGACGTTCTTAGCGGCAGGGTCGATCTCCTTCACCTTGCCGGAGCCCTCCTGGCGGACGCCGCGCACGCCTTCGACGGCGGCCGGAGCCGGAGTTTCCTGAGCGAAGGCGCTGGCGCCGCAGAGACAGAGCAAAAGGAACGTCTTCATAGGGATTGCTGGCCAAGGGAGCGGGCGAACTCGGCTTCGACGCGTCGCTCGTAATCGGCGAGGGCCGCGGGATCCTGGTGCTCGGCGAGATAACGGAACACCTGGCGGGTGCGTTCGGCGTAAGGACGCCACTCTTCCTCGGTCGCACCGTTGGCCTTCAGGAGGGAAGTCGCATAGAAGTAAGCCTTGCCCAAGGTCTCGCGGACCGCGCGCGTGGTCGCGCCATCCTCGCCGTCGACCGCGGCGGATTCTTTGAGCAGCTGCGACAGGTCGGCGATCGCGCCGGCGACGTCGAGCATCTCGACCTTGGCCTTGGCCTTCGCCAGCCGGATCTGATGACGCACCGTCGGGCGCTCGTTGGGCGGTAGCTCCCCGGCGAGCTTGTCATACTCCTCGACGATGACAGGCCAGTCCGGCTCCTTGGCACGCTCGAGTTCGCGGATACGCGTGAGATGGTCGCGGGCCTGTTCGCGGGCCAGCTGGTCCTGACCTTCGTTGAAATGATAATAAACCACTCCGACGGGGAACAGCAGCCAGAGCAGCGTGAAGAACTTCCTCATCGGACACCGCCATCCCCGGCTGCTTCGTCCCGATGGACTACCTTCCACCCGGTCCCGAAATATTGCAGCGCCACCGGCAGCAGCGCGAGCACCGCCGAACCCAGCAGCATCGCCTGCACCGCGAGCTGCGCGAGACTGAGGCCCGACTTCGTCGGCGGCGTCCGACGGACGAGGTCGCCCAAGGCGTCGGTCGGCAGATGCTTCTCGTTCACGTCGTAATAAGCACCGCGCAAAGCGCGCGCCACGTTGGCCAGCACTTCGGCGTCCTGCCGCGACTGGTGCCCGGCGATGAACGTGCCCTTTCGCGGATCGCCGACGCCCAGCACGAGCACATCCTTGACGGACTTCGGCCGCGGCAGGATCGGCTGCAGCGGGACGGTGTCTCCGTCGGTGAAGATCACCAGGCGGACCGTCTTCTCTGGCAACGGTGCGACCACCTTGACCGCGGCGTTGATCGCCGCGCCGAGGTCGGTCGAACCGGGCTTCATGACGTATTGGACCGGCAGTCCGTCGAAGACATTGCGCACGAGCTCCGGGTCGCGTGCGTCCATGACCACGGAACGCGCCTCGGTGTAGAAACCGACGACGCCGTAACGGAGGTCGCCGCCCACGCGCATGAGCACGGCTTCGACTTCCTCGCGCATGCGTTGCTGGCGCGTGACCTTCCCTTCCGGTCCCGCGTCCTTGAGATACATGCTCGGCGAAAGGTCGGCGACGAAGACCAGCCGGGTCGGCTCCGCGGTTTCGGCCGGCTGGCCGTCCTTAGCCGCCAGATGGAGCTGCCACGTCACGGCCAAGCCCCAGGCGAAAGCGGCGAGCGATAGGCAGCGCAGGAAAGGCGCGACGATCGTCCAACCCCTCGCCCGCCCCTCCGGTCCGAACGCCAGCCGGGCGGCGACCCTCACCCGACGGGCATGCAAGGCCTCCGCCAATGCGGAGAGCAGCAACACCAGGAGGGCGGCGTATACGGGATTCATGGGGGCGGCGGGGTGGCCGACTACGGGGAAATAAGCCCGCCCGCCGAAGCGAGGCAAACTGCAATGCGGGCGATGCCCCCTTTATCCTCCACCGGGGAGGAGATGAGGGCGTGAACAAACCAAGAAATGTCGTCCGTAAAGGGGACGGGGCACACCCCCTCAGGCGCCGACCATCCGCAGCCAAGCGCTGAGGTTATAGTAGTTCGAAACGCGAGCCACCTTGCCGTCCTTGATCTCGAAGAAAGCCCCGACACGGAGGTGATACTTCTGGCCGGTGGCGGGCGGGAGGCCTTCGTCCGTCTTGAGATACTCGCCGCGGATGTAGAACTCGGCGGCGGCGCGGCTGGCGTCCGGACCGGCGAAGACCACCAGGTCTTCGACCTGCTCACGATACGAGCGGTCCATGCGGCCGAGGAACGCGCGGAAGGCCGGGATGCCGACCTCGACGCCGCCTTCGTTGATTTCGTGGACGATGTCCGGATGGAGGAGCGCAAGCAGCGCCTCGCGGTCGCCGGAGTTGAATGTCTGGTAGTATTGACGGATGAGCGGGTGCATGGGTTCAGGAAAGAAGGCGGAGCGGGCGGGCGGCGAGCCTGGAAGGATCGGTCTCACCGGGCGTCGCGCGATGGCGGCGCAGGAGCGCGAGGTCCACGTCGACGGTGAGGGCATGATCGCCTTCGGCGCAGACCGGCGTGGCTAGATGACGCGGCTCGTCGCGGAAAGCCGCCTGCGAAGGGGCGAAAGCCGCGGCGCGGCCGATGTTCTCGTCGATGAGCACCGAGGTGGTCCGGCCGACGAGGTGGCAGACGCCGACATGGCAGCCGAGCTCCACGGCCCGGGCATCGGCGCATCGGCCGACGCGTTCGACGCCCATCAGGGTCTCGGTCGCGCTGGGCACGAGCATCAGTTCGACACCCTGCCCGCGCAGGAGCGAGGCGAGTTCGGGGATCTCGACGTCGAGACAGATGACGACGACGCAACGGACGCCGCGGAAGGACCAGAGGCCGACGCCGTCGCCGCCGACGAAGGCGGATTCCCACGGAGTGAGATGAAGTTTGTCCTGATAGCGGAAAGCGACGCCATCCCAGATCGGCGCGCGGTTACGGAGCTGGCCGTCCGCGCCGAGGAACGGCACGGTGCCGAGCACGACGCCCTTGTCGGCCTGCGCCAGAAGCGGAGCGAGCCGCGGCCAGAGGTCGGTCCAGAAGAGCTGCGCGACGCCGCGGAGTTTATCTTCACCCGCGACGAAAGGCTCGAGGCCCATCCAAAGGAATTCCGGCAGCACCACGAGATCCGCGCCCTCATCCCAGGCCTCAAGGACCTGGGCGCAGACGCGGTCGGCGAAGGCGTCGGGCGAGGCCGCGGGGACGCCGACGTCGAAGGTCAGCAAGGCGAGGGTCAGGCGGTCCATGTCTTCGTCCAGAAGGTGAGGGTCTTGGGAGATTCCTGCTCTTCGCCGAGTTCCTTCCAAGGGAAAACCGCCTGCAGTTCCGGACGGCGACGATAGCCTTGGCGCGTCCAGAACGCGTCCAGCGGCCGATGGCCCGCGGGCCGGGCCGGATGATCGGCGGGTCGGTCGACGGCGCAGAAGGCGGTCGTGCGCAGGCCTAGCCGGCGGGCATGCGCCTCGCGGCGGGCGAAGAACTCAACGCCGAGCCCGCCTCCGCGGAACTCCGGCAACACGATGCTCTCGCCGAGATAAAGGACATCGTCGGTCGGCACACCGGCGCGCTCGAACGGACCGCGGAAGCCCTCGGTCTCGTCGGCCATCGGCATGCACGTCGTCGCTCCGATCGTCCGACCGGCGGCGTCCTGGGCGAAGACGACCAGGCTGCGCGGACAGTCGAGATAGCCGCGGAGGTATTCCCGTTCATAAGCGAGGTCGCCTTCGTAGAGATAAGGGAACTCGCGGAAGACCGCGATGCGCAGTCCGCCCAAGACATCGATCCA
This sequence comes from Opitutales bacterium, assembly GCA_044350605.1. GTDB lineage: Bacteria > Verrucomicrobiota > Verrucomicrobiia > Opitutales > UBA953 > UBA953. Next base: position 31,563 of record JBILHF010000014.1, read on the forward strand.
AGGTTCCAGTTCAGGCCCGTGGACTTCGATGAGCTGGAACGCGGACGCCATGACGGGACTCAGAGCCGGATGCGCAGGCGGGGCGAGATCGGCGTGCCGGCGTCGCGACGCGGCGCCTTCGGACCTTTGCCCGGCGTCTCGTCATCCTCAGCGGCCAGGGCCTCCGTGAATTCGTCGGGCATCGGCGCGGCGGCTTTGAACTCGACCTTGGCGCCCTGCCAGTCGAACGAAAGCTGGGTCGCCTCGGCGTGCAGGAAGAGCCGCTTGAAACCGCGGGCCGTACCGACGGCCTTATTGAATTCGAAATCGCCGTAGGTGCGGTCGCCGAGGATCGGATGCCCGTGCGCGGCCGTCTGCACGCGCAGCTGGTGGGTGCGACCGGTGCGCGGCTCGAGACGGATGAGCGACAGCGGGAGCGTGCCGCCGGCGGCACGTTGCCATTGGTAGACCGTCACCGCCGGGGCGCCCGAGCCCGTCTCGGAACGCACGCCGCCGCCGGGACCCTTGGACTTGGAAAGCTGATCCTGCCAGGTTCCGCGCGGAGTGCGCAGGCCGCGGCCACGGATGAGGGCCACGTATTGCTTCGAGACCTGCGAACGCGCGAACATCTTACGCACGATATCAGCCACGCCGACGTCGAGCGAGAGCAGCAGCACGCCGCTGGTCGGCGAATCGAGTCGGTTGAGCAAGTAGACGCGGCGGATACCGCCCTGCCCGTCGCGGACATGGAAGGCCTCCTCCTCGAGGGAGTAGTTACCTGTGATAAGGATCGTGCCCTTCTCGGCGACCTCGCCGGGATTCGGATGCGAGAGGATACCGTCCGGCTTCGAGACCGCGATCAGCCCGCACGGATGCGTGGCGACCACGCGTACGCCGCGTCCGAAGGGGATCCAATCTGTCGGGAGCGTCATCAGCGGTAATAGAAGTTGATCGTGACGATGTCGCTCTCGCCATACAAGGCGACCATATCCGCGCGCCAGATATCGTAGGGCGCCGGAGCCATCACGGCGTCCTTGCAGGCCAGGGACATCACGCGGGTGACCTCGTTGCTGAGGATCGTGGCGTCGGTGACGGTCCCGTCGCGGTGCAGGCGGAAACGCACCGTGACGCGCCCGCGCTGGACGCCTTCGAACTGGGAGCGCTCGATGATGCTCCACCAGCTCGACTGGATGGCCTCGAGCATGCGCTGGGTGTAGTCGCCGTATTGGCTGAAGCGGGCGTCGATGGCGACCGCGCCGGCGCGGTTCACGCCCACGGAATTACGCAGGAGTAGGCCGGCGGTGCCGGAAGGAATCGAAGCGCGAGGCCGTTCCGGATCGGCGGCGACGGGTGCGGGCGCGGCCTTGGGGACAGGCTTCGCGGCCGCCTTGCCCGGTCCGGGCGGAGGGGCGGGCGGCGGTGTGGCCGTCGTTACGGGTGTCGGTGCGGCCATCGCGATGACCGGAGCCGGCGTCGGCTGGGCCTGCGATTGGTCGATCGAGCGGGGCTTGCCCTGGGCGAGACGGATCTCCGGCGAGGTGCCGGCGGACTTCGGCAGGGCCGAATTAGAGGGCATCTTCTCCGGCACCGGCTGGGCCGCGGTCTGATTGCGGGCGGAAGTGAACGGCGCCGTCTTCGGCACGGCC